>NZ_JBEYTJ010000008.1:0-311608 GCF_040642995.1 Nonomuraea sp. NPDC047529 | reverse complement strand
TGCGGACGCCCGCGGCCGCCCCCGCCGGGTGCCCGGCCCCGGCCGGGGGCGTCGGCGCGTCCGGCCGTCCGCGGGGACGGGCGCGTGGAGGGCGGTGTCAGCCGCTTCTGCGGGAGAACCAGCGGCGGCGGGGCGGGGCCGGCTCCATCCTGGCGACGGTGACGCCGCTGAGCTGGTCGACGGTGCCGGACTCGACCGCGGCCAGCGCCCGCAGCACCTCGCCCTCGATCACGAACTGCACCGGCCCGGCCACGTCGACCACGACCGCCGCGGCCTCCTCGTGCACGGCCGCCCGGCAGACCTGGAGCGTGCCGGTCTGGATGGGCCGGGCGTCCTCGCGCCACCTGGTCAGCGCGTCGGTGCCGGTGAAGGCGAGCACCGCGTGCCTGCCGTCCGCGCCGACGAGCTTGGGCAGCGCCATCTCGCTCTCCTTCTCCTGGCGCAGCCCGTGCTCGCCGACCTCGGACTCGGTCAGCAGGGCGACCACCGGCACCAGCAGCCGCGCGCCGCTCAGGGCGGCCAGCACGTCGGCGGGGCCGCACGTGCCCGCCTCGTAGGCGGCCAGGGCGGCGGCCACCGCGGGGGCGGCGCTGCCGTCGTCGTCGGGGTCGAGTGGTTGCGGGATGGTCGGCACAGCGAATGAGACTACCCGCGGCTGCCCACGCCCCGGTTCCCGGCGTGGTCCTGCCGGTGCGGGGCGTGATGCCCTGGCGCTAGCCGAGGTCGGCGATGGCCGCGACCGGGCCGCCGCCCGAGGGCCCCTGGTGCACGGCGGCCACCGAGACGAACACCGCGGGGTCGCCGGTGACCGAGGCCGCCACCCCGCCGACGGCCGCCTTGATCTGCCGGTGCCAGTGCACGTCGGAGTCGTCCAGCATGATGTTGCGCCGCCCGCGCACCCGCCCCGACGGGTCGGCCTCGCACTTCATGAACACGTTGACCAGCCGCCCGCCGAGGTCGGAGGGGTGGGGGCGGTCGGGCAGCGGCAGACCGGCGTCCCTGATGGCGTCCCAGATGCCGTCGGCGTCGAGCGCGTCCTTCATGACGCTGTGCCCGATGCGGTAGCGCCCGCCGATGCCGCGCACGTTCCCCACCAGCACGATCTGCGCCCGGTCCAGCTCCACCCCGGACGAGCACGAGGCCACCGACGAGTACAGCGACAGGTCCTTGTGGATCTGGTCGGCGGCCGGCATGTCGATCTCGCCGAGCGCGACCGCGATGCCGAGCGCGGTGGTGGAGTTGGACAGGTCCATCGACGGGCCGGTCTCCTCGATGGCGGTGTCCTGGCCGCGGCTCCTGGCCTCGGTGATCGTGGCCAGGGTGAGCAGCGGCGTCTTGGTCTGCACGTAGTGCACGTCGCGCGGGTCGTCGATGCCGGCGATCTTCATGGCCTCCCGCACCCCGGCGGCCACCTTCTCCACCATCGCCGGGCGGCCGATGTCCTCCGGCAGGATCACCTCGCTCATCGCCACGCCCACCGACAGGCGCGGCTCGTCGCCGGCCGGGGCGTCCGCCGTGGTGGCGAAGACGGTGGCGTGCGGGCTGAGGACGCCGTCGGTGCCGCCCGACCACACCAGCGGCACGCTCTCGGGGGACGGGTGGCCGTGCTCGGCCAGGACCTCGCGGAAGGCGCGGTCGGCCAGGATGCGCGTGTAGTCGTTGACGCCGCCGTTGCCCTCGGTCTTGCCGATCACCGCGAGCACCCGGCGCGCCTCGATCACCCCGTCCGCGATGAGCCGTGACAGCCCGGAGGCGTCGGTCACGCTCTCGATCGGCACCTTTCGCACTTCAATCGGGTCCGGCATGCGTTGCCCCTTCTCCAGTACCGGCTTCCCCACCGTCGCGACGCTAGCCGAGCGGCCCGGCGAGGTTCATGGGCAATGTCTGCCCATGAACGGCCGCCGCGATGTCAAGGTGCGCTCGCCTCTCAAGCTCTCGGCGGAACCTCGAAGCTCACAAAAGCACCGAAGGTAGTGTTCCCGGATGTGATTCGCGAAGCCCACGTCAACGGCATCAAGCTCGTCTACCGCGAGGAGGGCGACCCCGCCGCTCCCCCGCTGGTCCTCGTCCACGGCAGGACCGCGAACCACAACGACTGGAACGGCATCACCCAGCACTTCGCCGCCCGCCACCACGTCCTCGCCCCCGACCTGCGCGGCCACGGGGCCAGCGACCGGCCCGGCGAGTACGCGGTGGGCACGATGGCCGAGGACATCGTGGCGCTCCTCGACCACCTGGGCCTCGGCCGCGTCCGGCTGGTCGGGCACTCGCTGGGCGGCATGGTGTCCTACCACGTGGCCATGCGCCACCCGGGACGCGTCGAGCGGCTGGTGCTGGAGGACGTCACGCCGCCGTACCCGATCGAAGGGCGGCAGCCTCTCGTGGAGGACGACTCCACCGCGTTCGACTGGCGGATGATGCACCAGACCGAGCCGTACATCGTCGATCCCGACCCGGCGCTGGCCGCCGAGCTGGGCAGGATCACGGCGCCCACGCTGGTGCTGTCGGGCGGGCGGCAGAGCCCGTTCGACGCCCCCGCGCTGGCCCGCCTGATCCCCGGCGCCGAACTGGTCACGATCGAGGCCGGGCACCTCGTCCACGCCACCGAGCGGGCCGCCTTCCTGGACGCGGTGGACGCCTTCCTGGACGGATGAGCCCCGGACGTCCGGAGCTCTATGCTGGTCACCCCCCACGATTCTCGGAGACCCGCTGTGTCCAGCCCCCCACCGGCCCCCCGTCCCGGCATGACCCCGGAGCGGGTCGGGATGTTCAGCGACGCGGTGTTCGCGATCGCCATCACGCTGCTCGTCCTGGAGATCCCCCGCCCGGCCGAGGAGGACTTCCGTGACCTCGCCGGTTTCCTGGGCCACCACCAGGGCTCCTTCGTGGCGTTCGTGCTGGCCTTCCTCATGCTGTGGTTCAGCTGGCGGGCCCACCACACGCTCTTCGACCAGCTCCACCGGGTCTCCCAGCCGGTCCTGCTGCTGCACGTGCCACTGCTGCTGTTCTCGGCGTTCCTGCCGTACACGATGAACCTGTGGAGCGAGATGTCGGCGGCGGACGTCGACGTCCAGGCGTCCAAGGGGGTCGCGCTGGCGCTGTTCGCGGGGACGGAGGCGATCCTGATGTTCTGCCAGGGCGCGCTGTTCACGCTGGCCCTGTCGCAGGGGCTGCTCAACGGCAACGCGAACAGGCGGCGCATGGGCACCTCGGCCTGGGTGTACTGGGGGTGCGGCGTGTTGTGGGCGGCCAGCGCCGTCCTGGCCTTCGGCGTCGGCGAGAACTCCACGTACGCGTGGATGGCCACGCCGGTCGTGGTCGCGGTCATCGTGTTCGTCCGCAGGCGGCTCGCGCCGGCCGCGATTCAGCCGGGTGTTACGGGGCAAACGTGACCCCAATGTCACAAAGATCCGCCAAGGTGGAAAGGTGCGAACGAGGCTCAGCGATCACGTAAGGGAACGACTGGGCACGTTCGGCCTCATGGCGCCCTCGATCGTGCAGTGCGCGGTGGGCGCGGCGCTGGCCTGGATCGTCGCCGTCGACCTGCTCGGGCACGCCCGGCCGTTCTTCGCGCCGATCTCCGTGCTGATCTGCGTCGGCGTGGGGCTCGGCCAGCGGCTGCGGCGCGTCGCCGAGCTGGTGGTCGGCGTGAGCCTCGGCGTCGGCGTCGGCGACCTGCTCGTGTCGTGGATCGGCTCGGGGCCCTGGCAGCTCGCGCTGGTCGTCGGGCTGGCCATGGCCGTCGCGCTGCTACTCAACGGAGGGGCGCTGTTCGTCGCGCAGGCGGGGTCCTCGGCCGTGCTGGTGGCCACGCTGCTGCCCGGCGAGAACGCCGGCGGCCTCGACCGCATGGCCGACGCCCTCACCGGGGGTGTCATCGGCGTCGCGGCGGTCGCGCTGATGCCCGCCAGCCCGTTCACGATCGCGGCCAAGCATCTGTCCGGCGTGCTGGACGCGCTGTCGACCGTCCTGGAGCAGGCGGCCGAGGCGATCGAGAAGCGGGACGTCGACCTGGCCGCCGAGGCGCTGGATGAGGCGCGCACGACGCAGGCGGCCGTCGAGGAGTTCGCGATGGCACTGGAGACCAGCAAGGAGATCACCATGATCTCGCCGCTGCACTGGCACCGCCGGGCCGCGCTGGCCCGGTACGAAACCGCCGCCGTGCCCGTCGACCTGGCCCTGCGCAACGCCCGGGTGATGGTCCGCCGCACGCTGGCGGCGCTGGGCGAGGCGAGCCCGCCGCCCACGGCGCTGGCCGAGGCGATGCGGGAGGTCTCGGAGGCGGCGCTGCTGCTGCAACTGGAGCTGGCCGCCGGGCGTGATCCCCTGCTGGCCCGGCAGGCGCTGCTCGCGGTGGCCGGCCGGGAACGGCCCGAGCGGCTGGGCTTCTCCGCGCACGTCATCATCGCGCAGCTGCGCTCGATCGCGGTGGACCTGTTGCAGGCCACGGGCCTGGAGCACGAGGAGGCCAGCCAGGCGCTCACGCCGCTCGACGAGCCCCAGGCCGGCTAGCCCCGCACGCCCGCCCCCACGCGTCCAGCCCCGCACGTCGGGCCCCCCGCACGTCGAAGGCGGGCGCCCGTACGGGCGCCCGCCTTCGCGGTCTCGCGAGGAGGTCAGACCGTCAGGAGTGCGGCCTCGGCCTCCAGGGTCGCGGCGGTGGCGTTGATCACCGCGGCCACCCGCAGCGCCTCCTGGACCTGCTCACGCGGCATGCCCGCGCCCCGCAGCACCTGCTCGTGCGACTCCAGGCAGCGGCCGCAGCCGTTGACCGCGGAGACCGCCAGGCACCACAGCTCGAAGTCCGTCTTGTCCACGCCCGGGTTGCCGATCACCGACATCCGGAGCCTGGCCGGCAGCGTCGCGTACGTCTCGTCGCCGATCAGGTGGGTGGCGCGGTAGTAGACGTTGTTCATCGCCATGATCGACGCGGCCGCCTTGGCGGCGGTGAACGCCTCGGCCGACAGGTGGTCGGCGGCGTCCTGCGAGAGCTCGGCGATGACCCGCGCCGACCTGGTGGCCAGCGCGCACGCCAGGACCGCGCCCCAGAGCTGCTGGTCGGTCAGCGACGAGGTGGTCGTGACCGAGCCCAGGTTGAGCCTGGTGTCCTTGGCGTAGTCGGGCAGGAGCGACTTCAGGTTGTCGACGCTCACTGGGCCAGCAGCTTCTGGGCGTCGAGGCCGGCCTCGCCCTTGTTCCAGTTGCACGGGCACAGCTCGTCGGACTGCAGGGCGTCGAGGACCCGCAGGACCTCCTTGACGTTGCGGCCCACGGAACCGGCGGTCACCATCGAGAACTGGATCTCGTTGTTCTGGTCGACGATGAACGTGGCGCGCTGGGCGACGCCGTCCTGGCCGAGCACGCCGCAGGCCTCCGACAGCTCGCGCTTGATGTCGCTCAGCATCGGGAAGGGCAGGTCGCGCAGGTCGTCGTGGTTCTTGCGCCAGGCGTGGTGCACGAACTCGGAGTCGACGGAGACACCGAGCACCTGGGCGTCACGGTCGGCGAACTCGCCGTTGAGACGGCCGAACTCGGCGATCTCGGTCGGGCAGACGAACGTGAAGTCCTTCGGCCAGAAGAACACCACGCGCCACTTGCCCTCGTAGGTCTTGTGGTTGATCTCAGCGAACGCCTTGTCGGGGTCGAGGTCGACACAGGCCGTGAGTTCGTACTCGGGGAAGCGGTCACCGACGGTGAGCAAGTTCCTTCTCCTTTGGAGGAAGTGCGGGTCAGGGCACCTACGTTGCCGCACCTACCATTGATTCGAGAAATCGAGCAGTCGAACCAATCTGAGAGGTGATTCCTATCAGTGAGCCCACGCCCACCCTCGCTCAGCTGCGCTCCTTCCTCGCCGTGGCCGAGCATCTCCACTTCAGGGAGGCGGCGACGGCACTGAGGATGAGCCAACCCACCCTGTCCGGAAATATCGCCTCATTGGAGGAGATATTGGACACACAGCTCCTGGAGCGGACCACCCGGAAGGTGCTGCTCACGCCCGCCGGCGAGCGCGTGGCCGAGCACGCCTGGCGGGTGCTGGCCGCCGTGGAGGACCTGATGGGCGAGGCCGCCCAGAACCGCGAGCCGTTCAGCGGCCCGGCCCACCTCGGCGTGATCCCCACCGTGGCGCCGTACGTGCTGCCCGCGCTGCTGCCCATGTTCGCCCAGCGCTTCCCGCACCTGAAGCTGACCGTTCACGAGGCCAAGACGGACACGATCGTGGAGGAGATCCGCGAGGGGCGGCTCGACCTGGTCCTGCTCGCCCTGCCGACGGACGTGGGCGGCCTGGTGGAGGCGCCGCTCTACGACGAGGAGTTCCTGCTGGCCCTCCCCCGCGACCACCCCCTGGCCGCCGACCCGGCCCCGCTCGACCGCGACGCGCTCAAGGGCCTGGACATCGTCCTCCTCAACCAGGGCCACTGCCTGCGCGAACAGGCCATCGACGTGTGCCGCGAGGTGGGCGCGCGGGCCACCGCGACCACGTACGCGACCAGCCTGCCGACGCTGGTGCAGCTCGTGGCGGGCGGTCTGGGCGTGACGCTGCTGCCGGAGTCGGCCGTGCCGGTGGAGACCGGCAAGCGGGTACGCCTGTCGCTGCGCCGCTTCGCCGCCCCGGCCCCGGGCCGCACGATCGGCCTGGCCTACCGCGCCTCCTCGGCCCGCGTGAGCGAGTACGCCCAGCTCGCCAAGGCCATCCGCACCGCCATCCGCCAACGCCGCCTCCCGGTCAAACTCACCTCCTGAACGCACGCAGCGCCGCCGCGATCTCCGCCGCGGCCTCGGTCATCAGGTCGGGATGGGCGTCACGCCCGAACAGCGAGGTCCGCGGCCTCCAGGAGCCCGAGGCCGCCCACCTGAACGGGGCCGCCCACCGCGACACGGGCGATGCGCAGCCCCTGTTCGAGGCTGACGTGGCGGATCACTCGCCCAGCCTGCGCAACAGGTCCGCGAATCGCTTGGCACCCTTCTCCGCCAGAGCGTCGTTGATCTCGTCGTCAGAGGCGCGCTCCGGGTACTCCTCGATCTCACGCGGCACGATCTGCTGCATGCTGTGCCCCTCCGACTCGGCACGCTTGCGCAGCGCCTCGATCTGTTCGTCGTTCAGGCGAAAGGTCATGGCCATGCCCTCATTGCAGGTCAGGGGCGGCATTACGGCGAGTACTCTACTCTCCGCGACCTTCCGGTTACGTCGGTTCGGGGTCAGCGGGGGACGAGGTGGAAGAAGGAGCCGTCGGTGGGGGTGGGGGTGGGGTCGGAGAGGTCGTCCAGGCGGGTGGTCGCGTCGGACGGGAGGGCGAGGTCGAAGGCGGCCAGGTTCTCCTGGAGCTGCCGTACCGAGCGCGGCCCGAGCAGCACCGACGTGACGCCCGGACGGCCCGCGACCCAGGCCAGGGCGACCGCGGCGGGGTCGGCCCCGAGTCCCGACGCGACCTCGGCCAGCCCTTCGGCGACGGCCAGGTTGCGGTCGTTGAGCAGCGACTGCGCCCAGCGGGTCGCGCCGGGCATCGCGGCGCCGAGCAGGCGGCCCATGCGGCTGTCCGGGTCGGGGATCTCGCCGCGCCGGTAGCGGCCGGTCAGGACGCCGCCGCCGAGCGCGCCGTACACGACCGTGCCGAGGCCGAACCGGGCGCAGGCGGGCAGGATCTCGGCCTCGACGACCCGCTGGATCAGCGAGTACTGCGGTTGCAGGCTCACGAACGGCGTGCCGCCCACCCGTTCGGCGGCCCACTGCGCCTCGACGAGCTGGGCGGCGGTGAAGTTGGAGCAGCCGAGGTAGCGCACCTTGCCCGAGCGTACGAAGCCGTCGAGGGTGGCCATCGTCTCCTCGATGGGCGTGCCAGGGTCCCACTGGTGGCACTGGTAGAGGTCGATGTAGTCGGTGCCGAGGCGGCGCAGACTGGCCTCCAGGGCGCGGGTGAGGTGCCGCCGGGACAGGCCCCGTCCCTCCGGGCCGACCGGCATGGCACCCTTGGTGGCCAGCACGACCCACTCGCGCCGGCCGCGCAGCGCCCGGCCGACGATCTCCTCGGTCTCGCCCCGGTGGTAGAGGTCGGCGGTGTCGATGAAGTTGCCGCCCGCGTCGAGGTAGGCGTCGATGACGCGGCCCGCCTCGGCCTCGTCGCCCGCGGCCAGGCCGTACTCGGTGCCGAAGTTCATGGTGCCGAGGCACGCGCGGGAGACGCGCAGCCCGGAACGTCCCATGGTCTGGAAGTCCACGAAAGCCCCTAGAATCGGAATGACTGTTCCGCTTGGATGCCGGGAACGATACGGAACAACGGTTCCGGATGTCAACGCGAGGAGGAGCCATGCGTGCCGACGCCCGGCGCAACCGTGCCCGCGTGCTGGAGGCGGCCGAGGTCGTGCTGGCCCGCGACGGGCTCGACGCCTCGATGCGCGAGATCGCCACACTGGCCGGGGTGGGCGTGGGGACGATCTACCGCCAGTTCCCCACCAAGGAGGCCCTGTACCAGGCGATCGTGACCGACCGGCAGGAGCGGCTGGCCGCGATGGCCGAGGAGCTGGCCGGCGCCGCCGACGCGGGTGCGGCCTTCTTCGAGTTCTTCGACCGCATCGTGGCCCACTCGACGGTCAAGAGGATCCTGGTGGACGCCCTGGCCAGCGCCGGCATCGACGCCAAGGCGGGCGCGCCCGACATCAAGGGCGCGATCAGCGCGCTGCTGGTGCGCGCGCAGGAGGCCGGGGCGGTGCGGGGGGACGTGGGCATGGCGGAGCTGCTCGCCCTGCTCAGCGCCGCCTGCCTGGCGGCGCAGCACAACAACTGGAGCGACGACCTGCGGACCAGAGCCCTGGCCGTGATGTTCGACGGCCTGCGCAGGCCCACTTCTGCGTCAGGCGCCTGAGCCCGGCTACCCCTGGGACAGGCGCTTGAGCCGGGTGACGGCCTCGTCGATGACCTCGTCCTTCTTGCAGAAGGCGAAGCGGACGAAGTGGCTGCCGCGTTCGGGGTGCTCGTAGAAGACCTGCGTGGGGATGGCCACCACCCCGGCCAGCTCCGGCAGGCGACGGGTCAGCTCCAGGCCGTCGGTGAAGCCCAGCGGCCGGATGTCGGTCTGCACGAAGTACGTGCCCGCCGGCCTGAGCACCTCGAACCCCGCCGCCGCGAGCCCGTCCATCAGCCGGTCGCGCTTGTCCTGGAGCCCGGCGCGCAGGGCGGCCACCCACTCCAGCTCGGTGCGCAGCCCGTACGCCACCGCGAGCTGCCAGGGCGCGCCCGCGGTGAAGGTGAGGAACTGCTTGACCGTCGAGACCGCCCGTACCAGCTCGGGCGGCGCGCACACCCAGCCGGTCTTCCAGCCGGTGACCGAGAACGTCTTGCCCGCCGAGGAGATCATGACCGTGCGCTCGCGCATGCCGGGCAGCGTGGCCGGCGGGACGTGCTCGACGCCGTCGAAGGTGAGGTGCTCGTAGACCTCGTCGGTGATCGCGATCAGGCCGTGCTCCTGGCACAGCTCGGCGATGACGGTCAGCTCGTCCCTGGTGAAGACGGTCCCCGTCGGGTTGTGCGGCGAGTTGACCAGGATCGCCCGGGTACGCGGCGTGACGGCCGCGCGCAGCTCGTCGGGGTCGAAGGTGAACCGGCCGTCCACCGGCCGCAGCGTCACTGCCGCGAGCCTGGCCTGGGCCAGCGCGATCGAGGCCGCGTAGGAGTCGTAGTACGGCTCGAAGGCGATCACCTCGTCGCCCGGCTCGCACAGCGCCAGCACGCTCGCCGCGATGGCCTCCGTGGCGCCCACGGTGACCAGCACCTCGCCCGCGGGGTCGTAGTCGAGCCGGTAGTGGGCCATCCGGTGCTCCGAGACCGCCTGCCGGAGCTCCAGCACCCCCGGCCCCGGCGGGTACTGGTTGGCGCCCGAGGTGATCGCCTGCACCGCGCGGTCGAGCATGGCGGCCGGGCCGTCGGTGTCGGGAAAGCCCTGTCCGAGGTTGATGGCCCCGGTCTGCACGGCGAGCGCGCTCATCTCGGCGAAAATCGTCGTGCCGAAGGCGCGCATTCTGGAAACAAGTGGTTCCGTCACGCCCCCACACTATTAGTCTCGTCTCGTGATCATCCGGGTCGTGCTAGCCCTCGCCCTGAGCGTTCCCCTTCCCATGCGTGACACGCCCCCTCCCGTCGAGGCCGCGCCCTGCCCGGTCGCCGTGCCGGAGCACACCGTCTGCGGCTTCCTGGCGGTGCCCGAGCGCCGCGACACGCCGGGCCGGACGGTCAAGGTCGGGTACGCCGTCCACACCTCGACGGCCCCCGCCCGCAGGCCCGACCCGATCGTGTACATGGGCGGCGGGCCCGCGTCGTCGTCGTTGCAGCTCACCGGGTTCCTGAGCCAGATGTTCCCCGACCGCGACGTGGTGACGATCGAGCAGCGCGGCGGGAAGTACTCCCGTCCGGTGCTGGGCTGCCCCGAGACGGCCGAGGCGATGCTCGGACGGCTGCGCAGGCCGCGCGCCGACGTCGCCGCGGCGGCCCGGCGCTGCCGGGCCCGCCTCCAGGAGCAGGGCATCGACCTGCGCGGCTACAACACCAAGGAGATCGCCGCCGACGTGGTCGCCCTGCGCCAGGCGCTCGGCTACCCCTCCTGGAACCTGTTCGGCGTCAGCTACTCGACCCGCGTCATGACGGACGCCGCCGCGGCCGACCCGGAAGGCGTGCGCGCGGTCGCGCTGGACTCGTTCCTGCCCGAGTCCGTGGCCTGGTACGACGACGCCGACCGCAACCTGCGCGACACCATGGCCGCGCTCGGCACGGGCGACGCCTTCGACCGGCTGGTGTCCCGGCTCAACCGCGCCCCCGCCCGGGTGCCGGCCACCGATCCGCTGCTCGGCCGCCCGTTCACGGCCACGATGTCCGGCGACGACGTGGCCACGGTGCTCGCCGAGGCGCTGCACGAGGCGGACGTGTCGGCCGTCGCGCCCGCGCTGGTCGGCGGCCTGGCCGAGGGGCACGACGAGCTGCTGCGGCCGCTGGCCGACGCGGTGGGCCAGGGGCTGGTGTCGCACGAGTTCGGGCTGTACCACGCGGTGCAGTGCCAGGACGAGGTGCCGTTCAACACCTTCACCACCAGATCCCGACTTTTCACGGTAAATGTAGACAAAGCGGTGTGTGATGCTTGGCGGCTCCCCAAGTCCACCCCCGTGAACGCCGTCCCCAAGGCCCCCGTCTACGTCGCCGGCGGCGACCGGGATCCCACCACCCCCGCGCGGACCGCCGGGGCCGCCGCCAGGGCCATCCCCGGCGCCCGTTTCGAGGCGTTCCGCGGCAGCCACGCCGTCTTCCTCACCAGCGCGTGCGCCAGGAAGCACATCGCGGAGTTCGTCGAGGCCCCCGACCGCGCCTGGCCGAAGCCCTGCGAGCCCGACCCGGCCCAGCCGCCCGCGCTGCGGCTCGCCGACACGCACGTCACCGGCGCGCCGTACCTGATCTCGAAGGCTCCCTGGCTGGCCGCGCCCTTCGGGCTGTTCGCGCTCGTCTCGCTCGTCCAGCTCGCCGCCGGCGCGCTGCGCGGCCGGTCGGTGACCGCCTTCGCGGGGCTGGCCGGCGTCGCGTTCGCCGGGCTGACCGGCCAGGCCGTCTACGGCATGGCCCAGAGGAACGAGACGGCCCTGGCCGTCGGCGTCCCGGGCACGATCGGCCTGTACACGTGGATCGCGGTGGCCTCGGCCGTGCTGAGTGTCGCGGCCCTGTTCCACGATCGGCGGTGGCCGCACATCGTGGCGGCGGTCGCCGGCGCCGGATTCCTCGTATGGTGGTTCACCTGGTTCCTGTGACGCGCATCCGTGAGCTGGACGCCCTCCGCGGCTTCGCGGTGGGCGGCATCATGCTGGTCAACACCTGGCAGCACGCGAGCCACGAGCCGTACACCGGGATCGACCGCGCGATCGAGGCCCTGTTCCAGAGCCGCTTCTACCCGATCTTCTCACTGCTGTTCGGGATCAGCTTCGTGCTGTTCCTCGACCGCTCGAAGAGCCGCTGGGCGCTGGCCCGCCGGCTGGCCTGGCTGGCCTGCTTCGGCCTGCTCCAGCACACCTTCTACGAGGGCGAGGTGCTGACCGACTACGCCCTCTACGGCCTGGTGGTGCTGCTGCCCGCCTCCTTCCTGCCGGGCGGCCTGCCGGTGCTGGCGCTCGGCGTCGTGGCGACCGTCTGGGCGACCTGGCACGGCGCGGGCCCGACGCTCATCCCGGGCCTGTTCCTGGTCGGCATGGGGCTGATGCGGCTGCGTCCGCCGCGGAGCCTGCTGGCGCCGGTGTTCGCGGGCTCGGCGCTGACGTCCTTGGTGCTGACGGCCACCTGGGCGGGCGTCGCCGACGTGCCCGGGGCGGGCGACTGGACCGTCTACAGCGTGGCCGCGCTGGCGGGGGCGGCGGCGTACACCAGCGGGCTGCTGCTGGCGCTGCGGCCGTGGTTGTCGGCCCTGCTGGAACCGCTGGGCCGGATGGCGCTGACCAACTACGTCACGGGCACGGCGGTGATCGCGCTGTGCACGGTCCCGCTGAAGACCGCCTCCACCCGCTGGCCGGTGCTCGCGGTGGCGCTGACGACCGTGGTGGCGCAGACGTTGATCAGCGGGTGGTGGCTCACCAGATTTCGGTACGGCCCCCTTGAGTGGATCTGGCGGTGCCTGACCTGGTTTCGACTGGTGCCCAACCGGTTAGAGTCGGGCCGTGACCACAATCGCCCTCTGCCAGATTCCGGTCTCTCCTGACCCCGCCACCAACCTCAAGAGGGCCAGGGAGGCGCTCGCCCGCGCCGAGGGGGCCGACCTGGCGATCTTCCCCGAGGCCACGCTCACCCGTTACGGCAGGCGCGTCACCGAGCTGGCCGAGCCGCTGGACGGGCCGTTCGTGTCGGGGCTGTCGGAGGCGGCCCGCACGCACGGCCTGGCGGTGATCGCCGGGGTGTTCGAGCCGGGCGAGGGCCCGGCCGGGTCCAAGGTGCACAACACGGCCGTGGCGATCGGCGCGGACGGCGCGATCAAGGCCGCGTACCGGAAGATCCACCTGTTCGACTCCTTCGGCTCCAAGGAGTCCGACATGGTGGCGCCGGGCGCCGAGCCGACCGTGGTCGAGCTGGCCGGGCTGCGCGTCGGGCTGGTCACCTGCTACGACATCCGCTTCCCCGAGCTGACCAGGGCGCTGGTCGACAAGGGCGCCGACCTGTTCGCGGTGATCGCCGCCTGGGGGTCGGGCCCGCTGAAGGAGGACCATTGGGTCACGCTGGTCCGCGCACGGGCCCTGGAGAACACGATGTGGACCGCCGCCGTCGGCCAGGCGCCCAACCCGGAGGAGTCGAAGGACGGGTTCGGCGTGGGGCGCAGCATGCTGGTCGACCCGCTCGGGGTGGTACGGGCCGACCTCGGCACCGGCCCGGGGGTCCAGCTCGTCCGCCTCGACACCGAATGGACGGCCACCGCCAGGGCCATGCTCCCGTGTCTGGATCATCGGGTGCTCAAGGGTCAACCGACCGTAAAGTAGAGCCATGAGCGGAACGCAGATGCAGAAGGTCGTGCCGCCGCGTCTGCTCGTGCCGTACCTGTCGGGCAAGCGCACCGTGATCTCCGGTTACGTCTACCGGGTCCAGGACTGCGTCAGGCTGACCACGCCGGCGGCCCTCTACTACGGCCTCGACCTGTCCTTCGACGGCTCGGAGCTGTTCCCCGAGGTCCCCGAGCTCTACGTCATGCGCTGGCACGCCCGCGACGTCGACACCTACGCGGTGCCCTACGGCCCGCACATGGGAGGTGACTGGAGCGACGTGCCGCCGTTCGCCGGCAACGGGTTCACCACCTCGCCCGACCACGTGGTGCCGCAGTTCCACACCGTCCCGATGCCGATCCCGGCGGGCGCGGAGATCGTCCACGTCACCGGCGAGGGCGAGCGGCCCTTCGCCGGCTACGACGGCCTGACCTGGCGGCCCGCCGCATGAGCGAGGAGATCACGCCGGTCGCCTCCGGCTTCGTGGCCCGCTTCGGCGAGCGTACGCTGCCGGCCGCGCTCGGCCCCGACAACGACCAGGTCGTGCTGTTCAGCGAGGTCGACCTCGACGGCTTCGAGCCCTCCTCGGGCTACTGGCGGCGGGTGGTGGCCAGGTCGCAGCTGGAGTGGCTGGTGCTCATCCGCACCGTCGGCGCCTTCGGCGGCGAGCCGTGCATCGTGCTCGACGAGGACGACGACGGCCTGCACATCGCCTACACCGGCCACAGCGGCATGAAGGCCGAGGCGCTCGGCTACTGGATGGTCGACCACGGCGCGTACGAGGTCGTCGTGCCGCGCGAGGAGGTCTTCTCCATCCGCGTCGAGCGCGTGCCCGTGCCGTAGCTCCTCAGCCGAGGCCGCGGTAGCGGGCCAGGCGGGCCGCCAGGCGGTCGGCCGGGCCCACCTTCAGCAGCTCGGCGATCTCGTGCTCCAGCGCCCGCCCCACGCGCTCGCAGAACTGCCTGGGCTCGTAGGCGGCGTCGGGCAGCTCGGGGATCACCCGGTCGACGATGCCGTCACGCCGCAGGTCGGTGGCGCGGATGCGCTGGGCCTGGGCGATCTCGGGGGCGAAGTCGACCGACCGGTAGAGGATGGCCGAGGCGCCCTCCGGCGGCAGCGGCGACAACCAGGCGTGCTGCGCGCACAGCACCCGGTCGGCCGGCAGCAGCGCCAGCGCCGCCCCGCCCGCGCCCTCGCCGAGCAGCAGGCAGACGGTCGGGGCGTCGAGTGTGACCAGCTCGGCCAGGCAGCGGGCGATCTCGGCGGCCAGCCCGCCCTCCTCGGCCGACTTCGACAGGTCGGCCCCCGCGGTGTCGACCACAGTGACCAGCGGCAGCCCCAGCTCGGCCGCCAGGCGCATGCCGCGCCTGGCCACCCTGAGCCCGGCCGGGCCGAGCGGCGAGCGCTGGCGCTGCCTGCGCCGGTCCTGGCCGAGCACCACGGCGGGCGCGGACCCGAACCTGGCCAGCGCCAGCACGAGCCCCGGCTCGTTCTCGCCGGCGCCGCTGCCGCTGAGCGGCGTCACGTCGGTGGCGGCGAGCTTGAGCAGCGTGCGCACGCCCGGACGGTCGTCGCGGCGCGAGCGGGTGATCGCCTCCCACGCCTCGACGGGCCGCAGGTCCTCCTCGGGCGGCTCGCCCGACTCGACGGGGGCGCGGCCGGCGCACAGCACGGAAAGGGCCCTGATCGCGACCCTGCGGGCGTCGTCGGCCGACACCAGGGCGTCGACCAGGCCGTGGTCGTAGAAGTTCTCGGCCACCTGGACGGCCTCGGGAAAGGGGTAGCCGTGCAGCGCCTCGAACACCCGCGGCCCGAGGAAGCCGATCAGCGCCCCCGGCTCGGCCGCGGTGACGTGCCCGAGCGACCCCCAGGAGGCCAGCACGCCGCCGGTCGTCGGGTGGCGCAGGTAGACGACGTACGGCAGCCCCGCCGCGCGATGTTGTTGCACCGCGACGGTGATCCGGACCATCTGGACGAACGCCAGCGCGCCCTCCTGCATCCGCGTGCCGCCCGAGGCCGGGGAGGCCAGCAGCGGCAGCCGCTCACGCGTGGCCCGCTCGATCGCGGCCGCGATGCGGGTGGCCGCGGCGACCCCGACCGATCCGGCCATGAAGGAGAACTCGCAGACCACGACGGCGACCCTGCGGCCGTCGAGCAGCCCCTCGCCGGTGATCACCGACTCGTCGTAGCCGGACTTCGCGCGGGCCGCCGCCAGCTCCTCGGCATAGGAGGAGCCGGGCTCCGCCGGGTCGGCGGGCGGCGCGTCCCACGATTTCCACGACCCCCTGTCGAGGACCGCTTCGATCAGTGTGCGCGCGTCCGGACGGCTCACTATCGCTCCTAACGATCAACCGATGATGCCATGGTGACGCACGAGGGTACATGCCGGAGCCGGGAATTGCCGATCATCCCTCCCGCTCTTCGAGCCAGGCGAGCACGGCCTCGCCGTCCTGGCCGAGCGCGGGGGGCGCGGTGTGCTCGGCCGCGGGCAGGCCGTCGAAGCGCAGCGGCGGCCCGGGCAGCTCGATCGGGCCGAGCACGGGGTGGTCCACCTCGACCAGCAGCCCCTGGGAGCGGGTCTGCTCCCAGGCGTAGACCTCGTCGATCGACCTGATCGCGCCCGCGGGCACGCCGGCCTCGCCCAGCCTGGCCAGCCAGTGGGCGCGGTCGTGGTCGGCCAGGGCCTTCTCCATGTCGGCGATCAGCTCATCCCGGTGCGCGAATCTCTGCCTGTTGGTCGCATATTTCGCCACATCAGGGTCGATGTCGAGTAGTTTGGCGACCTTCTTCCACTGGCCGTCGTTCGCCACGGCGATCTGCAGCAGGCCGTCGGCGCAGCGGAAGGCGCCGTAGGGGGCGATGGAGGCGTGGTGGTTGCCGTTGGCGCCGGGGACCTGGCCGCCGACCGTCCAGGCCGTGCCGTGGTAGGAGTGGACGCCGGTGACCGCGGCCAGCAGGGACGTGCGCACCACCCGGCCCCGGCCGGTCCGCTCGCGCTCGTACAGGGCCGCCGCCACGCCGTACGCGCCGTGGATGCCGGCCAGCAGGTCGGCGATCGAGGCCCCCACCCGGTACGGCTCCTCGCGCGAGGGCCCGGTCAGCGACATCAGCCCCGCCTCGCCCTGGGCGATCACGTCGTAGCCCGGCCGGCCGCCCTCGGGCCCGTCGTGGCCGAACCCGGTGATCGACAGGACGACCAGGCGCGGGTTGAGCTCGTGCAGACGCTCAACGGGGAAGCCGAGCCGGTCGAGCACGCCGGTGCGGAAGTTCTCGATCAGCACGTCGCTCTGCCGGACGAGCCGCTCGATCAGCTCCCTGCCCTCGGCGGACTTGAGATCGACCGCGATGGACTGCTTGTTGCGGTTGGCCGCCAGGAAGTAGGTCGAGATGTCATGGTCGGGCCCGACGAAGGGCGGCCCCCAGCCGCGCGACTCGTCACCCCCGTCGGGATGCTCCACCTTGATCACCCGCGCGCCCAGGTCGCCGAGCATCTGCGCGGCGTGCGGCCCCGCGAGGGCCCTGGACAGATCGAGCACGACGACGTCGCCGAGGGGTCCGAGCAAGGTCAACCTCCAGCTTGCGTTGGGCCGGAAGAATATTCTCTCAGGCGGCCGTCGCCCATCGCCTACCCTGGTCCGGTGAAATCCCTGGCCCGCCGCATCCAGGCCCTGCCGCCCTCCTGCGGGCCCGTCCGCCTGGTGGCCGTCGACGGCCCGGCGGGCTCGGGCAAGACCACGTACGCGGGCCGGCTCGGCGCGGCGCTCGGCTGCCAGGTGATCCACAGCGACGACTTCCCCGTCCACTGGGACGACGGCCCCGGCGCCTGGTTCCGCCTGCTGGACGAGCAGGTCCTGCAACCGCTCCGGCACGGCCGCCCGGCCGGTTTCCGCAGGTACGACTGGGTGGGCGAGCGCTATGCCGAGCACGTCGCCGTGCCGGCCGGGCCCGTCCTGGTCGTCGAGGGCGTCGGCACCGCCCGCCGGTCGGCCGCCGGCCTGCTGGCCTTCACCGTCTGGGTCGAGGCCCCGGACGCCGTGCGGCTGCGGCGCGTCCTCGACCGCGACGGCCCGGAGCTCGAACCCCGCTGGCGGAAGTGGTTCGCGGCCGAACGGGCCTGGTTCGCCGCCGACCGCACCCGCGAGCGCGCCGATCTCGTCGTCGAGACGTGAACCGGGTCGCCCTCCCGCCCGACTGAGCAGGGTGACGGAAGGACGACATGACAGATGAGCTGCTCGTCGTACGCGCCCAGCTGGGCGAACGCGCGGCGATCGCCGAACTCGTGCACCGGTGGCACACCCCGGTCTGGACCTACGTCCGGCGCATGCTGGACGCCGAACGGGCCGACGACGTCGCCCAGGAGATCTGGGCGGCCGTCGTGCGCGGCCTGCCCCGGCTGCGCGCCCCCGGACGGTTCGCGCCCTGGCTGTTCACCATCGCCCGCCGGGCGGTCACCGACCGCCTGCGCGAGGAGTACGCGAGGGCGGAGAGCGCGGCCGAGCCCGAGCCGGTGACCGAGGACCCCGCCGGGGCCGTCGTGGACCGCGCCGGCCTGTTGGCCGCCCTGTCCGCCCTGCCCCTTCCCGAGCGGGAGATCCTCGTCCTGCACTACCTGGAGGACCTGCCGGTCGAGGAGTGCGCCCAGATCTGCGGCATCCCCGCCGGAACCGTCAAGTCCAGACTCAGCCGCGCCCGCCGCCTCCTGCGCGACCACCTGAAGGAGATCGACCATGACCGATGAGCCGCGCCTGACCGCCGACGAGATCATCGAGCGCCTCGAACCGTCGCTGTCGCCGTGGCGGCGCGTGCGCGCGCTGACCGCCCTGCTCGCGGGGACCGCCGGGACGGTCTTCGTCTGCGCCCTGTGGTGGACCGAGCCCGGCCCACTGCCCGGCCGCACCCACCTGGCCTTCGCCGCCCTCACCGCGTTCTGCCTGGCCTGGGCCTGCTACGGCGGCTGGCTGAGCACGCGCAGGACGCCGCTGTTCGCCCGCGACCGGGTGATCGCCGGCTGGATCGCCCTGGCCGCCGCCCTGCTCACCACCGCGCTGGTCGCCGCCGTGGCCACCGGCGCGCTGGCGCTCGGGCTCGCGTTCGTGGCGGCGAGCGCCGTGCTGACCGGGCAGGCCCACGCGCGGCGGGCGCGGCTGCTGCGGCTCAAGCGGGATCTAGGTGGGTGACGTCGTTGAACGCCACCACCTCGAACCCTCCGCCCGCGGCCCGCCAGACCGACAGCGACGCGTTCAGCACCGGCGCGAACCGCAGGACGTCGGCCAGCGCGGCGTCGTCCCGCCCGGCCATGACGTGCCGCAGCCCCAGCACCACCGAGTCGTGGGCGACGATCAGCACCCGCCGCCCGTCGGCCGCCTCGCGCAGCCCGGCCAGGAAGTCCTTGAGCCGGACCACCACGTCGGCCAGCGACTCGCCGCCGGGCGGCCGGTAGGCGTAGGGGCCCTCGGCCCGCATCCGCCGCACCTCGCCGGGGAAGCGCTCGCTGATGGCGGCCAGGTTGAAGGGCGCGAACGCGCCCGACTCCTGGTCCCTGAGCCGCTCGTCCACGGTCACCGGCAGCGCGGCGGCTCCCCAGGACTCCCGGACGGCGTTCCAGGTGTCCAGCGCCCGCAGGTACGGCGAGCACCACACCACCTCGGGCGCCTCGCCGTCGGGCAGCCCGGCCAGCCTGCGGCCGAGCGCCTGCGCCTGCAACAGGCCGAGGTCGGTCAGCGACACCTCGTCGTCGCCCCGCTCGTAGACCAGCGGCCGGTCGCCGGCCTGCGCGTGCGCCAGGTTCGCCTGGCTCTCCCCGTGTCGTACGGCGATGATCCGCGAAGGTCCCATGCCGGACATCCTCGCATCCGGAGGCCGCACCTGGCCGGGGTCGCCGGAACGGGCCGTCGTAGGGTGATCTCATGACTGAAGTCGCAGTGCTCGGGGCCGGGCTCATGGGCGCCCCCATGGCCCGCAACCTGCTCAAGTCCGGTCTGTCGGTCAGGGTGTGGAACCGTACGCGGGACAAGGCCGAGCCGCTGGCGGCCGACGGCGCGCTCGTCGCCGGGTCCCCCGCCGAGGCGGTCGAGGGCGCCGACGTGATCGTCACGATGCTCAGCGACGGCGACGCCGTCCACGACGCGATGACCGCCGCCGCGCCCGCGTTCCGCCCCGGCCAGGTGTGGGCGCAGATGAGCACGGTCGGCGTGGCCGCGGTGGACCGCCTGGCCGCGCTGGCCGCCGAGCACGGGCTGACCTTCGCCGACGCGCCCGTCCAGGGCACCAGGCAGCCGGCCGAGCAGGGCAAGCTGGTCATCCTGGCGGCGGCCCCCGAACAGGCCCGGCAGGCGCTCGCCCCGGTCTTCGACGCCGTCGGCTCGCGCACGCTCTGGCTCGGCGAGGACGGCTCTCAGGGCACCGGCACCAAGCTCAAGATGGCCGCCGTCAGCTACGGCATCTCGATGACCGGCATCGTGGCCGAGGCCCTGGCCCTCGCCAAGGGGCTCGGCCTCGACCCCGGCCTGGTCCGCGAGGTGGTGACCGGCGGCCCGATGGACAACGTCTACTTCCAGGCCAAGTCGAAGGCCATCCTGGAGGGCGACTTCGAGCCGTCCTTCACCGTCCACAACGCCGAGAAGGACACCCGGCTGATCACCCAGGCGGGCGAGTCGGCCGGGGTGCGACTGGACATGGTGGCGGCGGCCGGCGAACGCCTGCGCCGCGCCGCGGCCCAGGGACACGGCGACCAGGACATGGCGGCCACGTACTTCGCGAGCTTCGAGGAGAAGTGAGCCTCAGGCCGGGAGGCGGGCCTCGGCCGCCGTCAGCCGGTCCTGTCCTGCTCCCGCTCTGAGACCCGGACCTCCAGGATCGCCCACGTCTGCTCCCCCGGCACCGTCCCGACGGTCCCGCTCCCCCACCAGGCGGCTTCCCTGCCCAGAGATCGAGGGTGACACTGTGTGCGCATCCGGGTACAGTAGGAGCACGCCGCCTTCCTACGGGGAGGTGGAAGTGAACCGGGTGTACTGCCGGAATTGACAGGAGCCCGGACCTCGCGCCAGCAAGACAACGCCGACCTCCTGCGGGGGGATCGGAAGTGAGCCCGGGTAGGCCGCCGGACGACGGAAGCCCGGGCTCGCGCATGTCAACGGGCGTCGATGGCTCTCACGAGCATTCCGCTCTCCACCTGGCTCCAGAACCGGTGATCGCCGCGCTCGGCCAGAGACTTCGCCCCCGCGACGATGTCCGGCAACCACAACAACGGCTCGATCATGGGGTCACACCACGACACGACCAGCTTCGACGGCATGGCGTGGCGACCTTGGAGGGCGGCGACCAGTTCGTGATCCCGCCGATCAAGCTGGCCCCGACGCTCGAAGACCACGTCATTCACGTGGTGATCGCCCAGCTCCCAGAGCAGGCACTCCATGCACTTGCGCCGGGCCCGCTCCTGTCGCTTGGCGTCCAGGCCGGTGGACGCCACGACGATGCCCGCGGGCCGCAGCGCAGCCACCGCCTCGATGAGCTGCATCCGCCGCTTGTCGTTCTCGTCGCGCCAGTGCAGCCGTGGCTGCCTCCGGAACAGCAAAGCGCGCAACTCGGTCCGACAGTGGTCCGCCTGATGGGGAGCCACGAGCATCGCGGCCATCAGGTACACACCATGCGTGAGCAGCATGGACTCGTCGACGTACGCCGAGGACGGGGGGTTCACGAGGGGCCATGGTAGCCCTGTTCATAACGAAGAGTGATGATGTCTTTACAGTTCGTCCACCTCGGCGAACGTTCTTCCGCCGGACAGCCTCGGGTAGCCGGGGCCGCGGTCGAAGAAGCGGTCCGCGGGGGGACGGAGGCGGGCGCGGAGTTCGGCGGTGCCGCGTTCGTCGATGCGGTCGCCGTCCAGGACCACGCCGTAGTCGCCGAGGGCGCCGGCGATCGAGACCTTGCCGTCGCGGACGTCGGCCGCCACCGCCCTCGGGTCGCGGTCGTAGGGGGAGCCCCAGCCGCCGCCGCCCGTCGTGCGGATGCGGATCAGGTCGCCGGCCTGGACGGGGTGGTCGTCCACCAGGCCGTCCATCTCCTTGCCCGCGATCTCCACCCGGAACGGGCGCCCGGCCAGGCCGCCGTTGACGCCCCAGCACGACAGGATCGACCGGTCGGCGATCGACATGTACGACGCGTCCCGGAGCATCCTGATGTGCTTGTCGTAGCCGAGCCCGCCGCGGAACATGCCCGGACCGCCCGAGTCGCAGGCCAGCCCCAGCCGCTCCACCCGGAACGGCCAGCGCGCCTCGGCGAACTCGACCGGGATGTTGCGCGAGTCGGGGACGATGTGGATGGTGTCCTCGCCGTCGGCGTACCAGCGGCCGCCCGAGCCGCCGCCCAGGACCTCGCGCATCAGGTACGGCATCCCGTCGGCGTCGGTGCCGTACACGCCGGTGTAGCGGATGGTCTCCTGGTCGGCGGGCATGCGTCCGCCGGTGGCCTTGGCCAGCACGCCGGCCAGCACGCCGAGCAGGCGCAGGATGACGAACGTGCGGGCGTTGGTGGGGGCGGGGAAGACCGGGGTGAGCAGCGTGCCCTTCTCCGGGAAGACCATCTTGATCAGCGGGACGACGCCCTCGTTGACGTCGAGCTCGGCCATGCGCTCGGGCGTGTCGGCGAGGTTGCGCAGCACGGGCGCGAGCCACTTCTTCAGGAAGACGCCGTCGGCGTAGTCGCCCGCGTGGTTGATCGGGCCCTTGGCCTGGGGCGAGGTGCCGGTGAAGTCGATCGTGAGCGGCGCGTCGGCGGCGTGGTCGACGGTGAGCGTGATGCGCTGGGCGTGCAGGCGGGGCTCGTCGACGCCGTCGTGCTCGGCGTAGTCCTCCCAGACGTACGTGCCTTCGGGGATCTTGGCGAGCAGTTCCCTGCGGAAGGTCTCGGTGGTCTTGGAGACGATCGCGTCGAAGCACTCCTCGACGGCCTGCCTGCCGTACCGGTCGAACAGCTCGCCGAGGCGGCGGGCGCCCATGAGGCAGGCCGAGCACTCGGCGTCGAGGTCGCCGGCCAGGGAGTCGGGCATGCGGGAGTTGCGGGTCATGATGCGCAGCGCGGTCTCGTTGGGGACGCCCTGGTCCCACAGCTTGATCGGCGGGATCATCAGGCCCTCTTCGTACACCGAGCGGGCGTGCGAGGGCATCGAGCCGGGCACCGCGCCGCCGATGTCGTCGTGGTGGCCGAACGCCTGCACGAACGCCACCACCGCCCCGTCGTGGAAGACCGGCACGGTGACGCACAGGTCGGGCAGGTGGCCGATGCCGCCCTCGGACAGGTAGACGTCGTTGTGGAAGTAGACGTCGCCGGGCTTCATCGTCTCGATCGGGAAGTCGCGCACGATCGGCTGGACGAGCGCGCTGTAGGAGCGGCCGGTGAGCTTGCGCAGGCGGGCGTCGTGGATGCCGGCGCGGAAGTCGTGCGCGTCGCGGATCATCGGGGAGCGGGCCGTACGGGCGATGGCCGTCTCGACCTCCTGCTCGACGGAGGCCAGCGTGCCCTCGACGATCTCCACCAGGATCGGATCAATCACGTCGGATCTCCAGATTTCCGTATTCGTCCACCTTCGCGGTGAAGCCCGGGTGCACGGGGATCGTCGATCCGTACTCCTCGATGACCGCCGGGCCCTGGACGGTGGCGCCGGGGCCGAGGGCGGCGCGCTGGTGGATCGGCGTGTCGCGGGTCTCGTCGAAATGCACGGGACGGACCGAGGTGGCCCCGCTGCCCGGCCCCTCCAGCCGCCGGACGGCCGGACGGGTGATCGGACCGATTCCCGAGACGCGCAGGTTGACCCATTCGACGCCGTGGCGGGGGTCGTCCCGGTAGGCGTAGCCGTACAGCTTCTCGTGGGCGTCGTGGAAGCCGTCGATCACCGTGCGCTTCCAGTCGTCGTCGAGCGGGCCCGCCGGGGCGGCGACGCGCACCTCGAACGCCTGCCCGTAGTAGCGCAGGTCGGCGCTGCGGACGTAGACCGGGTCGTCGAAGCCCTCGCGGTCGAGCGCCTCGGCGGCCTGGCCCTCCAGTTCCTGGAAGATCTGCGCGGCGGTCTTGAGCGCGAGGTCGCGGGTGACGTACGTGCGCACGTAGTCGTTCTTGACGTCCACGGTGAGCAGGCCGAACGCCGAGACGTTGCCCGGGTCGCGCGGGACGACGACGGCCGGCAGCCCCAGGATGTCGATCAGGCGGCAGGCCAGCAGCGGCCCCGACCCGCCGAACGTCACCAGCGGGAAGTCGCGTACGTCGAGGCCGCGCTTGACGGTGAGCTGCCGGATCGCGTTGCTCTGGTTGAACGCGCTGATCTCCAGGATGCCGGTCGCGGTGCGCTCGGGGGTGAGCCCCAGCTTGGCGGCCAGCGCCTCGACGCCCTGGCGGGCGGCCTCCACGTCGAGCGGGATCTCGCCGCCGAGCAGGTGGGGCGGGATGCGGCCGAGGAAGACGTGCGCGTCGGTGACGGTGACCTCCGAGCCGCCCTTGCCGTAGCAGAGCGGCCCCGGATCGGCGCCGGCGGAGCGGGGGCCGACCTTGAGCGTGCCCTCGGGCGAGATCCAGGCCACCGAGCCGCCGCCCGCGCCGACCGTGACGATGTCGATCATCGGGATCTTGCACGGGTAGCGGCCGACCGTGCCCTCGGTGGTCAGCGACGGCTCGCCGTCGATCACCACGGCCACGTCGGTCGAGGTGCCGCCGCCGTCGAGGGTGATCACCGAGGGGTGCCCGGCGGTGGAGGCGATCAGCGCCGCGCCGAGCGCGCCCGCCGCCGGGCCCGACAGCACGGTGGTGATCGGCTGGTTGACGACCTCGCGGGCCGACAGCACGCCGCCGTTGGACTTCATCACCGAGAACGGCATGCCCAGCCGGTTGGACAGGTTGGCGATGTAGCCGCGCATGGCGGGCTTGACGGCGGCGTCCACCAGGGTGGTGATCGAGCGTTCGTACTCGCGGTACTCGCGCAGCACGTCGCTGGACAGCGAGATCACCGCCTCCGGGTGCTCGCGCCAGAGCACCTCGCGCATGCGGCGCTCGTGCTCGGGGTTGGCGTAGGAGTGCAGGAAGCACACGCCGACCGCGTTGATGCCCTTCGACCTGAACCAGCGCGCCGCCTCGACGGCCTGCTCCTCGGAGAAGGGCCGCACCTCGTTGCCGAGGTGGTCCAGCCGCCCGCCGACCGTCCTGACGAGATGCACGGGGACGATCCGCGGCGGCTTGACCCAGAAGTAGGAGTTGCCGTAGCCGTCCGGCACGCTCTGCCTGGCGATCTCCAGGACGTACTCGAAGCCCTCGGTGGTGATGAACCCGAGGTTCGCGATGCGGTCTTCGAGCAACTGGTTCGTGGCGACGGTGGTGCCGTGGACGATGGAGGCAACGTCGAGCTCGCCCAGCTTCCCGATGCCCGCGACGAACCCGTCGGCCGGGTTCGCGGGGGTCGAGGGGGTCTTGGTGGTGACGATCTCACCGGTCTGCTCGTCCACCGCCACGACGTCGGTGAACGTGCCCCCGGTGTCCACTCCGATACGGACGCTACGCATGGCTCCTCAGCTTCGGCGACGGCCGAGAACTTCGTCGATGACCCGGGGCGCGTTCTGGGTGCCGACATAGGCCGCCAGGCGCACCACCAGCTCCTGGGACTTCGCCAGTTCGGCCTCGACCTTGGCCTTCCCCGACTGCCCCGCCTGCACGCCGAAATAGGCGCCCATGATCGTGCCCACCACCCCGGCGACGCCCGCGAACAGCGCGGCGAACTCCTTGGTGGCGAACACGGCGGCGCCGAAGGCGATCAGGATCGCGACGATGCCCGCCACGACGACCAGGAAACCGTACCGCCATCGGGTGGCGTCGGCCTGGGCGGCCGTCACGTCGTCCTGTGTCAGCATCGCGTCGAGCGTCGGTGGATTGTCGGTGACCACAGTTCCTCCTGATAGTCCAGGGGAGAAATGTCCCACGAGGTCATGGGACAAGCCAAGCCGCTAAGCTGGCCTCCTGTGACCGAACTGTCTGCCTTGTCTGCCGTGCCTTCTGGAGCGCGGGACGCCGTGCTGAAGTTCTACTTCGGCCCCATGGACTGCGGGAAGTCCACTCTGGCGCTCCAGATGAACTACAACCACGGCCGCCAAGGGCGGCGCGGGCTGGTCCTGACCAAGCACGACCGCTCCGGCGGCCCGAAGGTCACCAGCCGGATCGGGCTGGGCCTTGAGGCGATCGAGGTGGAGGACACCCTCGACCTCGTGCGCCTGGTCACCTCGCACGAGCGCATCGACTACCTGATCTGCGACGAGGCCTGCTTCTACACGGTCGAGCAGATCGAGCAGCTCGCCGACCTGGTGGACGAGCACGGCATCGACGTCTACGCCTTCGGGCTGGCCTCCGACTTCCGGTCGGTCATGTTCCCGGGCGCGCAGCGGCTGTTCGAGCTGGCCGACGAGGTGTGCCGGCTGCAGGTCGAGGTGTTGTGCTGGTGCGGCCGCCCGGGGCAGCTCAACGCGCGCGTGGTGGGCGGCGTGCTGGCGCGGACGGGCGAGCAGGTCGTGATCGGCGACACCGACGCCTCGGCGGTGCGCTACCAGGTGCTCTGCCGCCGCCACCACCGCTCCGGCCAGCTCGGCGAGGGCGCCACCCCGGCCTGACCCCGGCGCCACACACCAGCCGGCGCAGGGCGCCGCTCCGGTCTCACACCAGCCGGTGCAGGGCGTCCCTGAACAGGCGTTGCTCGTCCTCCGGCAGGGTGGAGAGGAAGGCGCGCTCGGCGGCCTCCACGGCCGGCACCGCGAGGCGCATGGTCTCGCGGCCGCCGTCGGTCAGCTCCACCGCGTTCTTGCGGCGGTCGCCCGGGTGGGGCCGCCGCGCCACCAGCTTCTTGGCCTCCAGCGCGTCGACCATGGCGACCATGGTCGTGCGGTCGATGCCGAGCCGCTGGGCCAGCTCCTGCTGCGACAGCGGCTCGGGGGCGTCGATCACCGCCAGCACGGCGAGCTCCCGCCCGTCGAGGCCGTACGGCTCCAGCGCCGGGCCGGTGAACTCGGCCAGGCGCAGCGCGGCATGCTTGAGCAGGTAACCAAGGCGACGGCTGGACACCCCCCGATTCTCGCACCGCCGCGGGCGGGGCCGTTCAGACCGCGCAGAAGCCGTCGTCGTCGCACCCGTCGGCCGGCGGCGCGAGCTGGGTGATCGGCGTCTGCCCGGTACGCTCGGCGACCTCGTCGATGGCCGCCGCGAAGGCGTCCTCGGGCTGCGCGCCCGACACCGCGAACTTGCCCTCGAACAGGAACAGCGGCACCCCGCTGATGCCCAGCGCCCCGGCCCGGCCGAGCTGCTCGCGCACCTGCTCGGCGCCCTCGCCGGTGTCCTCGACGCCGACCTCGGCGGCCAGGCGGCTCAGCACGCCGGGGTCGCCCACGTCCGCGCCCTCGCCGAAGTACGCGCCGAACAGCCGGTCGGCCATCTCCTTGCCGAGCCCCTGGGCGGTGGCGACCTCGATGAGCCGGTGGGCCTCGAAGGTGTTGGCGCTGACGGCCCGTTCGTAGTCCATCGCCAGGCCCTCTTCGGCGGCGACGGACCCGACGCGCTCGGTCATCTGCCGCGCGCCGGGCCCGAACTTGCGCTCAAGGGCCGGGATCAGCGGCTCGGCCTCGGCGGGGGCGTCGGGATTGAGCTGGAACGGGCGCATGGTCACCTCGATCGTGCCGCCCTTGGCCCGGAAGCGCTCGGCGGCGCGGGCGAATCTGACATGCCCGATGTAACACCAGGGGCACACGACATCGGAGAAAATCTCGACTTTCACCTCAGCCACAACCACGCGGCCCGCACGGCGATTCCTGCGGGCCGCTCCCGCAAGGAGCCGATCAGCCGGCGGCCAGTTCCTCCAGGCGGTAGGGCAGGTAGGCCGAGTCGTCCACCAGCGCGGACGCGCCGCGCCACCATCCGAACCACTCGCCGCTGCGCCACATCCAGTCGACCCGCTCGATGGCGGCCACCACGTCGCCCACGGTCCCCCAGCGTTCGCCCAGCTCCTCCCGGGTGACGCCGTGGCGTACGGCCCAGGCCCGCAGGACGCCCGCGGCTGCGGCCGGGATCTCGCGGGCGTAGGGGTCGGGCTTCTCGCCGGGGAGCCGGTGGGGCCCGAGCCCGGCCGCCACCCCCCAGCTCCACTGGGCCTCGGCGGGCCTGGAGTAGCGCAGCGACTGGAAGTCCAGATTGGACCCGAGCGCGTCGTCGGAACGGCGGGCGACGACCGCGTCGAGCCGGCCGCCCGCGTCGAAGTGCACCACGAGCCGCTGGCCCGGCCGGACCCCCGGCGGCAGCTCGAAGCGGTCCTCGGCCTGCCAGGAGTTGAGGTCGACCTCGGCGACGGGCCGGCCCCAGAGCTGGTCGGCGGCGTCGTCGGCGATCCAGGCGGCCAGCATCTCCAGCGCGGTCAGGTCCGTCCACGGCTCGATCGCGACGGCCGTGCGCAGCACCTCGTCGGGAGAGGGCAGCTTGCCGCCCCTGGGCCGCGTCCACCAGCCGTCGCCCAGCTCGCGGGTGCCGACGAGCAGCGCGGCGATGGCGGCCAGCTCGGCCGATCGGCGGGTGAGCGACGCGCCGAGCGCGAGCCCGAGCGCGCGGTCGGTCCGTTCGTCGCCGAGCACCGGCCGCACCTCGGCGACCAGGGACTCGGCGGTGGGGCGCTCCTCCCCCAGCAGGTTGCGTACGATGCGCCTGGCTTCGTTCCGTGCGTCTTCAGCGTGTGCCTGCCGCATACCGCCACGCTACGCCCGGAGATCCTTTTCCGCGAGGGTCGTCGGGGCGCGTCCCTCAGCCGCGCCGGCCGCGTCCGCCTCGGGCGAGCAGCCAGCCGACGGCGACGCCGGTGAGGGCGACGCCCGCGCCCATGCCGAAGGAGGCCAGCAGCGCCCACGGGCGGGTCTCGGCGGCCCGTCCGGGAGGCCGCTGGAAGACCGCGGGAGCGGCCTGGGCGGGTGCGGCGTCGGCCGGCGCCTGGGCGGCGGGGAGCGGGGCGCAGAGGTGGCCCTCGACGGCGGAGAAGAACTCCCCCGCCGTGCGTCGGGCCACCGAGCCGAGCATGCGCTGCCCGACCCCGCCGATCATCCCGCCGATCACGGCGTCGGCGTCGTAGTCGACGCGGGTGCCGCCGTCGATCTCGCTCAGGCGCACCTGGACGGTGGCCTCGACCGTGCCGGGCGCGCCCTGGCCGCGCGCCCGCAGGGTGAAGCTCTCCGGCGCGTGCGGCTCGGCCAGCGCCACCTCCCCCTGGTAGACGCCCTTGACGGACGCCACGCCCGCGTTGACCGTCATCCTGTAGGTGTCCGGCCCGGTCTCCTCCAGGCGCTCGCAGCCCGGGATGGTGCGTACGAGCACCGCCGGGTCCTGGAGCGCGGCCCACACTCGATCACGTTGTACGCCGATCACGGCGCTGCCCGCCACCTTCATGCGGCCACTCTAGGCACCGGTGAGCGGCTGGTTAAGGGCAAGACCTGCCAGTCGCGCGACGCGTCGTGCGGATCAGGGCTGGCAAGATGGTGCTCCATGTGCTGGGGGCGTGGAACGGTCTGGGGCGGGGCCGGGCGTGGCGGGCTGGGTCCCGTCGTGCTCGCCGGGGTGCTGTCGGCGCTGGTCGCCGGGTGCGCGCAGGGCGGCACGACCGGCGACGTCGAGCCGGAGCCGTCGGCGAAGCCGTCCGCGACCGGCGCGCGCACTCCCCGGCCCACCCCGCAGGGCCCGCCGGGGGCGCCGGGGGCGCTGCCGCGTGCGGGCGAGGTGGGCCCGATCAGGGGCGAGGACGGCCTGCCCCCGGTGATCAGCTCGATCCCCACCAAGCGCAAGGTCGTCTTCCTGACCATCGACGACGGCTGGGAGCAGGACCCCGGCTTCGTCAAGCTGGTACGCGACCGGCGCGTGCCCATCACCGCCTTCGCCATGCGCGACGCGGTCGAGGCCAAGGGCAGCCCCGACCCGGCGGGCGGCCCCGGCCGCTACGTGGGCGCCGGCAAGTGGGGATATTTTCGCCAGCTCCGCGATCTCCACGTGCCCATCGAGAACCACACGCTGACCCACCCCGACCTGCGCCGCCTGCCCTTCGACGGCCAGCGCCGCGAGATCTGCGGTTCGGCCCAGGTGGTCGGCAAGGAGATCGGGACCCGGCCGGCCCTGTTCCGGCCGCCGTTCGGCAGCTACAACACCGACACGCTGCGGGCCGCCCGGCGCTGCGGGATGAAGGCCGTGCTGCTGTGGACGGCCACCGTCCAGCCGGGTGGCAAGATCGCCTACCAGGTGCCCGACAAGCGCCTGCGTCCCGGCGACATCCTGCTCCTGCACTTCCGCCCCAACCTGGCGGCGGACTTCCGCGTGCTGATCGACAAGATCCGGCGGCGCGGCTTCGAGCTGGGCAATCTCCAGGCCTACCTGGACGCCTCCGGCGGGGTCCGCCGGGCGGGGTAGAGAACGATCCGCCCGGCGGGTGACGCGCCGGGACGTACCCGTACGGAATCCTCGACGAGTAGCCAGAAAACGGGGGATGTGACCAAGGTCGCATCGCGATGCTCTACGCCCTGTAGTACTACTACAGGTAGAAGTACTACAGCCTGTAGAGCGATGAGCGGGTGGGGAACAGATGGACGCGCTTGACCTGGCACGGTGGCAGTTCGGGGTCACCACCGTGTACCACTTCTTGTTCGTACCCCTGACCATCGGTCTGGGCATCTTCGTGGCGGGCCTGCAGACGGCCTGGCACCGTACGGGCAAGGAGCACTACCTCAAGCTCACGAAGTTCTTCGGGAAGCTGTTCCTGATCAACTTCGCCATGGGCGTGGTGACCGGCATCGTGCAGGAGTTCCAGTTCGGCATGAACTGGAGTGAGTACTCCACGTTCGTCGGGGACGTGTTCGGCGCCCCGCTGGCCATGGAGGCGCTGCTGGCCTTCTTCATGGAGTCCACGTTCCTCGGCCTGTGGATCTTCGGCTGGGACCGGCTGCCGAAGAAGGCGCACCTGGCCAGCATCTGGGCCGCCGCCATCGGATCGAACCTGTCGGCCTACTTCATCCTCGCGGCCAACGCCTGGATGAAGCACCCGGTCGGCTACGAGGTCGTGGACGGCAAGGCCAGGATGACCGACCTGTGGGCGGTGCTGACCAACTCCACGGCGGTCGCGCAGGTCCCCCACGTCATCGGGGCGGCGTTCATCGTGGCGGGCGGGTTCGTGCTGGCGGTCAGCGGCTACTGGCTGCTCAGGACGCGCGCGCCGATGTGGCGCAGCGCCGCCCGGGGCGCGCTGGTCATGACGGCGATCGCGGGGGCGGTCGTCGCGGGCACCGGCGACATGTCGGCCAAGCTGATGTACGAGCAGCAGCCCATGAAGCTGGCCTCCGCCGAGGGCCTGGAGCGCGACACCGCCGGGGCGGCCTTCTCCCTCGCGCCCGGCATCGAGATCCCGAAGGTCCTCAGCTTCCTGGCCACCAACGACCTCAACGCCACCGTCCAGGGCACCGAGGACCTGCAGAAGCGCTTCGAGCAGCAGTTCGGCCCCGGCGACTACCGGCCCGACCAGACGATCGTGTTCTGGTCGTTCCGCGTGATGATCGTGTTCGGCATGGCCACGGCGGGGCTGGCGCTGCTCGGGCTCTGGCTGACCCGGCGCAGGCGCGAGGTGCCGTCCTGGCTGGCGCGGGCGCTGCTGCTCGCGCTGCCGCTGCCGTTCGCCGCGGTGATCGCGGGCTGGCTGCTGAGCGAGATCGGCCGGCAGCCGTGGACGGTCGCCGGCGAGCTGCTGACCGCCTCCAGCGTCTCGCCCGGCGTGACCCTGGCCGAGGTCGCCATCTCGCTGACCGTCTTCACGCTCCTGTACGGCGGCCTCGCCGTGGCCGAGGTCGTCCTGCTGGCCAAGCACGTGCGCAAGGGCGTCGAGGAGCCGCAGCCGGCTCCCGAGGCGCAGCCGCTCGAACCGTCGCTGATGTACTAGAGGGACCAGACCATGATCAACCTGTGGTTCGTCATCATCGCCTTCCTCTGGACCGGGTACTTCGTCCTCGAAGGCTTCGACTTCGGCGTCGGCCTGCTGGCGCCGCTCCTGAGCAGGAACGCCGCCGAGCAGCGTCAGAGCCTGCAGACCATCGGCCCGGTCTGGGACGGCAACGAGGTGTGGCTGATCACGGCGGTCGGCGCCATGTTCGCCGCGTTCCCCGCCTGGTACTCCGGCCTGTTCAGCGCCTTCTACCTGCCCGTCACGCTCATCCTGGTCGGCCTGATCGTGCGCGGCGTCGGGCTCGAATGGCGCGGCAAGGTCGCCAACCCGATCTGGTGCGACGTCGGCATCCTGGTCGGCAGCGGCCTCCCTGCGTTCCTGTGGGGCGCGATCTTCGCCGACGTGCTGTTCGACAGCGGCCCGGCGGCCCTGGTCGGCGGGGCGTTCACGCTGACGCTCTGCGTGCTGCACGGCGCGGTCTTCCTGGCGCTGCGGACCACCGGCCCGGTGCGCCGCCGGGCCAGGACCGCCGCCATGGCCGCGGCGGCGGTGGCCATCCCGGTGGCCGTGCTCGCCCTGTCGAACCTGGGCTCGCCGCCCGCCCTGGCCGCCATGGCCGCGCTGGCCGCCGCCGCCGCGCTGATCTGGCGGCGCAGGGAGGGCTGGGCGTTCGGCGCGACGGCCGCGGGCATCGTGCTGGCCACGCTGGCGGTCTTCATCGAGCTGCGCGTCGCGCCGCTGCCGGGGCTGACGCTGGCGCAGGCCGCCTCGGGGCCGTACACGCTGACGATGCTGAGCTGGATCGGGCTGATCACGCTGCCGTTCGTGCTGGTCTACCAGGGCTGGACGTATTGGGTGTTCCGCAAGCGGGTCATCCTGACGGCGGCGTAGGGCCCGCTAACCGACCTTGCGCATCTGGTTCGTGCGGTGGTCCTTCAGGTGGAGGTCGCCGCCGAGCCGCTCCTTCAGCAGCTCCAGCACCTTGCGGCTGGACAGCACGGTCCACAGGTTGCCGACCAGGTGGGGGTTGTACTCGGGGGCGGCGTCCATCCAGGCGTCCTTGCCGGACTGGCTGGCGAACGTCGTGACGAAGAACTGGCCGTCGGGGGTGCGGCAGTAGCCCGTACGGATCTCGGCGGCGTCCACCTGCATGCGCGGCTTGCAGCCGACCTTGGCGGCGAGCTGTTCGACGGTCTGCGGCGCCGCCGCCCGCGCGGCGCTCGGACCGGGCGCCGCGGAGCCGCCCCCGGAGGAGCAGGCGGCGACCAGCCCGGCCAGCAGCGCGAGAGCGGCCAGACGTGGAAGTGTCGTCATGTGCGGAGGTACGCACGGCCGCCCGCGCCGGTTCAGCGCAGGACGACGCAGCCCCGGGCGCGCAGGAGACCGAGCACCGGCGGGTCGTCGTAGAGCTTGTTCCAGCGCAGGTCGAGCTTGCGCAGCCCGGTCAGCGCCGCGAGCGAGTCGGGCAGCTCGCGCAGCCGGTTGTTGCGCAGGTCGAGATGGGTGATCCCGGACGGCAGCACGGGCAGCTCGCTCAGGTGGTTGTTGCGCAGGTCGAGCACGCGCAACCCGGTCAGCGCCGCGAGGGAGGCGGGCAGCCGGGTCAGCCGGTTGCCCTGCAGGTGCAGCTCGCGCAGGCTGCCGAGCCCGCCGACGGTCTCGGGCAGCGCCTCCAGCCGGTTGTTGTACAGCCGCAGCTCCACCAGGGACGTCATCGACCCGAGCGCGTCCGGGAGCCTGGTCAGCCGGTTGTCGGTCAGGTTGAGGTAGGCCAGCCGGTCGAGGCGGCCGAGCGCGGCGGGGACGTCGGTGAAGCCGTTGTCGCTCAGGTAGAGGTAGTCGGTGAGCGGCAGGTCGCCCACCTCGGGCGGGATCGAGGCGAGCCGGTTGTGGCCGAGGTCGAGCATGCGCAGCCGGGTCAGGCCGCCGATGTCCGGGGAGATCTCGGTGAGGGCGTTCTCGGCGAGGTTGAGGGATTCGAGCGCGGTCAGCTTCCACAACGCGGCGGGCACGGAGGTCAGCCGGTTGCCGCCGAGCGCCAGGTGGCGCAGGCGCGGGCCGAGGTCGCCGGGCAGACGCTCGATCCGGTTGCCGTAGAGGAACAGGGTCTCCAGGCCGGGCGGGCAGGCGGGGACCTCGCTCAGCTCGTTGCCGTCGAGGTGCAGGGCGCGCAGCGCGGTCAGGCCGGACAGGCCGGGCAGCTCGCGCAGCCGGTTGCCGTCGAGCCGCAGCTCCTCCAGCGAGCCGAGCCCGGCCACCCGGTCGGGCACGTGCGTGATCCCGTTCCAGGCCAGGTCGATCGTCCGCACGTCGTCGGGGACGTCGGGGAAGGCGGTCAGGCCGGCGCCGGGAGCGAGCATGCCGCAGATCATCGCATACGCAGCCCGAACAGGTCGGACGGCGAGATGGGCATGCGGTCGATCTCGATGCCCTCGGCGTCCTCGATCGCCGAGGCGATGACCGCCGACACCGGGATCACGCCGGCCTCGCCCGCGCCCTTGATGCCGAGCGGGTTGAGCGGCGAGGGCGTCTCCAGGTGGGCGGTCTCGATCGGGGGGATCTCGGTGGCGTACGGCATGAGGAAGTCCATGAAGGAGGCGTTGACGAGCTGGCCGTGGACGTCGTACTCCATGCGCTCGTACAGGGCGCCGCCGATGCCCTGGGCCACTCCCCCGTGGATCTGGCCCTCCACGATCATCGGGTTGATCAGCCGGCCGCAGTCGTGCACGACGGCGTACCTGACGACCTTGATCTCGGCGGTGTCCGGGTCGGTCTCCACGATGGCCGCGTGCATGCCGGAGGCGAACGTGGACCTGATCGGCGAGTAGTAGCCGCGCCCTTCCAGACCCGGCTCGTCGCCCTCGGCCACCGGCGGCCGGGACGGGTCGGCCACGCCGGAGAACTGGGTCGCCCTGGCCGTCTCCTCGTCGAAGGCGTACCGCAGCGGGTTGGCCAGCACGGCCACCGTCGAGAGCGGGATCGCGGCGGTCGGCGCGCCGACGACGTGCACCATGCCGTCGTCGATCTCCAGGTCGGCCGGGTCGGCCTCCAGCGCCTCGGCCGCGATGCGCAGGGCCTTCTCCTTGACCTTCCGGCAGGCCAGGGCGATGGCGTTGCCGCTGACGACGGCGGCCCGGGAGGCGAAGGTGCCCACCGCGTACCCGAACCTGCGGGTGTCGCCGGTGACCACGCTGACGCGGTCGATGGGCACGCCCAGCTCGGCGGCGGCGATCTGGGCGAAGGCGGTCTCGTGGCCCTGCCCCTGGGAGGTCAGGCCGGTCGAGACGTGCACCCGGCCGTCGGAGGTGATCTGCACGTGCCCGCCCTCGTACGGGCCGACCCCGGTGCCCTCGACGTAGCAGCCGATGCCGATCCCCCGGCCGGGACGCCGCTCGAAGGTGTCCCAGCCGATCAGCTCCTTGATCATGCGGAGCATCTCCGGGTAGTTCCCGCTGTCGTAGACGAGCGGGCGGCCGTCCTGGAAGATCATCCCCTGGTCGTACGGGAACTCCTCGGGCCGGATGAAGTTGGCCGCGCGCACCTCGGTCCGGTCCTTGCCGAGGTAGCGGGCGATCTTGTCCATGGTCCGCTCCATGCAGAACACGCCCTGCGGGCGGCCGGCCCCGCGGTAGGGCGTGACCTGCACGGTGTTGGTGTAGACCGCGGTGAACTCGACCCGGTAGGCCCCCGGCTTGTACGGCCCCAGCAACTGCGTGGAGGTGACGATGGGGACGATGATCCCGTACGGCGTGTAGGCGCCGTGGTCGTGCAGGATCGTCACGTCCAGGCCCAGGACGCGGCCGTCGTCGTCGAAGCCGACGCGCACGTGGTGGATCTGGGCGCGTTCGTGGGCCGAGGAGATGAAGTGCTCCCTGCGGTCCTCGGTCCACTTGATCTCGCGGCCGAGCGTCATCGCGGCCCACGGCACCAGGATCTCCTCCGGCCACGGGTGCACGATCTTGACGCCGAAGCCGCCGCCGACGTCCGGCGCGATCACCTCGACCTGCGGCAGCGGCAGCCCGAGCGCGGCGGCGACGGCCATGCGCACGCTGGTGGAGGTCTGCGTGCTGGAGTGCACGCGCAGGTCGCGGCCGTCCCAGCGGGCGTGCACGCCGCGTCCCTCCAGGGGCGTGCTGGCGCTGCGCTCGATGTCGAGCCGGAAGGCCAGCGTGTGCGGCGCGCCCTCGACGGCCTCGCGCGCGCCCCTGCCGTCGGCCCCGGGCACCTCCTGGACGAGGTGCGCCCCCACGTTCCCCGGCACGTCCTCGTGCACGAGCTGGGCGCCCTGCACCGCCTCGGCCAGGCCGACGACCGGCTTGAGCGGCTCGTAGGCGACCTCGATGAGCGCGCAGGCGTCCTCGGCGGCGTACCGGTCGGCGGCCACGACCATGACCACGGGCTCGCCCACGTGCCGCACGACCTCCCTGGCCAGCGGGTACGCCGTGCGCCCGTGGGTGAGCGCCGGGTGCGGGATGAGCAGCGGCAGCGGCCGGCCGACCCGCTCGGGCAGGTCCTCCCAGGTGTAGATCGCGACCAGGCCCGGCACGTCGAGCGCGGCGGACACGTCGATGTCGCCGACGCGGGCGTGGGCGTGGGGCGACCTGACGAACGCGGCGGCGAGCGCGTCGCGGCCGAGGTCGTCGAGGTAGCGGCCCTGGCCGGTGAGCAGTCTCGGGTCCTCCCGCCGCTGCACCGGCTCACCGAACAGTCTGGTGCTCACGACACCTCCACACACGGCCCACCGGCTGGAACCAGGCTCATGACTCCTCCGCCAGCAGCTCGGCGGCGCGGTGGACGGCCTTGATGATGTTCTGGTAGCCGGTGCACCGGCACAGGTTGCCGGAGACGCCTTCGAGCACCTCCTCGTGGGTGGGCGCCGGGTTGTCGGCCAGCAGGGCGGTCACCGTGCACAGGAAGCCCGGGGTGCAGAAGCCGCACTGCAGGCCGTGGCACTCGGCGAAGGCCCGCTGCACCGGCGAGAGCCCGTCCGGGCCGGCCAGGCCCTCGACGGTGGTGATCTCGCGCCCGTCCACGGTGACCGCGAACGTCAGGCACGACCGGACCGGCTCGCCGTCGAGCAGCACCGTGCAGCAGCCGCAGACGCCGTGCTCGCAGCCGACGTGGGTGCCGGTCAGGCCGAGGTCGTGACGCAGGCAGTCGGACAGCAGGCGGCGTCCGGGGACGCTGACCCGCCTGGCCGTGCCGTTCACGGTCAGCGTGATCTCATGTTCCACCGGTCGCCGTCCCCTCCCGTGCCGCTTCGCGCAGTGCCCGTTCGGCCAGCACGCCCACCAGGTGCCGCCGGTAGGCCGCGGTGGCGTGGATGTCCCCCTCGGGGTCGGTGCCCTCCCGCACGGTCCGCGCGACGGCGGGCCAGTCGACGCTCGCGGCCGGCCGGTGGCCGCACTCGCGCGTCACGTCCATCAGGACGGGGACCGGGCCCACGCCGACGCAGGCGACCCGGGCCGCGGCGATGCGCAGGTCGTCGTCGAGCGTGACCACGGCGCAGACGCCGGCCAGGGCGTAGTCGCCGTGCCGCCGGGACACCTCCTGGAACGCCGTCCCGGCCCGGCCGCCGAGCGCCGGGAAGTACGCCGACACGGCCAGCTCGCCGGGGCGGACGTCGGACTCCATGGGCCCGACGAAGAACTCCCGGGCCGGCACGTCCCGCTCGGTGATCCCGGCGGCGCTCCAGCGGGCCAGCCGTACCGAGCCGCCCAGGACGGCCAGCACCGCGGGCAGCTCGGCGGCCGGATCGGCGTGCACCAGGCTCCCGACGACCGTGCCCCGGTTGCGGATCACGGGATGGGCGACCAGCCGCAGCGCCTTCGTCAGCAGCGGGTGCGCGCCGGACCGGGCCACCCGCGAGTGCCGGGCCAGCGCGCCCACGCGCACCCCGTCGCCGCCCGCCTCCACGGTGTCCAGGACGGCCAGGCGGTTGATGTCGACGACGTGGCCGGGGGCGGCAAGCCGCATGTTGAGCATGGGGATCAGGCTCTGGCCGCCGGCCAGCACCTTGCCGTCTACCTCCGCGAGCGTCCGCAGCGCCTCGCCGAGGTCGCGGGGCGCGTGGTAGGCGAACGGCGGCGGCTTCACCCGGCCTCGCCCTGGACCGGCCGCGGGGAGCGTCCGGCGATGACGCGCAGCAGGTGGTGGCCGCCCACCACCACGACGGTGCCGAGCGCGATGCCCTCAAGGGAGAAGTCTCCGCCGATCATGTGCGTCACCGGTCCGATCGCCAGGATGATGCCCGCGCCGATCGGGACCATGTTGACCGGGTCGGCGAAATCCACCCGGTTCTCGATCCAGATCTTGGCGCCGAGTAGTCCGATCATGCCGTACAGGATGACGGTGACGCCGCCGAGCACGCCGCCCGGCGTGGCGGCGACCAGCGCGCCGAACTTCGGGCACAGGCCGAACAGGATCGCGATCACGCCGGCGATGTAGTAGGCGGCCGTGGAGTAGACCTTGGTGGCGGCCATGACGCCGATGTTCTCGGCGTAGGTGGTCGTGGGCGAGCCGCCGACGGCGCTGGTGACGACGGTGGCGGCGCCGTCGGCGATGATCGCCCGGCCGATGTAGGGGTCGACGTCGGTGCCGGTCATCTCGCCGACGGCCTTGACGTGACCGACGTTCTCGGCGATGAGCGCGATCACCGCGGGCAGCACGAGCAGCACCGCGGAGAAGCGGAAGTCGGGCGCGTGGAAGTCCGGCAGCCCGAACCAGTCGGCCTTGGCCACGGCGTCGAAGCTGACCCGGTCGTGCGGGAAGGCCGTGGCCACGCAGTACGTACCCTCCGCCGGGCAGGCCGCGCCGGCCGCGTCGCGCAGGTTCTGGCCGGGCAGCACGGAGGTGACCGGACCGGCCGCCCGGTCCAGCACCCACGACAGCGCGAACCCGGCGACCAGCCCGATCAGCACCCCGACGCGCCCGGCGAACCCCTTGAACGCCACGATCACGACGAACGTCACCAGCATCGTCACCAGCGCCACCCACTGGTCCTGCCCCCAGTAGACGTCGGCGACCACGTACGCCAGCCCGAACCCGATGAGCATCACCACCGCGCCGGTGACGACGGGCGGGAAGATCCGGTGGATGATCTGCACCCCGAGCAGGTGCACGGCCAGCCCCGCGAGCGCCAGCACGAGCCCGGCCACCAGGATCGAGCCGGTCACGAGGGCGTCCGCGACGGACTGGTCGGTGCCGACGGCGGCCCTGATGGCGAACACGCCGCCGACGAACGACGCGCTGGTGCCCAGGTAGCTGGGCACCTTGCCCTTCACGATCAGCAGGAACATGATCGTCGCGACGCCCGACATCATCACGGCGACGTTCGGGTCGAGCCCCATGACCAGCGGGAACACGAACGTGGCGCCGAACATCGCGATCACGTGCTGGGCGCCGAAGCCGACCATGCGCGGCCAGCTCAGCCGCTCGTCGGGCCTGACCACCTCGCCGGGCGCCAGATGCCTGCCGTCACCGTGTCTGGTCCATCCGAAAACCATCTGCGCCCTCTCTTCCGGGCCGGCGACCGTGCCTTTGCGGGCACATTAGGACCGCCGCAAGGCGGCTACACGGGCATGATCTGCCAAACATCCCGCGGTCGCCAGAGCGAACCTCTCGTACGGGAGGGTCGCCGGCCGGAAAGAGAGGGGTTATCGGCCGGTTTCGGGCACCGGTTCGCGGCGCGTGGCGCGCAGCAGGTGGTAGCCGACGAGCAGCACGATCGTGCCGAGCGCGATGCCGCTCAGGGAGAACGTGCTGGTGATCGGGAACGCGACCGGACCGATGGCGATGATGATGCCCGCGCCGACCGGGACCAGGTTGACCGGGTCGGACAGGTTCACCTTGTTCTCGATCCAGATCTTGGCGCCGAGCAGGCCGATCATGCCGTACAGGATGGTGGTGACGCCGCCGAGCACGCCGTCGGGGGTCGCGGCCACGAGCGCGCCGAACTTGGGGCACAGGCCGAACAGGATCGCGATGACCGCCGCGATGTAGTAGGCGGCCGTGGAGTAGACCTTGGTGGCCGCCATGACGCCGATGTTCTCGGCGTACGTGGTGGTGGCCGGGCCGCCGACCGAGGTGGCGACCACGGTGCCGACGCCGTCGGCCATGATGGCGCGGCCCATGTAGCCGTCGACGTCCGCGCCGGTCATCTCGCCGACGGCCTTGACGTGGCCGACGTTCTCGGCGATGAGCGCGATCACGACCGGCAGCACCAGCACGATCGCCGACACCTCGAACACGGGCCCGTGCAGCGACGGCAGGCCGATCCAGTCGGCCTTGGCGACGCCCTGGAGGTCGACGCGGAAGTGCTCGGTCACCTTGCCGGTGGCGTCGGGGGACAGGATCTTGCCGCCCACCAGGTCCCAGACCCATGACAGCACGAACCCGAAGACCAGGCCGAGCAGCACGCCGATCCGTCCGAGGAAGCCCTTGAAGACCCCGATGAACACGAACGTGGCCGCCATCGTGAGCAGCGCCACCCACGGGTCCTTGGGCCAGTAGACGTCGGCCGCGACGTAGGCCATGCCGAACCCGATCAGCATCACCACGCCGCCGGTGACGATCGGCGGGAAGACGCGGTGGATGATCTGCACGCCCAGCAGGTGGATGGCCAGCCCGCACAGGCCCAGCACGACGCCGACCGCCAGCAGCGCGCCGGTGACGGTCGCGTCGCCGCCCCCGGCCGCCCGGATCGCCACCACGGCCCCCACGAAGGACGCGCTGGACCCGACGTAACTGGGGATCCTGCCCTTGACGATCAGCAGGAACAGGATCGTCGCGACGCCGGACATCATCACGGCCAGGTTCGCGTCGAGCCCCATGACCAGCGGGAACACGAACGTCGCGCCGAACATCGCGATGACGTGCTGGGCGCCGATGCCCACCATCCTGGGCCAGGAGAGCCGCTCGTCAGGCTTGACGACCTCTCCCGGCGTCAGATGTTTCCCGTCGCCGTGCAGCTTCCACCTGAACACCGCGAACCCACCTCAATCTTCCGCCTGACCAGCGGCGACGTCTTCCGAACATGTCGGAGAGCACAATAAGGGGTGTCGCGACCATCCGGATACGGCGGGCCGTTATTGCACGTGGATCGTGAACCCGTCGCCGCTGACCACCTGGCCCGTGCGGATCTTGGCCGTCTTCCGCAGCTCGACCTCGCCGTCGACCTGGACCAGGCCCTCGGCGATGAGATGTTTGGCCATGCCGCCGGTCTCGGTGACCCCGCAGTACTTCAGCAGGTCGCACAGCGGGATGTACTCGGAACGCAGTTCGAAATCCAGATCCACGAGCCCCAAGCCTAGATGCCGCGCATGCGCAGCACGTGCAGGGCCAGGGTCAGGTTGAGCCGCAGGTGGGGGTCGTCGGTGAAGTTGCCGAGCAGGCGTTCCAGCTTCCCGATCCGGTAGCGCAGCGTGTTGTAGTGGAAGTGCAGCCTGCGGGCGGTCTCGGCGACGTTGAGATTGGTCTCCAGGAGCACCTGGAGGGTGCGCCGCAGGTCGGCGTTCTCGGCGTCCTCGTCCCAGGCCAGCGGGCCCAGCGTCTCGCGGACGAACGCGTGCAGCTCGCCGGTGTCGTTCACCAGCGACAGCAGCCGGTAGACGCCGAGCTGATCGAAGTGCGCGACCGCGCCCGGCCCGTGGAGCTGCCGGCCCACCCGGGCCGCCTTCAGCGCCTGCGAGTACGCCTCCGGCAGCGTCCCGGCCCCCGGGCTCGGCCGCGAGGTCCCGGTCGAGAACGTCGCGGGCGGCACGTCGGCGAACGCCGAGGCCGCGTCCTTGGCCACCCTGGCGGCGTCGAGCGAGGCGTCCACCACGGCGACGACCTCGTGCGAGAACCCGGCCACCGCGCCGCGCGGGTCGTGCCGCCGGACGGCCGCCGTCCAGCAGGACACCAGCCGGTCCTGGGCGCTGCGCTCGTCGCCGTCGGGGTCGAGCTCGGCCACCAGCACGATCACCGGCCGCGCCAGGTCCCAGCCGAACGCCCTGGCCCTGGCGTCGACCCGCTCGGCCGTCCCGGCCCGGCCGGTGAGCACGTCGCGCAGGAAGTCGGCCCGGTACTTGCTCTCGACGGCGTTGACCGCCTCCTGCCGGGTCACCACCAGCGCGGCGACGGTCGCGGCGCGTTCGAGGATGCCGATGTCGCTGTCCCTGATCGCGCCGGTGGCGCTGTAGGCGACGATCCGGCCGTGGTGGTGGCCGCCGGCCAGCACGGGGGCCGAGGCGAACGACCTGCCGCGCCCGGACGCGTCGGCGGTCCGCGCGGGCGGCGGGCCCTCGCGGGAGATCGACTCGCGCAGCGCGGCGACGTGCTCGGCCGCCCCGGCGGTGGCCAGGACCCGGCCGGAGCCGTCCACGGCGGCCACGGCCACGTCGAGGAGCTGGGCCACCTCGGCGGCGACCTCGTTCAGCCCGCCGCCGGCCAGCACCACGTGGACCAGCGCCCGGTGCGCCTCCTCGGCGCGGGCGAGCACGGCGGCCTGGCGGTTGAGTATGTCGGTGAGCACCTGGTTGAGGATGTCGTCGAAGCCGACGTCGTTGGGCAGCAGGATGAGCGGGAAGCCGAGCCGGTCGGCCTGCTCGGTCATCTCGGCGGGCAGCTCGTCCACGTACCGGCCGAGCTTGATCGCCAGGGCGGCCAGGCCGCGCTCGTCCAGGTCGGCGACCAGGCGGCCGAGCGACTGCGGCGTGTTGCGCAGCGGGTAGCCGGTGGTCAGCAGCAGCTCGTGCGGCTTGACCCAGGCCAGGATGTCGGGCACCTCCATGACGTTGAGCCGCTGCACGATGCGTCCGAGCCCGCTCTCCCCCGCGATCAGCCTGGCCTCGGCCAGTGTCGAGACGCCGAGCACCTCTCCGACGGAGACGCCGTGGATGATCGTTCCGGTGCTGGCCAGACGCACGGGGGGCTCCATGTGGTGATTGTGACTCCACAGGTGGTCTGTCAGGAAGAGCCAACCTTCCCGCTGACTGTTGGCAAATTTCTCCGTACGGAGGGTTCTCCGGCCGTTCTACGGTCAGGACCAGGGTCCGATGGGAGGTTCGGTGACCGTCAGTACTCATGCGCGGCGTTCCCGCGTCCGCGTGACGGGCGCGGCGAGCACCGCCGTGCGTCCCGTGCTGGAGGGGCCGCGCAGCCCGGCCCGGGTGCTCGCGGCGTTCTCGGCGGGGATATACCTGGAGGTCAGGACCGACTGCGAGCCGTCGGTGATCGCCCTCATCACCGGCGAGGCGGCCCGGCTGCCCAACTCGGTGCTGATGGCCACGCCACTCCCCCATGTCACCGTGGGTGACGACGCCTCCGTGGGCGACCGCGGCGTCGAGCTGGGCTCGCTGAGCCTCGGCGTACGCCGCTGGTGGGACCCGGCTCCCGCGCTGGGCCCGGTGGACCCGCTCAGCCTGGCCGGCATCGTCCTGGACGGCCCGGGACGGCCCGGCCTGGCCGGGAACGACGCGGTCGAGCTGCTGGCGAGCAGCTGCGCGCAGGCCCGGCTGCTGGGCGCGGTGATGGCGGCGGAACGGCTCGTGGGGCTCGGTCCCGGGCTCACGCCGAGCGGCGACGACGTGCTGGCCGGGCTGCTGGTGACGCTGAGGCACCTCGGCGCGGCGACCGGCACGGAACGGGCGGTCTGGCTGGCCGACTGGCTCGCGGCCACCGTCACCTTCGACGCGCGCACCCGTACGACGCCGATCTCGGCGACGCTGCTGCACTGCGCGGCCAGGGGCGAGGCCAGCCCGGAGGTGACCGGCGTGCTGCGCGGCATCGCGGGCAGGCAGGCGCTCGAACCGGCGTTGCGGCGGCTGCACCGGCTGGGCCACACCTCGGGCGCCGATCTCGCGCAGGGCATCTCGATCGGGCTCGACTCGGTCCGGGCGTTGAGCGGGCGCCGGTGAGCGACGACCTGATCCAGCTCCGAAAAGGGACGTACCACGACTCAGTCACCCTGATGCGAATAAGTCGTACGTTGACCGAAATGCCGGGCGTGGAGGTGGCGATGGTGGCCATGGCCACCGAGCTCAACCTCGCCATCGTGCGCGACCTCGGGTTCGAGCCCCCGCCCGCGGGGCCCGGCGACCTGCTGATCGCCGTCCGCGGCGGCGACCCCGCGCGGGCCGTCGAGGAGCTGGACGCCCGCCTGGCCGCCCGGACCACCGCCGGTACGACCACCGCCGGGGAGCAGCCGCCGCGCACCACCCGATCGGCCGCCAGGACGCCGGCCGACCTGGTCCTGGTGTCCGTGCCCGGCGAGCACGCCTTCTGCGAGGCGTACGACGCCGTCGAGGCCGGGCTGCCGGTGATGATCTTCAGCGACGGCGTGCCCCCGGCCCAGGAGCGGTGGCTCAAGGAGCTGGCCGAGGAGCGCGGCGTCCTGGTCATGGGGCCCGACTGCGGCACCGCCGTGGTCGCGGGCGTCGGGCTCGGCTTCGCCAACGTGCTGCGGCCGGGGCCCGTCGGCCTGGTCGCCGCCTCCGGCACGGGCGCCCAGCAGGTGTCGTGCCTGCTCGACTGGGCGGAGGCGGGCGTCAGCCACATCATCGGCGTGGGCGGCAGGGACCTGTCGGCCGAGGTCGGCGGGCTGTCCACGATGCGCGCGCTGCGGCTGCTCGACGACGATCCGGCCACCGAGCTGGTCGTGCTGGTCGGCAAGCCGCCGGACCCGGAGGTGGCGCGGGCCGTCCGGGAGGTGGCCGCGGGGCTGCGCACGCCGGTGGTGGAGGCGATGCTGCCGGAGACCGACCTCACCGAGGCCGCCGCGCGGACGCTGCGGGCCCTGGGCCGAAGCGTGCCCGAGTGGCCGTCGTGGCCGGGGGCGCTGCGCGGGGAGCCGCGGAGCGTCAGGGGGCTGTACGCGGGCGGCACGCTGTGCGCGGAGGCCGCCGTCCTCGCCGGGCCCGGCGAGTTCACCGACTTCGGGGACGACGCCTACACCAGGGGCAGGGCGCACCCGATGATCGACCCGACGCTGCGCCTGGAGGCCCTGTCACGCGTCCGGGCGGACGAGGTGGTGCTCCTGGACGTCGTGCTCGGCCACGTCGCCGACCTCGACCCGGCGGCGTCGCTGGCGCCGGCCGTCGCCCGTACGCCCGCCACCGTCGTGGTGGCCCTCGTCGGCAGCGCGGGCGACCCGCAGGACCTGCACCGGCAGGCCGCCGCGCTGCGCGAGGCCGGGGCGGCCGTGTTCGTCTCCAACGCCGAGGCCGCCCGACACGCCCGGAGCCTCCTGTGACCCCCGCCGCCCTGGTTCCGTCCGTTGCCGTTCGCCGTGTCGCCGGGAGGGTGTCGTGAGCCTGTTGTCGGGGCCGCCGCGGGTGATCACCGTCGGCGCGGGGCTGCTCGACGAGGCGCTGGCGGCCCAGGCCGTGCCGACGACGCCCGTCGCCTGGCGTCCGCCGCTGCCCGGCACCGCCGACGCCCTGGCCAAGGTGCTGGCCGACCCGCGCAGGACGGCCGCCAACGAGCTGGCCGTGCGCAGGCTCACCGGCGCGCGGCCGTACCTGGTGGGCCTGCGGCGGGCCGCCGAGGTGCTGCCCGTGGGCACGTTCCTGCACGCCGGGCCGCCGATCGAGTGGGAACGCGCCTCGGGCCCGATGCGCGGCGCGCTGATCGGCGCGATGTTGCTGGAGGGCCTGGCCGGCGACGAGCGGGAGGCCGAGGCCGGGCTGGCGGCGGGCGCGGTCGCCCTGCGGCCCTGTCACGAGCACGCCGTGGTGGGGCCGATGGCGGGCGTGGTGAGCCCGTCGATGTGGCTGCTGGAGGTCCGCGACGAGGAGCACGGCGGCACCGCCTACTGCTCGCTGAACGAGGGCCTGGGCAAGGTGCTCAGGTACGGCGCGTACGGCCCCGAGGTGCTCGACCGGCTGCGCTGGATGGACGAGGTGCTCGGCCCGGTCCTGGCGGCGACGCTGGCCCGTACCGGCCCAGTGGACCTGCGCTCGCTGATCGCCCAGGCCCTGCAGATGGGCGACGAGCTGCACAACCGCAACCGCGCGGCCACCTCCCTGCTGCTGCGCGAGCTGGCCCCGGCCGTGGTCGAGGCCGCGCCCGCGCAGGCGGCGCAGGTGCTGCGCTTCATCAACGGCAATGACCACTTCTTCCTCAACGCGGGCATGGCCGCGGGCAAGGTGAGCACGGACGCCGCCCGCGACATCCCCGGCTCGTCGCTGGTCGTGGCCATGGCCAGGAACGGCACCGACTTCGGCGTGCAGGTCTCCGGGCTCGGCGGACGCTGGTTCACCGGCCCCGCCGGGGTGCCGGACGGGCTCTACCTCGGCGCGTACGGCCCCCAGGACGCCAACCCCGACATCGGCGACTCCACGATCACCGAGACCTCCGGGCTGGGCGGCTTCGCGATGGCCGCCGCCCCCGCGATCGTGCGCTTCGTCGGCGGCGAGGTCGCCGACGCGGTACGGGCCACCCGCTCGATGTACGAGATCACGCTCGCCGAGCACCCCGCCTACCAGATTCCCGGGCTCGGATTCCGCGGCACGCCCGTCGGCATCGACGTGACGCTCGTCGCGAGGACGGGCATTCTGCCGGTCGTCAACACCGGGATCGCCGGGCGGGTGGCGGGCACCGGTCAGGTCGGGGCGGGGCTGGTCGAGCCGCCCGCACAGGCGTTCACCAGCGCCTTGATCGCGCTCGCCGCTGAGTAAGTGATCAGTTTGAAAAGCCGTATATCGGCAGGTCAGGACGGTTGTAAAGGGCCATCGCCTTCCATTACCGATTTTCCGCCGATATCGTGGCGAACCTCATAATCTGCAAGTAGCGCATGGCGCACGGTGTCGCGTACGGCGATCTACCGCACGAAGTGGTCACGCTCTGATGTGACAGATGAGGCTGAATGGGGGCGGCAAGATGGCAGCCGACCGCTTGCTCGGCGGGCCCGGCCCGGACCAGGGTGCACCGGGGGGTGACCCGCAGAGCCAGGGGCGTCTGGTCGGCAGGCGTTACCGGTTGATGTCGCCGGTCGGCAGGGGCGGCATGGGGATGGTGTGGCACGCCCACGACGTGCTGCTCGACCGGGACGTGGCGGTGAAGGAGCTGATCCTGCCGTACGGGCTGGATCAGGCGGGCACGCAGATGGCGCACCGGCGCATGCTGCGCGAGGCCAGGTCGGCCGCGCGGCTGACGCATCCGGGCATCGTCACCGTCCACGACGTCGTCGAGGAGGACGGCCGTCCGTGGATCGTGATGGAACTGGTCCGCGCCTGGTCGCTGGAGCAGGCCGTACGGCAGAGCGGGCCGCTGCCGGTGATCCAGGCCGCCGAGATCGGCATCCGCGTGCTCGACGCCCTCCGGCACGCGCACGCGTCCGGCATCCTGCACCGCGACATCAAGCCGGGCAACGTGCTGCTGACCTCGGACCGGGTGGTGCTGACCGACTTCGGCATCGCCGCCATCGAGGGCGACGTGACGATCACGCAGACCGGGCTGCTCATGGGCTCGCCCGCGTACGTGCCGCCGGAGCGGCTGTCCGGTCAGCCGATCGGGCAGGCGGCCGACCTGTGGTCCTTCGGCGCGACGCTGTACGCGGCCGTGGAGGGGCGGCCGCCGTACGAGGGGCCGGACGCGATCGCCGTGCTGGGCGCGGTGCTCACCCAGGAGCCGGTCAGGCCGCAGCGGGCCGGCTCGCTGCTGCCGGTGATCGAGGGCCTGCTGCGCAAGAACCCGGCCGAACGACTCGCCTCCGAGCAGGTCGCCGAGATGCTCGAAGCGGTGCTGCGCGCCCACGGCTCGGCCCGGCCGCGCCCGGTCGAGACGCTGCCGGGCGAGCCGGACCAGACGCCGCTGGGGCTGATGCCGCCGCTGGAGTTCCCGTCCGGGCCGATGCCGTCGCGCATCGTGGAGACCCCTTCGGGGCCGGTGCGGGTGCCGTACGACCCGCTGGCCGGCCCGGCGGGCGGGTACGCGATGCCGCCCTACGACGGGCTGTCGAGCCCGTCGGGCAGCCATCGCACCGACCAGCTCCCGTCCCCGGCCGGCGGCTTCGACGCCTTCGGCGGCCCCTCGGGGCCGCACCGGATGGAGCCGCCCGCCGACGATCCCGACGACCTCGACGCGCCCGTCCCGCCCGCGCCGCAGCCGATCCTGCCGCTGACCTCGGACAGCAGGGCGGCGGCCACCTCGGCCCCGTGGCCGCTGGCCTCGGCCGACGACCTGCGCGAGCACTCGCGCGACCTGTCGCACGACATCAGGCACAGCCGCCTGGCGACCCTGCCCGGCTCCTCACCGCGCTCGGACGCCACGCGCACCGGCCAGTCGCGGACCGGCTCCACACGCACCGGCTCGACGCGAACCGGCTCCGCGCGGACCGGTCCCTCGCGCTCCGGCTCCTCGCGTTCCGGCACGAGCCGCCGCCGGGCCCAGGAGGGCGGCGGCCCCTGGACGCGTAACGGCAGGCCCACACCGCTGCTGATCGCCGGCGCGGTCGCGGGCGTGGCCGTGGTGATCGGCGCGATCGCGGTCATCCTGTCCGGCGGCTCGCCCCAGGTCTCGCCCGGCGCGTCGCCGGGCGCCTCCGCGAGCGCGGCGCCGAGCAAGGCCGGACCGTCCCCGGTGCCCGACGGCTACAAGGAGCACACCGCGCCCGGCTTCGCGGCGGCGGCGCCGGACGGCTGGAAGCTCGCCACCTCGGGGGACGCGGCCACGTTCACCGGCCCCAAGGACTCCGGCACGCGGATCACGGTCGAGCAGGCCGCCCCGCAGGCCGACGGGCTCGCCGAGCTGAGCCGGCGCGAGGCCGACGGCGGCGTGGAGGGCTACATCCAGGTGCAGCTCCAGGCCACGGACTACCGGGGCTGGAAGGCCGCCGACTGGGAGTACACCTACACCTCGGCGGACGGCGTCCCGATGCACGCCCTGACCCGGTACGTCACGCTCGACGACAAGACCGCCTTCACGATCTCGTTCGACATGCCCGAGCTGAAGTGGGACGACCAGGCCGAGGCCCGCAAGGTGTTCCTGGACACGTTCCGCCAGACCACCTGACCCCCCATATTTGTATCGATCAGTCCAAAACGTGCTAGCGTGCTCGTCATGGCACGACCACGCACGTTCGAGGAGGACCGCGCCGTCGAGGCAGCCATGCGCGCGTTCTGGGACGCGGGCTACGAAGGCACCTCGACCCAGGACCTGTGCGCGGCCACCGGCCTCGGCCGCAGCAGCATCTACAACACCTTCGCGAGCAAGCGCGATCTCTACGAGCGGGCCCTTCGCCGCTACCACGAGGAGCGCACGTCCGCGCTGATCGAGCTCATGGACTCCGGCCTGCCGGTCGTGGAGAAGATCCGGACCGTGCTGTGGCAGGCGGTCGATCCGGAGGCCGGCGACCCGGCCGGCTGCCTGGTGGTCAACGCCCTGGTGGAGGTGGCCCCGCACGATCCCGGCATCGCCGCCCTGCTGCGCCGCGACGGTGAGCGACGGGTGGAGGCGCTGCGGGGCGCGATCGAGCGCGGGCAGGCCCGCGGCGAGATCGACGCCGGCAAGGACGCCCTGGCGCTGGCGCACTTCGTCGTGGCCACGGTCAGCGGCTTGCGCGTCGCGGCCAGGGGCGGGGCGGGCCGGGCGGTGCTCGAATCCATCGCGACGACCGCGCTGACCGCTTTCTGACCTCGCGCCGTTCTCTTTTTGATGGCCGAATTTTGTACTGAACGTTCTAAAACAGGAGTGTCGATCATGCCTTTGGCGGTGTTCATCCTGGGGTTGGCGATCTTCGCCCAGGGCACCTCGGAGTTGATGCTGGCCGGACTGCTGCCGGAGATGGCCGCCGACCTCGGCGTGTCCGTCCCGGACGCGGGACTGCTGATCTCGGCGTTCGCGATCGGGATGCTGGTGGGGGCGCCGGTGCTGGCCGTGGTCACGTTGCGCTGGCCGCGCCGTACGGCGTTGCTGACGTTCATGCTGGTCTTCACGCTGACGCACGTGGCCGGGGCCCTGACGTCGAGCTACGGCCTGCTGTTCGCCACTCGCGTGGCGGGCGCGGTCGTCTACGCCGGGTTCTGGGCGGTCGCGGCCTCCACGGCGATCGGCCTGGTGCCACCGAACGCCAGGGGCAAGGCCATGAGCGTGCTGGTGGGCGGGCTGACCGTGGCCACCGTCCTCGGGCTGTCCCTGGGCACGGTCATCGGCCAGCACCTCGGCTGGCGCGCCGCGTTCTGGGCCGTGGCCGCGCTGTCGGCGCTGGCGGCCGTGGGCGTTCTGGCCACGATCCCCGGCGGCCGGCCGGAGCAGGAGAACGCGCCGCGCATCGCCGACGAACTGCGCTCGACGCTGAACCCGCGCCTGTGGATCGCCCTCGCCACCACCTCGCTGGCGACCGGCGCGCTGCTGGTCTCCTTCAGCTACCTGAGCGCGATGCTGGTGGACACCACGGGCATGGAGGCGGCCTGGGTGCCCGCCGTCCTGGCCCTGTACGGCGTCGGCGCGACGATCGGCATCACCATCGGCGGGCGCACCGCCGACGCGCGCCCGTTCCCGACCCTGTACGCGGGCATCGCCGGCCTGGTCGTGACCTCGGTCCTGCTGGCCCTGGCGGCGCCGGTCGCGGTGCTGGCCGTCCCGCTGATCGTGCTGCTCGGGGCGTTCGGCTTCGCCACCAACCCGACGCTGAACACCCGCGCCTTCACCCTGGCCAAGGACGCCCCCACGATGGCCGCCGCGATGAACGTCTCCGCCTTCAACGTCGGCATCACCGTCGGCCCGTGGCTCGGCGGGCTGGCCATCGGGGCGGGTGCCGGGTACCCGTCCGTGGGCTGGATCGGGGCCGTGCTCGGCGTCGCGGCCCTGGGCACGGTGGCCCTGTCCGCCCGTACGCGCCGGGAGCCGGTCGCCGCGGCCCACCGGGCCGAGGCCGTCCCGAGGCCGTGAGGTACCGTCCTGGCCATGGAACTGGCGAGCATCCACTTCTATCCCGTCAAGTCCACCGCCGGACACGACGTCCACCGGGCCGAGGTGCAGCCGTGGGGGCTGGCCGGCGACCGGCGGTACCTGGTGACCGACGGGCAGGGCGGCCTGCTGACCGCCCGCGAGCACCCGATGCTGCTGGCCTGCGTGGCCGAGCTGGACGGCGACACCCTCACCCTGACCGGCCCGCACGCGCCCCCACTGCGCGTCACCCCTACCGACACCCTGACCACGGTGACCGTCTGGCGCACGCCGGTCGAGCTCACCGACTGCGGCGACGACGCGGCCCGCTGGCTGTCGGACCTGATCGGCCGTCCGGCGCGGCTGGCCTGGCTCGACGACCCGACCCGCCGTCCCGTCAACCCCGAGTACGGCCTGCCCGGCGACCGGGTGAGCCTGGCCGACGGCTACCCCCTGCTGCTGACCACGACCGCGTCCCTCGACCGGCTCAACGACTGGATCGCCGAGACGGCGGCCGAGCGCGGCGAGGAGGTCCGGCCACCCCTGCCCATGGGCCGCTTCCGGCCCAGCGTGGTGATCGACGGGGCGGAACGGCCGTTCGCCGAGGACGAGTGGCGGCGGCTGCGCATCGGCGAGGTCTCCTTCCGGGTGACCAAGGGCTGCGACCGCTGCGTGCTGACCACGATCGACACCGCGACCTACGCCAAGGGCAAGGAGCCCATCAGGACGCTGTCCCGCCACCGCAAGTGGGACGGCAAGGTCTGGTTCGGCATCAACCTGATCCCGGACGCCCCCGGCACGATCACGGTGGGGGATTCCGTCACCATCTTCTGATAGAAGGCACCTTTCCCAAGAGAAATGGATGCCTGTCCTCTTTAGGGTGATGTCGGGGTATATGCGAGACTTCACAGGTGACCAGCACCCCCACGAAACCCCCCGTCTCCCTGCCTGACCTCGTCAACGTCCAACGCCGGACCCTGGTCGTCCTGTCCGCCGCGCAGATCGTGGGCGGTGTGGGCGTGGCCGTCGGGCTGGCGCTCAGCTCGGTGGTCGTCGACGAGCTGTCCGGCTCGACCGTGATCAGCGGGTTCGCCGGGACCGCGACCGTGCTCGGGGCGGCGCTGCTCGCGCTGCCGACCGCGCGGCTGTCGACCCTGGGGGGACGCCGGGCGGGCCTGTCGCTGACCTACCTGGCGGCGCTGGCGGGCTGCGCGATCTCGGTGGCCGCGATCAGCCTGGGGAACTGGCCGCTGCTGCTGGCCGGGCTGGTGCTGGTCGGCGGTGGCAGCGCGGGCAGCCTGGCCGCCCGCTACTCGGCCACCGATCTGTCGCCGCAAGGCCACGCGGGCCGGCATCTGTCGCTGGTGGTGTGGGCCTCGACGGTCGGCTCGGTCGCCGGGCCCAACCTGGCCGAGCCCGCCGACCGGATGGGCATCCAGGCGGGGCTGGCGGCCAAGGCCGGGCCGTTCGCGTTCGCGGCGCTGGCGTTCGCCGTGGCGCTGGTGATCATCATCGGCGGCCTGCGTCCCGACCCGCTCAAGCTGGCCCGCGAGCTGGACGGCGCCCCGGAGCCCGGCCCCGGCCGCCATCGCACGATCAGGACGGGCCTGCGGACGCTGCGCGAGACCCCCATGGCCCGCCGCGCGCTGGTCATGATCGCGGTCTCGCACACCGCGATGGTCTCGATCATGTCGATGACCCCCGTGAAGCTCCACCACGACGGCTCGACCCTGAACGTCATCGGCCTGGTGATCAGCCTGCACATCGCCGGCATGTACATGCTCTCGCCGGTCGTGGGCTGGCTGTCCGACCGGGCGGGCAAGGTGCCGGTGCTGCTGCTCGGCTCGGCGCTGCTGCTCGCGGCGGCCGTCCTGGCGGGCACGGCCGGGCACCGCGTGTGGCAGGTGACCACCGCCCTGATCGTGCTCGGGCTCGGCTGGTCGTGCGGGCTGGTGGCCGGGTCGGCGCTGGTCACCGAGTCGGTGCCGATCGACCGCCGTCCCGCCGTGCAGGGCCTGTCCGACCTGCTCATGAACGTCTGCGGCGCCACCGGGACGATCATCGCGGGCGCCATCGTGGGCATCCTGTCCTACGGCGTGCTCGGCCTGGTCGTCGGCGTCATGGTCACCCTGTCCGGCCTCTGGCTGGCCTCGGCCCGCTACCGCGAACGCGCCTGACCGGCCCGGACGGTCACTTGGCGTCGCCGTAGCAGGCGACGGCGACGGTCTCCATCGGGAAGCGCACCGGGGTGGAGCCGAACAGCAGCCTGCTCGCCTCGGCCGCCGCCGTCGTCACCGCCGCGGCCACCTCCTCCGCCTGCTCCAGCGGGCAGTGCACCATGACCTCGTCGTGCTGGAAGAACACCAGCCTGGCGGGCTCGGGCAGCAACCCGCGCAGCACCGCCAGCAGCGCCAGCGCCCATTCGGCCGCCGTGCCCTGCACCACGAAGTTCCTGGTGAACCTGCCCCGGTCGCGGGCCGCCCGCCCGCCCTCCGGGCCGGACACGAGCTCCTTCCACCGCCCGGACGGCGGCGGGCTGGTACGCCCGAGCCACGACCGGACCAGCCGCCCCTCTTCCCCTGCCTTAGCCGCGTCCTCCACGAACTGGTACGCCTTCGGGAAGCGCTGCCGCATGACGGCCAGCAGCTTGGAGGCGTCGCCGCTGGTGCCGCCGTACATGGCGGACAGCATCGCGATCTTGGCATTGGCGCGCTCGCCCCCGAACGACCGGGCCAGCGCCGAGTAGAGGTCGATCTCCCCCGCCGCCCTGGCCAGCCCTCCGTCGCCGGCCATCGCGGCCAGCACCCTCGGCTCCAGCTGGGCCGCGTCGGCGACGACCAGCGTCCATCCCTCGTCGGCCACCACGACCCGGCGCATCACCTTGGGGATCTGCAGCGCCCCGCCGCCGCTGGTCGCCCACCGTCCGGACACCACGCCGCCGACGACGTACTCGGGGCGGAAGCGCCCGCCGCGCACCCACTGGTCGGCCCAGACCCAGCCGTGGAAGCTGTACAGCCGGGCCAGCTCCTTGTAGGCCAGCAGCGGCGCGACGGCCGGGTGCTCGATCTTCTTCAGCTCCCACGACCGGGTCGTCTTCAGCGCCACCCCCGCGCCCTTGAACGCCTTGACGAGCTGCTGCACCGAGTCGGGGTTGACCGGGTGCCCGAAGGCCGCCGCCACCTCGTCGGCCAGCGCCTGCAGCTTGGCCGGGCGCATGCCGTGCACGGGACGCGGTCCGAGCATGTCGGTGAGCAGCGCGTCGTGCACGTCCCGGCGCCAGGGCATGCCCTCGTCCGACATCTCGGCGGCGACCAGCGCGCCCGCGGACTCGGCGGCGACCAGCAGCCGGAAGCGGCCCGGCTCGGGCAGCGCCTCGATGCGGCGGAGCTGCTCGGCCAGCACCTCGGCCACCGCCTCGGCCCCCAGCGGCTCGGGCGCGAACAGCGTGCCGGACACGCTCGGCTGGTCGTCGGGCACCGGCAGGCCGTGCAGCCGGGCATGCGCGGCCCGCGCCGAGCGCGGCTCGCCGTAGCGGCCCTCGTGGGCGAGCAGCAGCCCCTCGGTGAGCACGAGGTCGTGGCAGCGCGCGACCCGCACGCCCTGCTCCAGCAGCGGCGGGTACGTCTCCCGTGTGTCGGCCCAGACCCACCGCGGCCCGGACCCGGCCTCCAGCTCCCGCACCGCGGACGCCGGATCGGCCACGCGCCGGGCCGTTCCCCCGACGGGGAGCACCGTCTCCCCCGCTACCACGACATACACGCACATAAGGGTGCCAAACAGCTACGACAAACCGATGTGCACCTCGTCCTCCAGCGGCGGCCGGAGCTCCTGCTCCAGGCAGCCGGTGGCGGCGAAGCACCGCAGGGTCAGCCGGTCGGGCGTGACCGACACGTGCAGGAACTGCTTGAAGAACGGCGGGTGGTCCCAGTCGGACAGCTCCGACAGGAAGCGGTGGAACACCTTGTCCACCGGCAGCCTGAACGGCCACGGCCAGGCCCCGAGCAGCCGCGCCGCCCAGCGCATCCGCCGGGTGACCGTGACCTGGCCCTCGATCGGCCGGGCCGGCCGGTTGCCGATCCGGCTCGACATGATGCACACCGCCTCCTCGGGCGTGAGGCGCAGCCACTTCATCCGCAGCCGGCGGGCGTAGAGCTGGCTGTAGAAGGACAGCGAGTCGCCGCGCAGCGGGTAGCACTTGAAGTCGTCCTCGGCCACACCGGCGACGTCCACCCTGTCGATGATGTGGGTGGCGTGCATGAACGCGCCGCCGCCGCCGGTCACGACGTACTGGATCACCCGGTCGCCCACCTTGACCGGATAGCGCTGGTAGTTGTGCACGTCTCCGCCGATGGCCGCGACGTACCGGTGGGCCGGGTCGCGCACGATGTCATCGATCGTGCCGCCTTCCTCCAGCAGAGACGGCTTGTGGACGTTGCCGGTGTAGATGGGCTTCCCGGTCACCAGGATCTTCGGCCGCGGGTCGAGCGAGACGCGGCGCAGCCAGGCCGTCTGCGCCTTGTCGATCACGTTCTTGATGCCGGTGTCCACGCCCACGATCACCAGGCTGTCGCTCTCGATCGCCCAGTACGACGCCGGCTGCGCGGCCTGCTGGGCCGGCCGCCCCCGCAGCTTGCGCGCCTCGGCCAGCTTCGCCTCGTCGATCGTCTCCGGCTTGCGCCACAGCAGGCCGCGCAGCCCACGGTCCGGCTTGGGCTTGAGTGGCGGGGCGTCGCAGAAGACCCGCATGAAGCCGCCGAGCCCGTCGTACCAGTCGTGGTTGCCGGGGATGGCGTAGATCGGCGCCTCGTAGTCCTGGTACGGGCGGAAGAACTTGTTCCCGTACTCGTTGCCCGACCCCGTCGGGTAGATGACGTCGCTGGCGATGACGGCGAACGACGTGTCCTGCCCCAGCCTCAGCATGCCGGGGACGACGGCGTACTGGGAGGCGTCGCCCTCGCCGGTGTCGCCGAGGATCAGGAAATTGAAATTTCCCCCGACGCCGGGCTTGATGCGAAATTCCGGATCTATCCCGCGCGCTTCCTGAGCCGCGATCCACCGTTCCCGCACCTCCCCGGAAGGATCACCGAACAAGCCGGCCAGGATCTCGTTCCTAGACAACCAGAGCGTGCGTAAATTCAACCAGGTGAATCCGCCCTTGTCCGGCCTGAGCTGGGCGAACGTCCCCGGTTCCGCACAGGCCCAGCCGGCCCCCGCCTCCGACACCCGTGAGGAATGTTGTTTCCCGCGCTCGGCCGCCACTTCCACCATGACCACATCTTTACCGGCATCTTCCATTCGCGCACACTCCACGCTCCGTACTCCCGGAAACACAGATGGTGCGGCATGGTGTAACCTCACGTCCCCAAGCAAGCCCTTGGGACGCGGAGGTGGGCCCCCATGAACCGGAACGGCCCGGACGACGCGACCCGGATGGGCACCCCCGACGCGGCGGCCGTGCAGGCGCTGCTGGCCTACGCCCTGCGCCTGCCCCGGTGGGGCCGGGGCGCCGAACGGGCCCGCGAGGCCATCGCGCAGAGCCGGGCGCTGGCCGCCAGCTCCCCCGCCGAGTACACCGGCCTGCTGGTCCACTGCCTGCGCACCACGGCCGGGCTGCTGCTCGACCGCTCCCGCGCCGTCGAGGCACTGCCCATGGCGCAGGAGGCGGTGGCGCTCAGCCGCGGGCTCGGCGGCGGCCACCTCGCGGTCTCGCTGTACCGGCTGGCCGAGGCGTACGAGGCGCTCCACCGCTACAGCGACGCCGCCGAGACGCTGGCCGAGGCCGATCAGATCCCGGGCGGCGACTGAGGCACGAGCACCCCGGGGTTGAGGATCCCGGCCGGGTCGAGCCGGTCCTTGACCGCCTGGAGCACTCCCACGCCCAGCGGGCCCAGCTCCGCGCCGTAGGCGTCCCGGTGGTCGCGGCCCACCCCGTGGTGGTGCGAGATCGTGCCGCCGGCCTCGACGATGGCCGCGTTCACCGCCTCCTTGGCCCGCTCCCACTGCGCGACGGGGTCGCCCTCCTGCGGGGTCACGACGGTGAAGTACAGCGACGCGCCGGTCTCGTACACGTGGGAGACGTGGCACATGACCAGCGGCGAGCCGAGGGCGCCGAGCAGGGCCAGCCGGACGGCGTCGTACAGGCGCGGCAGGTTCGACCAGAAGCCGGCCGTCTCCAGGGTCTCCACGGTGGCCCCCGCGCCGAGCAGCGAGTCGCGCAGGTACGGCGCGGAGAAGCGGCCGTGCTCCCATGCCTGGCCGGGCTCGGGGCCCAGCGGCTCGCCGCCGTGCCGGGCCAGGACCGCGGCGGCCGCGGCGTGCCGGTGGCCGATCCAGTCGCCCTCGACGCCGAGGATCACCAGGCAGCCGGAGCCGCCGCCGCCGATCGCGTCCGGCCGGGCCAGGCCGATCATGGTCTCGGTCTCGTCGGAGAGCCGCAGCACGGTAGGAAGCGGGCCTTCCTGGGCGAGTGCCCGCACGGCGGCCGTCCCCGCTCGGAACGACTCGAACCGCCAGCCCTCGTAGCGGCGCTCGGCCGGACGCCTGCGCACCCGCAGCCGCAGCGACGTGATGACGCCGAACGCCCCCTCCGACCCCAGGACGAGCTGGCGCAGGTCGGGCCCGGCCGCGGACTTCGGCGCGCGGCCGAGCTCCAGCGTCCCGGACGGCGTGGCCAGCGTGAGGCCGACGACCATGTCGTCGAAGCGGCCGTACCCGGCCGAGGCCTGGCCGCTGGAGCGGGCCGCGGCGAAGCCGCCGAGCGTGGCGTACTCGAAGGACTGGGGGAAGTGCCCGAGCGTGAGGCCGTGCTCGGCGAGCAGCCGCTCGGCCTCGGGGGCGCGCACGCCCGGCTCGAAGTCGGCCACCATCGACTCGGCGTCGACCGAGCGCAGCCGGTCGAGCCTGCCCAGGTCGAGCGCGATCACGCCGGTGAAGCCGGCCCGCGCGGCCACGAGCCCGCCGACGACGGAGGTGCCGCCGCCGAACGGCACGACCGCGACCCGCTCGGCCGCGCACAGCCGCAACAGCTCGGCCACCTCGTCGTGCGAGCCGGGCAGCACGACCGCGTCGGGGGCGTCGGACCCGTCGCCGGCGCGCATCCGCAGCAGGTCGGGCGTGGATTTGCCGCGCGTGTGCCGCAGCCTGGCCTCGTGCGACGTCAGCACGTGCGCGGGCCCGGCGACGGCCGCGAGGGCGGCCAGCACCGGCTCGGGCAGCGCGACCGGCGGCAGCCGCACGTCGTCGAAGGCGGCGGCCGGGGTTTCGGGCGCGCGCACGCCGAGGAGGTCGTGCAGCAGCTTGCGGATCTGTTCGGGCAGCTCGCGGGCCTTGGCGGGGTCGCCCCAGCCACACCAGAGCATGGGTTCACCGGTCACGCATACACTGTGACACATGACGTCGAACCGTCACAATGAGGGCGTGCTGGACGCGGCGCGCGCGTGCGTGCTGGCCTACGGCGTGCGCAGGACCACGCTCACGGACGTGGCCAGGCGGGCGGGCGTGTCGCGGATGACGATCTACCGCCGCTGGCCGGACGTGCGCTCGCTGGTCGCCGACCTGATGACGCGGGAGTGGGTCGCGGTGGTGTCGCGGCTCGACCTGTCCGATCCGGTACGCGCGATCGTGGACGGCGTACGCGGGCTGCGCGCGCACCCGCTGTGGCGGAAGATCGTGGAGGCGGACCCGGAACTGCTGCTGCCGTACCTGCTGGACCGGCGGGGGGCGAGCCACGAGGCGGTGCTGGCCCTGCTGGAGCCGGCCGTCGGCGGCCCGGCCAGGGCGCGGGCCGTGCTGCTGGTGGCCCAGTCGTTCCTGCTGTCGGCCCCCACGATGCTCGACCCCGTGACGCTCGACGACCTGGACGCCGAACTCGCCGCGCTGCTGGAGGCCTACCTTGGATAGCTCGCTGAACGCCCGCAGAAGGTCGTACGAACTGGGCGTGGTCGCCGGGGAGCGGCTCGACGTGCTGGTGGTGGGGCTCGGTGCGACGGGAGCCGGCGCGGCCCTGGACGCCGCCTCCCGCGGCTTGAGGGTAGCCGCGATCGACGCGCACGACCTGGCTTTCGGCACGTCGAGGTGGAGCTCCAAGATGGTCCACGGCGGGCTGCGCTACCTGGCCAAGGGCCAGGTGGACGTGGCCTACGAGAGCGCGGTCGAGCGCGGCATCCTGCTCAGGACGACGGCTCCGCACCTGGTCAAGGCGCATCCGTACCTGCTGCCGCTGACGCCGGCGGTCGACCGGCGGCAGGCCGCCGTGGTGATGGCCGGCTACCGGCTCGGCGACGGGCTGCGGACCGCCGCGCGCACCCCGCGCCGCCTGCTGCCCGGCCCCACGCGGCTCGGCGCGGCGCGCGCCCACACGCTCGCCCCGGTGCTGGCGCGCGACGGCCTGCGCGGCGGCCTGCTGTCGTGGGACGGCCGGCTGCTCGACGACGCCCGCCTGGTCGTGGCGCTGGCCAGGACCGCCGCCGGGCACGGCGCCCGCGTCCTGACCCGCTGCCGGGCCCTGCGGCTCACGGACGAGGGCGCCGAGGTGCGCGACGAGCTGACCGGCGAGCAGTTCACCGTCCGGGCCAGGGCGGTGGTCAACGCGACGGGCGTGTGGGCCGGGCAGCTCGACCCGGCGGTGCGGCTGCGTCCGTCCAGGGGCAGCCACCTCGTGCTCGACGCGGGGACGTTGCCGGGGCTGATCGCCGGCATGCACGTGCCCATTCCCGGAGAGACCAACCGATTCGCGCTCGTACTTCCCCAGGGCGACGGGCGCGTCTACGTCGGGCTGACCGACGAGCCGGTGGACGGGCCGGTGCCGGACGTTCCCGATGTGCCCGCGGAGGACGTCACAGCGCTCCTGGAGGTGCTGAACGGCATCCTTGAGGCCCGGGTGACCCCTGAGGCGGTCGCGGGCGCGTACGCGGGCCTGAGGCCGCTCCTGGCCGCCGACGGCCGCACGGCGGACCTCTCGCGCCGGCACGCGGTCCTGTCGGACGGCGGCGTGGTCACGGTCGTCGGGGGCAAACTCACCACATACCGGCGAATGGCCGAGGACGCTGTGGACCGGGCAGTCTCCCTCAAAGAGCTCGACGCCGGACCGAGCCGGACGAAGAAGATCCCCCTGGTCGGCGCCGGACCGCAGCCGGGCGGCGTGCCGGCGCGGCTCACCGAGCGGTACGGCAGCGAGGCCGAGGCGGCGTACGAGCTGGTCAAGGCCCATCCGGAAGAGGTCGGGCTCGGCCTGACCAAGGGCGACCTGCTCTGGTCGGTCCGGCACGAGGGCGCGCTGGACGAGGCCGACCTGCTGGACCGAAGGACCAGGATCGGCCTGGTCGCCGCCGACCGCGTCCGGGCGCTGCCCGCGACACGCGACGCGCTCGGGAACCGGTGACCCCGCCCCCAAACCCGCCGTTGCGTTAGGTTATCCTTACCTAATTCGTCGGGAAGGGGGAGGCGTTGGCGAGGGGCTGCGAGCACATGGCGGGCTGCCACACGGGAGCCATGCCGACCCTGGCCAGCGCCACCGTGGGAGCCAGACTGTGGCTGCTCGTCGAGTACGACGGCCCCTGGCCCTCCCACCTGGAAAGCTTGCAACTTCCTGAAGAAATCTCCGAACTCGTGCGCCGAGCGCTCGAACGCGGTATCAGGCCCCAGCTCATCAGGCGTCCGGGGAGGCGAACCCGCCAGCGGGACCAGGGAATCCGTGTGCTATTGGCCTACGCGGCGGGCGACCACCCCTGGTTGGCCCGCGGTGTCGTCGCAGGTCCGGACGATCTTGACCTGGACGCCTTCGTGGCGGGAGTGCTCCCGGAGTCCTGCATACTTGAAGACGAGCCGGTATTTCTGGTCTGCACGCACGCCAAGCGCAATGTGTGCTGCGCCCGCATTGGACTACCCCTCGCTCGGTCGCTGGCCGAATCTTTGCCCGACAGAGTGTGGGAAACGTCACACGTTGGCGGCGATCGCTACGCCGCCAACCTCGTGTGCTTGCCACACGGAATTTTCTACGGCAGCATGTCTCAGGCTGCTGCACTGGCAGCGGCTAACGCGTACCGGTCGGGCGAGGTCATTCTCGACCGTCTCCGGGGGCGCGCAGGCATCCCTGAGCCATTGCAAGCCGTCGAGCATTTTGCCCGAGCCCATACGGGAGAGTGCTCCGTCGGCGCAGTGGCCGTGGAATCCTCCAGGTCGGACGGCGACGTCACCGAAGCAGTCGTGCGCTGCGGAGACGTCCGGTTCCAGGTTGTGGTTGAGCCATCGGCGTTCACAGCGCCGTGTGGTACGGCTTGCGCCGAGACGATCACCACCTACCGGCTGGTTTCGCTGGACAGGCTCACGCCTGTGCGGTACGCCACGCCCGCCCTCGCCTGACTAGGGAACATCACGGCCCGTCCTTGCGTTGGAACAGTGACGCCAAAAGCGTCCAATGCGGCTCAATTACCGAAATACCTCTCACGAAGGTGGTTTTCTCATGTCTCAGGTACGTCGGCAGCTCGCCCGCCCGCGCCCCAGCTGGGGTTGGCAGGATGATGCCGCGTGCCGGGGTGAGGATCTCGTGCTCTTCTTCGGCCCCGACGGGGAGCGGCAGCCCGAGCGTGACGTACGTGAGCGGAAGGCCAAGGCGATCTGCGCCGGGTGCCCTGTCCGCAACGAGTGCCTAGACTACGCGCTGTCCCGGCCGGAGAAGTACGGCACGTGGGGCGGTCTCAACGAGGACGAGCGCGCCAGCGAGCGTCGCCGTCGCATGCGCCGCGCCGCCAGCGCCGGCATCTCCGCCGCCTGACACACCTCGGCAGCATCAACGATCATCGCGTGATCACTCAGTTGTCCCGATGAACCGGAGCCTGGCCTTCCATGTCCAGGCTCTGGCGAACCCGGTCGGGGTAACTGCCTGATCAGGCCCGAGATCGTCATCCCGGACACACCCGGCCACCCCCGCCCGATCCTGGGCAGGGGTGGCCGTCGCGGTTTCCACCGCACCCACCTTTTCTCCGGGCCTTTCCGTCTTTCCTGCGGACTCGACCTTTCTCCCGAGCGTGTCCGCCTTTCCTCCCGGCTCGGCCTTTCCTCCGAGCTTGGCCGCCTCTTTCCCGGCTCGCCCCTTCCTCCAGGCGGGCCTTTCTTGTGGACGTACCCGCCTTGGTTTTTTCTGCGGGCTTGGGTGTGTTTGCTCCTGGTATGGCCGGTTTCCTGGCGGTTGCCCGTTGTTCGGAATGCCGTCATGTGGCGCCTCTAGCGTGCCCGCCATGAGACGCATCACCACCTTGACGTGCGCGGCGGCCATGACGCTCGCCCTCGCCGCCCCCGCCACGGCCGCCCTGGCCGACCCCGCTCAGCCCGAGGGCCGGGGCAGCGCGACGTTCGGCCGCGCCACGCTCACCGGCTTCGCCGCGCTTCCCGCCCAGACCTACGTCCCCCGGAGCGAGCCGTCGGGCTCGCTGCTCGGCACCGCGCCGGTCAACGGCGTCACCCCGCCCTTCCCCGGCCAGCCCGTGCAGGGCTTCAGCGGCATCGCCCGCCGCCACGACGGCAGCTTCGACGTGCTGTCCGACAACGGCTTCGGCAACAAGGCCAACAGCGCCGACTTCCTCCTGCGCGTGCACAACGTCAAGCCGGACTTCGACGCCAGGACGGTCGAGGTGCTCGGCGGCTTCAACCTCACCGACCCCCGCGGGCTCGTCCCGTTCGCCCTGACCCGCCCGGACCGTACGCTGACCGGCTCCGACTTCGACGTCGAGTCGATCGTGCGCGCCACGGACGGCACCTACTGGATCGGCGACGAGTTCGGCCCGTTCCTGCTGCACTTCGACCGCAAGGGCCGGCTGCTCGACGCCCCGATCGAACTGCCCGGCGTCAAGGCCCCCGAGAACCCCTACCTGAACGGCGGCCGTCCCAACCTGGCCGGCAGCAAGGGCTTCGAGGGCATGGCCAGGTCGGTGGACGGCCGCAGGCTCTACCCGCTGCTCGAAGGCACGGTGAACGGCGACCCGGCGGGCACTCTGCGGATGAACGAGTTCGACCTACGCAAGCGCGCATACACCGGGCGCACGTGGACGTACCGGCTGGAGGACCCCTCGCACTCCATCGGCGACGCCGTCGCCGTGGACGAGAACCGCTTCCTGATCATCGAGCGGGACAACCTCCAGGGCGACGCCGCCAAGGTCAAGCGCGTCTACCTGGCCGACACGCGGGACCGGGACCACGACGGCGCACTGGACAAGACGCAGGTGGCCGACCTGCTCGACCTGGCCGACCCGCGCGGCCTCGGCGGCACGCCCGGCACGTTCCGGTTCCCGTTCCAGACCATCGAGGACGTGGTCGTGCTCGACGACCGCACCCTGGCCCTCCTGGACGACAACAACTTCCCCTTCTCCAGCGGCCGCACGCCGGGTCGTCCCGACGACAACGAGTTCATCACCGTCCGCCTCTCGCGCGGCCTTCAGGCGGATCCGCGAATTTTTCGTTAGAGGCATGTAGAGAGGCGCGGGCCGGCTCCGACCTCCTGGTGACACAAGCACGAAGAAGGAGTCCGGCAATGCAGTCCACGCTTCAGACCGTCACCTCGGCCGACGGCACCCGCATCGCGTTCGAGAGCGGCGGCGACGGCCACCCGGTGATCCTGGTGGGCGGCGCGTTCAACGACCGCACCACCGTCGCCGCCCTCGCCACCGCGCTCGCCCCCGGCTTCCGCGCGATCGCCTACGACCGCCGCGGCCGGGGCGGCAGCGGCGACGCGCCCGCCTACGCCGTCGAGCGCGAGATCGAGGACCTCGCGGCGCTGATCGAGCACGCGGGCGGCTCGGCGAGCGTCTTCGGCCACTCCTCCGGCGCCATCCTCGCGCTGGAGGCCGCCGCGTACGGGCTGCCGATCGCCCGCCTGGCCGTCTACGAGCCGCCGTACGTCGTGGACGGCGCCCGCACCCCTCCCGGGGACGACTTCGCCGAGCGCCTGCGCGCCCTCATCGCGCAGGACCGTCGCGACGACGCCGTGGCGCTGTTCCTGACCGAGGGCGTCGACGTGCCGGAGGAGACCGTGGCGGGCATGCGCTCGGAGGGCGTGTGGGGCTGGTTCACCGGCCTGGCGCACACGCTCCCCTACGACGCCGCCGTGTGCGGTCCGGGGCAGCTCCCGCCGGTCGAGCGGCTGTCCCGGATCACCGTGCCCACCCTGGCGATCGGCGGCGACCAGTCTCCGAAGTGGATGCTCGACGCCGTACGGGCGGTCGCCGAGACCGTGCCGGGCGCGCGGCACCTGGTGCTTCCCGGCGAGGACCACGGCGTGCTCGGCCGGCCCGAGGCGCTGCGTCCGGTCCTGGCGGATTTCCTGTCCTGAGCGGGATCATCCGCTCGCGCGGCTTCTGCCGAGGGCGTCCCGCAGCTCCGCCGCCGCCGCGGGGGTCAGCAGGGGGTGGGAGTAGAGGTCGAGCAGGGTGAGCGCGAGCAGGTGGGCGCCCTCGGGGCTGAACACGTCCACGCCCAGGCCGCGGGAGACGTGCTTGTGCAGGACGCCGATCGACAGCGACATGGCCGTGGACACCGTCGCGCGGGCCTTGCGGCCGGCGAACGGCTCGTCCGTGCGGGTCTCGTCGAGCTCTTCGAGCCACCGCTCGCTCAGCTCGGCGATGCCGTCGAACAGCGGCTCCGCCCAGCCCTCGGCCAGCGCCCGCGCCACGTACAGCCGGTAGGGCGCCAGCGCGTCGAGCGCGGCGGCCACGGGGTTGCTCCCGGCGGGCACGGCGCCGGCGCGGACATCGCCCTCGATGCGCCGGACGATCCTGATCAGGTGCTCGTCGCACGCCTCGCGCAGCGCCCGCTTGGAGCCGTAGTGGTGGCGCAGCAGCCCTGGGGACACGCCCGCGGTCTCGGCGATGGCCCGGGTCGTGGCCCCCTCGAAGCCGTGCTCGCCGAAGTGCAGCAGCGCCGCCTCCCTGATGCGGGCGCGCGCGGTGAGGTCTTCGGGCTCGGTCATGCGGTACGGCTCCCGTCCGGACGTGCGGATCGTGACGACCCTACACGCGGACGCACGAAGCGGACGGAGATAAGGTGCGCCCTATGCCGGATTCACCGCTCGTGACCGCGGACGACCTCGACGAGGCCGTCGCCCTCGCCGTCGACAGCCTGCGGGACGCGCCGCCGCAGGCGTGGGAGGAGCAGGCGGGCTCGCTGGAGTGGACCTGCTGGGAGACCGTCGAGCATCTCGCCGACGACCTGTTCTCCTACGCCGCCCAGCTCGGGCTCAGGGTGCCGCCGCTGGACACGTACGTGCCCTTCGCACTGGACCGGCGCAGGCCCGGCGGCCCGAACAACGCCGTCCACGCCGACCGCGCGGCCGGGCCCGTCGGGCTGCTGCAGGTGCTCCAGGCCAGCGGCGCGCTGTTGTCGGCCATGGTCCGCACCGCGCCGCCGGGGGCCGGAGGTCATCACATCTTCGGCACGGGGGACGCGACGGCGTTCGCCGCGATGGGCCTGGTGGAAACGCTCGTGCATATGCACGACGTGTCCGCTGGGCTCGGCCTGGCCTGGGAGCCGTCCGCGGATCTGTGCTCGCGGGTGCTGGCCCGCCTGTTCCCCGACGCCCCCGTGGACACCGCCCCGTGGGCCACGCTGCTGTGGGCGACCGGCCGCGGCGAGCTGCCCGGACGCCCGCGCCTGCCCCGGTGGCGCTGGTACAACGAACCCCGCTGATCAGACGATCAGGTCGTCGAACTCCCCGTCCTTGGCCCCGAGGACGAACGCGCTGATCTCGGCCTGCGTGTACACCAGCGCGGGGCCGTCGGGGAACCGGGAGTTGCGCATGGCGATCTCCCCCGTGGGCAGGCCCGCGACCTCGACGCAGTTGCCGTTGGGGTTGCTGCGCCTGCTCTTGCGCCATACGACGGGGAGGTGACCGGCGGGGGTTCCGTTCCGGAACTCGTGCATGGGGGACAGCTCCTAGCGATCTTACGGATGCACGTGCATCCGCGTTTGCGCTGACCATACGACAGCACGACAGACTCCATATACCGGATGCCCAAAAATCCGACTATGGAGTGGATCACAGGAGTTTCAGCAGCTCATCCGGAAATGAACTGTTCCAGAAAGCGCCTCGTCTGCTTCGGCTCCAGCGCCTGGATGCTCAGCCGGTCCATGACCTCCATGAAGTGGTCGGAGTCTGCCGGCTTGTCCAGATAGAGGGCGCTGGTGAGCTGCTCCATGTAGACCACGTCGGGCAGCTCGCGCTCGGGGAAGCGCAGGATGCTGAACGAGCCACCGGCCGCCGCGTGCCCGCCGCTCTCGAACGGCACCACCTGGACGGTGACGTTGCGCTCCTCCGTGGCGTCGAGCAGGTGGCGGACCTGCTCGCGCATGACCTCGGCCCCGCCGAGCGGCCTGCGCAGGACGGCCTCGTCGATCACGGCCCAGAGCTTGAGCCCGCTCTCCAACCGCCTCTGCCGGGTGGTGCGCAGGGTGACGCGGCGGTCGAGCTCGGAGTCGAGCGCCTTCTCGTTGCCGAGCCGGATGACGGCCTTGGCGTAGGCGGGCGTCTGCAGGAGGCCGGGGATGAACTGGTTCTCGAACGTGCGGATGGCGGAGGCGGCGCCCTCCAGACCGATGTAGACCTCGAACCAGCCGGGGAGCAGGTCGCCGTACTTGTGCCACCAGCCGGGGGCGTTGGCCTGCAGGGCCAGGGCGAGCAGCGGCTCCCGGTCGTCGGGATCGGTGACGCCGTAGAGGGTGAGCAGGTCGGCGACGTCCCGCTGCTTGAAGCTGACCTGCCCGAGCTCAAGTCGGCTGATCTTCGCATGAGATGCGCGAATGGAGTATCCGGCATCCTCTCGGGAGATGCCCTTCTCGGTACGGAGTCTGCGCAGTTGCGTACCCAGCAGGATCCGCAGCACCGTCGGGCTTCCCGGCGAGTAGCTGAGAAGCTTTCCCTCCGCGCTCTGTGCGCTCACTCGACCGCTCCTAGATCATCTGCACGTGCAGATGGTATTCGCATCGGTAAAACACGAAAAGTCTTGCATCAATAACCACACCCCGTAAAGATGGGCACTGGATCACCAGACCGCGCTTCGGGGGCCAGGATGACGACTTTCGACGCTCGGCCGCAAGCCGCCATAGGTTCCGGGCCACCAGGGTGGCTCGCCTCCATTCTGGTGGATGGGCGGGCCGGACCGTGCGACGCGGTGTTCCCGTTCCACGAAAGCACCGCGTCCGAGCCGGGGTGCGTGGCGATGGCCCGGCGTTTCGTGGACCAGACCCTCACCTCGTGGGCGGTCGCCGACGTGGCCTTCGACATGCAGCTGGTGGTCTCCGAGCTGGTCACGAACGCGATGCGGCACGGCGGCGGGGCCGTACAGCTGCGGCTGCTCTTCCGGCGGCCCGAGCTGGCCTGCGTGGTGACCGACCACAGCCAGACCGTCCCGGTGGCGGCGCAGACCGACGTGTTCGCCGAGTTCGGGCGCGGGTTGCGGCTGGTGGACGCGCTCTGCAGCGCATGGGGCTGGTTCGCCCCCGGCAGCTCCAGGAAGCTGGTGTGGGCGGTCCTGTCCACCTAGGCACCAGCCTGAGCGTCGGTGTCCGGTAGGGGTCATCTCCGGTTCAGGAGGTCGAGCACGTCGGCGTCGGTGAGCTGGTCGAAGTGCTCGTACCACTGGCCGACCGCCCTGAAGTCGACCGGGGTCAGCAGCACCACCACCTCGTCGGCCTCCGCCCGCATCATCCTGACGGTGTCCTCGGCGCCGACCGGCACGGCCAGCGTCACCTTGGCGGGACCGGCGGCGGCGACCGCGCGCAGGGCCGCCCTCGCGGTGACGCCCGTGGCCAGTCCGTCGTCCACGACGATCACCTCGCGACCGGCCAGCGGCGGCAACGGCCGGCCGCCCCGGTACACCTCCACCCTCCTGGCCAGCTCGTGCCGCTCCCGCTCGACCACGCCGGCCACGTCCTCGGGCGTCATGCCCAGCCGGTCGAGCATCGTCAGGTCGAACACCGGCTCGCCGCCCTCGGCGATCGCCCCCACCCCCAGCTCGGGCGCCGGCGGGTAGCCGATCTTCCGGGTGACGAGCACGTCCAGCTCCCCGCCGAGCCGTCGTACGACGGGCACGGCCACGGCGACCCCGCCGCGCGGCAACGCCAGCACGACGGGGTTGTTCACCTCCGGCAGCCGCTCGGCCAGCAACGCCCCGGCCTCGGCCCGATCCGCGAACAGCTCCATGACCTGTGCCTACCCCCACAACCCGCCCTACTCGCCTCCCCCACCAGGAGGCGGAAGGAGTGCGGGCTCGCCCCCACCTCCCGCACCGAGCGGAACAGGAGGTGGGCCCGGCCACACCTTCCGCGTCAGGCAGGGCGGGAGGTGGGCTCGGGGATCAGGGGCGGTTGCGGTTGGAGCGGCGCATCTCCTTGTGGATGATCTTCCACTTGTTCTGCTGCTCCTTGCGCAGCCGCGCGTCCGTACGGGACGCCATCCACGCGGCCTCGCGTTGCAGCTTGCGCCAGCTCTGCAGCCGGCGCTCGGGCAGCTCGCCGCTCTCCATGGCGTCCAGGACCGCGCAGCCCGGCTCGCTCACGTGCCCGCAGTCGGCGAACCGGCACCGCTGGGCCAGCTTCTCGATGTCGGAGAAGACGAGATCCACGCCCTCCCCGATGTCGTAGAGGCCGATGCGCCGGATGCCCGGGGTGTCGATGATCAGGCCGCCGCCGGGCAACGGGATCAGCTCCCGGTGGACGGTCGTGTGCCGCCCGCGCCCGTCGGCCGCGCGGACCTGCTGGGTGTCCATCGCTCCCATGCCGGCCAGCGCGTTGACCAGCGTGGACTTGCCCGCGCCGGACGGCCCGAGCACGACCGCCGTACGGGAGCCGTGCAGGTAGCTCGCGGCCAGCGAGACCCCCTCCCCCAGCAGCGAGGAGACGGCGTGCACGTCGATGCCCGGCGCGGCGGCGCGTACGTCGGCCATCAGCTCGTCGAGCCCGGCCTCGAACAGGTCGGATTTGGTCACCAGCACGACGGGCGTGCCGCCGGACTCCCAGGCCAGCGCCACCAGACGCTCGATACGGCCCAGGTCGGCGAAGTCGGTCGCGTGCATGGACGGCTCGGCCACGAAGACGACGTCGACGTTGGCCGCCAGCACCTGGCCCTGACCGTCGCCGGACAGGCCGCCGACCGAGTCGCGGCTCACGCCGCCACGGACGAACGCGGTGGTCCTGGAGAGCACCTGGTCGAGCTCGTACCGGCCTTCGGGCAGCCATCTGAGCGCGGCCCAGTCGCCGACGCACGGCAGGGCCACCGGGTCGTCGGCGGAGGAACGGCGCACGCGGGCGCCGTACTTGACGTGGTGCTGCCCGTCGGCGGCGATCACCTCGGCGGCGCCGCGGTCGACGCGGGCCACCCGCGCCGGGACGGTGTCAGCGGGAAGCTCGGCGGCGCGCAGGTCGGTCCAGCCGAGCAGGGAAAGATCGTGAGACAAGACGGTGAAACCTTTGATCGAGAAGGAAACGGGCAGCTCAGACGAGCCCCCGGAGGTAGAGGGACGGCAGACGGAAAAGAACGACCCGCATGGTCCTCACCTCCTCGATCGGTTGCGCAAGCGACTCTAACCACCTGTCCCGGGCGATGCAATCGGATTATCTTCGCCGATCCGTTGAACCCTGCCAGGGCGGCCGAGCGTACTCCCTCCCGACGGACGCGAGAAAGGGGAATGATGCGGATCAGCACGTATCCCCCGCCCTCGGCGGAGGACGCGGCCCCGGCGGGCAAGACGCGCCTACGCCACTTGATCCGGCGGGTGCGGCCGGACGACGAGGTGGTCGTGTCCGCGCTCTACCGGGAGTACCACCGGCCGCTGCTGGCCTTCGTGGTACGCCTGACGGCGGGCGACCGGCAGTGGGCGGAAGACGTGGTGCAGGAGACGATGATCCGGGCCTGGCGCAGCGCCGAGCGGCTGGACCCCGACTCGGTCTCGCTCATGCCCTGGCTCGCCACCGTGGCCAGACGTATCGTGATCGATGACCGGCGGCGCAGAGAGGCGCGCCCGCCGGAATCGGGCGACGGCGCGCTGGACAGCGTGCCGGTGCCGGACGAGTTGGAGGGGCTGCTGCACCAGGTGGTCGTGTCAGAGGCGCTGAAGGCGTTGTCACCGGCGCACCGCGAGATCCTGAACGAGACGATCCTGCGGGACCGGTCGGTCAACGACGCCGCGGCGGCGCTCGGCATCCCGGTGGGCACGGTGAAGTCCCGGGTCTACTACGCGGTCCGCGCGCTGCGGGTCGCGCTGGAGGAGCGGGGGGTGACGGCGTGAGCCCGGGAGTCGAGCACACCGACGTGGGCGCCTACGCCCTCGGCCTGCTGGAGGCGGACGACCGGGTGGCCTTCGAGGCCCACCTGCGCACCTGCCCCTCCTGCCGCTTCGAGCTGTCGGACCTCGCGGGGGTCGCCGACATGCTGCACGGCCTCGGCCCCGTGGAGGACGCCGGCCCTCCTCCCGATGAGGGGCAGGCCGCCGTGGTCGACCTGCTCCGCCGTAAGAAGGCGGCCGACCGGCGGTCGCACAGGGGCACGTTCCTGCTCGGGATGGCGGCGGCGGTCGCGCTGGCGGCCGGCGGGCTGACCGTCGGCACACAGCTCACCGGCGGCGGCGACCCGCCGCAGGCCATGGCGGGGCGCACCGACCACATGGGCCCGGCCGAGCAGTTCTACGCCGACGGCACGCCGATCGCGGGCAAGGGCGTCGACGGGGTGTCTGGCGGCCTGGTGGTGGAGTCGAAGGCCTGGGGCACGCACGCGGCGCTCAAGCTGTCGGGGGTGAAGGGGCCGCTGGAGTGCGAGCTGGTGTCGGTGGGCAAGTCGGGCGAGCGGCGCGTGATGACCGGCTGGGCGGTTCCGGCGCCGGGTTACGGGGTGCCGGGCTCGCCGGCCCCGCTCTACATGCACGGCGGCAGCGCGACGCCGCTGAAGGAGATCGACCGCTTCGAGGTGGTCACCAGGACGGGCACGACCCTGCTCACCGTCAAGACCTGAGCCCCGCTTCGGTGAAGGCCCTTCCGCCGGCGGGCGGGAGGGCCTTCGGCGCGTTCACGAGGACGCGCGGTCGGCGGTGACGACGGCGTCGAGCAGGCCGGGGAACGCCTGGTCGAACTCGGCCCTGCGCAGGGTGTTCATGCGCGAGGTGCCGACGTAGTGCTGGCGGATGAGGCCGGCCTCGCGCAGCACGCGGAAGTGGTGGGTGGCGGTGGACTTGCTCACGGAGATGTCGAACCCGCCGCAGCTGATGTCGGCGGGGGCGTCGCTGAGCTGGGTGACGATGCTGCGCCGGACCGGGTCGACGAGGGCTTCGAGCACCCGCTGGAGGGTGACTTCGCGCAGGTCGGGGTGGTCCGGGGTGCGGTCGGCGTCCATGGGGCCATAGTACGACAATCATCGAAGTTTGACGACGGTCGTACTTTGGCGGTTGAATGACGACCTCTGACGCGAAAGGACGAAGTGATGACCAGGACGGTGCTGTTCCACGAGCTCGGCGGGCCCGAGGTGCTGCGGCTGGAGGACGTGGCGGCCGGCGAGCCGGGGCCGGGCGAGGTGCGCATCCGGGTGGAGGCGATCGGGCTCAACCGGTCCGAGGCGCTGTTCCGCAGCGGGCACTACATCGAGCCCGTACGGCGTTTCCCCGCCCGGCTGGGCACCGAGGCCGCCGGAGTGGTCGAGGCGGTGGGCGCGGGCGTCACGGGGCTGGAGGTCGGCCGGCCGGTGAGCACGGTGCCGGCGTTCTCGCAGAACGACTACGGCGTGTACGCCGGGCGGGCCGTCGTGCCGGCGGCGGCGGTGCTGCCCCGTCCCGAGGGGGTGGGCCCGGTGGAGGGCGCGGCGGTGTGGATGCCGTACGTGACGGCCTATGGCGCGCTGGTGGAGGTGGGCGGGATGCGTCCCGGTGACACGGTCGTGCTGAACGCCGCCTCCAGCAGCGTCGGCCTGGCCGCCATCCGGGTCGCCGACCGGGTGGGCGCCACGCCGATCGCCCTCACCCGTACCGCCGCCAAGAAGGAGGCGCTGCTGAAGGAGGGCGCGGCCGAGGTGATCGTCACCGAGGAGGAGGACGTCACCGAACGGGTGCTGGCGGCGACGGGCGGGCGCGGGGCCGAGTTCGTGTTCGACGCCGTGGCCGGGCCGGGCGTGACGGACCTGGCCAGGGTGGTCGCCCCCGAGGGCCTGCTCCTGGTGTACGGCGCGCTGGGCGGCCGGCCGACGCCCTACCCGGCGATCGACCTGGGCATGCCGGCGCTGAACATGCGGACGTACACGATGCACGAGACGACGCGGGTGCCCGAACGGCTGCGGCGGGCGGCGGCGTTCGTGGCGTCGGGGCTGCGTTCCGGGGCCTTCCGGGCGGTGGTGGATCGCACGTTCGACCTGGAGGAGATCGTCGAGGCCCACCGGCACCTGGAGTCGAACGCGCAGTTCGGCAAGATCGTGGTGACGGTCCGGCAGTGACCGTTCCGCGGGACGGTTGAACCTCGGACGGGCCGGGCCGCGTACAGCCTGGAGTACACGCCGCTCCGTCCAGGGGCGGTCGCCCGATGCCGGTCAGAGGCGATTCGGTCCGCCCCCGCCGGCCGTGCCGGCCGGTCCACGCGGACCGGCCACCGCGACGGGGGAACTCCGGCCCCCGCTCGCGACCGGCGCCCCGCCGCACACCGGGAGCCCGTGCGGCGGGGCGTCCGGCCGTCCGCCGTCAGCGGCGGGACGGGCCGGGCGCCGGATCAGGACAGGCCGGGCGCGGGGAACTGGGCGGTCAGCTCGCTGACCTCGTGGTGGACGCGGGTGATGACGTCCTCGGCGTCGCCCTTGGCCAGGGCCGTGACGACCTCGTCCATCCAGGCGCCGATCTGCCGCATCTCGGCCTCGCCCATGCCGCGCGAGGTGACCGACGGGGTGCCGATGCGGATGCCCGACGGGTCGAACGGCTTGCGGGTGTCGAACGGCACCGCGTTGTAGTTGGTCTCCAGGCCGGCCCGGTCGAGCGCCTGGGCGGCGGGCTTGCCGCCGATGCCCTTGGGCGTCAGGTCGAGCAGGATCAGGTGGTTGTCGGTGCCGCCGGAGACCAGGTCGAAGCCCCGGCTGGACAGCTCGTCGGCCAGGGCCTTGGCGTTGGCGACGACCTGGTGGGCGTAGTCGCGGAAGGACGGCTGGGCGGCCTCGTGCAGCGCGACGGCGATGGCGGCGGTGGTGTGGTTGTGCGGGCCGCCCTGGAGGCCGGGGAAGACGGCCTTGTTGAGCGCGGTGGCGTGCTCGTCGCTGGTGGCCATGAGCATGGCGCCGCGCGGGCCGCGCAGCGTCTTGTGGGTGGTCGTGGAGATCACGTCGGCGTGCCCCACCGGGGACGGGTGGGCGCCGCCCGCGACCAGGCCGGCGATGTGCGCGATGTCGGCCGCGAGCACGGCGCCGACCTCGCGGGCGATGGAGGCGAAGCCCTCGAAGTCGATCGTGCGCGGGATCGCGGTGCCGCCGCAGAAGATCAGCTTCGGCCGGTGCTCCAGGGCCAGCTTGCGGACCTCGTCGAGGTCGACGCGGCCGGTGTCCCGGCGCACGCCGTAGCGGACCGGGTTGAACCACTTGCCGGTGGCCGAGACCGACCAGCCGTGGGTCAGGTGGCCGCCGAACGGCAGGCCCATGCCGAGCACGGTGTCGCCGGGCTGCAGGAAGGCCAGGTAGACGGCCAGGTTGGCGGGCGAGCCCGAGTACGGCTGGACGTTGGCGTGGTTGACGCCGAACACGCCCTTGGCCCGCTCGATCGCCAGCGTCTCGATCTGGTCGATGACCTGCTGGCCCTCGTAGTAGCGCTTGCCCGCGTAGCCCTCGGAGTACTTGTTGGTCAGCACCGTGCCGGTCGCTTCGAGCACGGCCTTGGACACGTAGTTCTCGGACGCGATCAGTTTGACGGTGTCGGCCTGGCGGCGCTCCTCCGCCTTGATGAGCTCGGCGAGCTGCGGGTCGGCGCTAGCAAGAGAACTCATGACTCCCCTGTCATCATTGACAATTGGCGAAGACCCAGGCGCTCGGCCTCCGCTCCCGGTTGATTCGCTCCCTGGTGGTCGATCCCACCGAATGCGCCAGTCGCGTCGCCCTAGACGATAGCGGATGCGCCGCAGGCCGCTCGTCCCGCTACTTGGTCCGGCTCACACCGGGCCAGAGCCGGTCGACCTCGGCGTTCAGGATGGCCCCGATGAGCACGGCCAGGGCGGTGATGTACAGCCACAGCAGCAGCGCGATCGGGGCGGCCAGGGAGCCGTAGACGGACACGGGCGAGAACCAGGCCGCCAGCACCGCCCGCAGCACGGCCGCGCACACGATCCACAGGAACAGGGCCAGGATCGCGCCGGGCAGCTCCCGGTACCACTTCGTCCGCACCGGCACGCTGACGTGGTAGAGCACGGTGAGGAACAGCACCGAGCCGATGATCACGACCGGCCAGTAGAGGACGTCGATGAGGATGCCGTACTCGCCGGGGAGGGCGTCCTTGAGCAGGGTGGGGCCGATGACGAGGATCGGCATGACGATGATGCCGATGATCAGGCCGACGACGTAGAGGCCGAACGACATGAGCCGGGTGCGGATGATGCCGCGCTCCTCCCCCAGCCCGTACGCGACCGAGATGAGGTCGACGTAGACATAGAGCGCCCGCGAGCCCGACCACAGCGACAGCAGGAAACCGAGGGAGATGATCGAGACCTTGTTGGCGTCGTCCCTGAGCACGTCGGTGATGAGCGGACTGATCACCTTCTTGACGGCCTCGTCGGTGAACAGCAGCCCGGCCTGATCGATCACCCAGGTCTTGACCTCGGTGACGACGCCGCCGCCGAGCCAGGTGCCGAGCTTGCCCAGCACGCCGATCAGGCCCAGCACGAACGGCGGCAGCGACAGCAGCGCGAAGAACGCGGCCTCGCCGGCCAGGCCGGTGACCCGGTAGTCGACACCGGCATTCGTGGCCGCGCGCACGATCGCCCACGACTTGGTGTCGAGCACCCAGTTCAGCCTGGCCCGGGCGTTCGAGGCGAGCCGCCTCCTGGACCGGGAAGGCGCATTGGTGGACGTCATGGCACCCAACGGTATTTCGCAGTGACTCTCCGGGACAGCTTACGTCCCGGCACCTGCCCTAGTCGTTGTCCACGATGCGCGCGCCCAGCGGAAGGAGGGAGACGGGGATGAGCTTGAGGTTCGCGATGCCGAGGGGGATGCCGATGATGGAGATGAACAGCGGGATCGAGGTGATCACGTGCCCGATCGCCAGCCAGATGCCCGCGACCACGCACCAGATGATGTTGCCGATGAGGGAGAAGACGCCGGCGTCCGGGTCGCGCACGACCGTCCGGCCGAACGGCCACAGAGCGTAGGCGGCGATCCTGAACGAGGCGATCCCGAACGGGATGGTGACGATGAGGACGCAGCAGATGATCCCGGCCACGGCGTAGCCGATCGCCAGCCAGATTCCGGCGAACACGAGCCAGATGACGTTCAGAATGGTCCGCATGCTCACAGGATGTCACCGGCCGTGCCGCCGACGTCATCCGGTACGACCCTGAACTTACCCTGACCGCGGCGGCCGTCCCTTCCCCGGCGGCCCGGCGAACGCCTGCGCGATCTCCATCCAGGCGCGGGCGGGCTCCCCTGTCGCCTCCAGGGCCGTGTCCGACAGGTGGACGCGCTGGGTGACGAGCAGGCAGAAGTCGAGCATCGGGCCGCGTACGACGGCGGAGGCGTCCGCGGGGCCGGCGGTCCACGGGTCGCCGCCGGGGGTCGTGAGCTCGACGCGTACGGGCTCGGCGGGCTCGGGCAGGCCGCGGGCGGCGAAGCTGTAGGGCAGGGCGCGGCAGCCGAGCAGGGCCACGTGCCGCAGCCGTTCGGTGGGCTCCCGGGTGACGCCGAGCGCGTCGGCCACGTCCTGGCCGTGGGCCCAGGTCTCCATCAGGCGCGCGGTGACGAAGGACGCGCCCGACATCGCCGGCCCGAACCAGGGCACCCGTACGCGGGCGCCGAGCGCGCCGAACGCCTCCAGCGAGCCGGCGCGGGCCGTGCGGAACCAGGCGTGCAGCTCTCCCGGCGGCATCGCGCGGCAGGCGGCGGCGAGGTCGTCCACCGAGCCGGCCCGTGCGGCCAGGGCCCGGAAGGCGGCCGGATCGGTGACCGACACCACGGCGGCGTCGTCGAACCAGGCCAGATGGCTCACCTGGTCGCGCACGGCCCATCCGTCGGCGGGCGTGGGCGTCTCCCAGTCGGCGGGTCGCAGGGGCGCCAGCAGCGCCTCCAGGGAATCGGTCTCGGCCCGGAGGTCGGCCAGCAGCCCGGCCATGAGGTCCACGCACGCCAGCCTAACCCGAACAACGTTCTAGGAGAATAATGCAGACGTGATCTGCGAGAGCTGCAAGGACAAGCGTCACGACGACTGCCGCGGCGGCTCCTGGTGCGACTGCCAGCACCAGAGCGAGGAGCGGCCGCAGGAGTCCGCGCTCGACTGGCCGCGCCAGGGTTAGGGGCCGGCGGAGTCCAGACTCTGGACCCCATCTTGGACATCCGGGATCTCCGGAGTATCTTCAGAGGTATGCCAGCGGACCCCATGCTCGTCGGTCGACGCCACGTCGACCTTCAGCGTGTCCGCAGTGCCATCTGTTGCGACGCCCGCTAACTCATCTTCTCCACCGCAGAGCGCGTCGCAACCACCTGAACCCCTGCACTCGACGACGAGGCAGGAGGAACGCTGCGCGCGCCCACAATTCGAAGGACGCGCAATGAGCACCCCTGCCAGCCGGCATCACAAGCGCCCGCGCGGCGAAGGCCAATGGGCCCTCGGTTACCGGGAGCCGCTGAACAAGAACGAAGAGAACAAGAAGAACGACGACGGCCTCAACGTCCGCCAGCGCATCATCGACGTCTACTCCAAGCGGGGCTTCGACTCGATCGACCCCGCCGACCTGCGCGGCCGCATGCGCTGGTACGGCCTCTACACCCAGCGCAAGCCCGGCATCGACGGCGGCAAGACCGCGATCCTGGAGCCGGAGGAGCTCGACGACCGCTACTTCATGCTCCGCGTGCGCATCGACGGCGGCCAGCTCGACCTGCGCCAGCTCCGCACGATCGCCGACATCGCCAACGAGTACGCCCGCGGCACGGCCGACCTGACCGACCGGCAGAACATCCAGCTCCACTGGATCGAGATCGAGTCGGTGCCCGACATCTGGGAGCGCCTGGAGGCCGTCGGCCTGTCCACCACCGAGGCGTGCGGCGACACCCCGCGCGTGATCCTGGGCTGCCCGCTGGCCGGGATCGACGCCGAGGAGGTGCTGGACGCCACCGACGACATCCACGCGATCAACCGGCAGTTCATCGGCAACCCCGAGTACTCCAACCTGCCACGCAAGTTCAAGAGCGCGCTGAGCGGCTGCCCGGCCCACTGCACGGTGCACGAGATCAACGACGTGGCCTTCGTCGGCGTCGTCAACGAGCACGGCGAGGCGGGCTACGACCTGTGGGTCGGCGGCGGCCTGTCCACCAACCCGATGCTGGCCAAGCGCCTCGGCGTGTTCGTCAGCCCTGACCGCGTCGACGACGTCTACGCGGGCGTGATCGGCATCTTCCGCGACTACGGCTACCGGCGGCTGCGCCACAGGGCCCGGCTGAAGTTCCTGGTCAACGACTGGGGCGTGGAGAAGTTCCGCGAGGTGCTGGAGACCGAGTACGTCAAGGAGAGCCTGCCCGACGGCCCGGCGCCGGCCCTGCCGCGCGGCAGCCGCCGCGACCACGTGGGCGTCTACCCGCAGAAGGACGGCAACTTCTACGTCGGCTTCGCGCCCAAGGTGGGCCGCCTCGACGGCGACAAGCTCCACACGATCGCCGACATCGCCGAGCGGCACGGCTCGGGCCGGGTGCGCACCACCGTCGAGCAGAAGATGGTCGTCCTCGACGTCGCGCCGGACCGGGTCGAGTCCCTCGTGGCCGAGCTGGAGGCCAACGACCTCCAGGTCAACCCCTCCACCTTCCGCCGCCAGACGATGGCCTGCACCGGCATCGAGTACTGCAAGCTCGCCATCGTCGAGACCAAGGCCACCGCCGCGCACCTGATCGACGAGCTGGAGCGGCGGCTGCCCGACTTCGAGCAGCCGCTCACCATCAACGTCAACGGCTGCCCCAACTCCTGCGCCCGCATCCAGGTCGCCGACATCGGCCTGAAGGGCCAGCTCGTCGTGGACGAGAACGGCGAGCAGGTCGAGGGCTACCAGATCCACCTGGGCGGCTCGCTCGGCGTCGAGTCGGGCTTCGGCCGCAAGGTGCGCGGCCTGAAGACCACCGCCAAGGCCCTGCCCGACTACGTCGAGCGCGTGGTGGGCAACTACGACGCCCAGAAGAAGGAGGGCGAGTCCTTCGCCAACTGGGTGCAGCGCGCGGACGAGGCGGACCTGAAATGACCACGCGAGCGGTTCCCTTCCACTGCCCGTACTGCGGCGACGAGGACCTGGAGCCCTACGAGGGGGACGGCGGCTGGTACTGCCGCGCCTGCGCCCGCGCCTTCAAGCTGAAGTTTCTCGGAATCGGAGTGAAGATATGACGCTGGTCGACATCGAAGTCGGTTTAAGAGATCAGCGCGGCACGCTCGACCTGCAGGACATCGTCGAGTCCGCCGCCACGTTCCTTGAGGGCGCCCCGGCCCGGGAGATCATCCGGTGGGCCGCGGCGACGTTCGGCGACCGGTTGTGCCTGACGTCCTCCATGAGCGACGCGTTGCTCATCGATCTGGTGAGCCGCGTCAAACCCGGCGTGGACGTGCTGTTCATCGACACCGGTTACCACTTCGCCGAGACCATCGGCACGCGTGACGCGGTGCGGCAGGTCTATGACGTCAACGTGATCGACATCAAGCCGTCCAGGACGGTCCAGGAGCAGGATCGCGACCTCGGGCCGCGCCTGTTCGGCCGCAACCCGGACCTGTGCTGCTACCTGCGCAAGGTGGAGCCCCTGAACCGGGCGCTGGAGCCGTACCTGGCGTGGATCTCCGGCATCCGCCGGGACGAGTCGTCCAGCCGTACGGACACCAGGGTCGTCGAGTGGGACGCCAAGCGCCAGATGGTGAAGGTCAACCCGATCGCCGCCTGGACGCAGGAGGACGTCGACAACTACATCGCCGACAACGGGGTGCTGATCAACCCGTTGCACTACGACAACTACCCCTCGATCGGCTGCGCGCCGTGCACGCGCCAGGTGGCCGAGGGCGAGGACCCGCGCAGCGGCCGCTGGGCGGGGCTGGGGAAGGTCGAATGCGGCATTCACCTGTGATCCCCGGAAGGGGCCGCGTCCCGTTGGCAGGCGGGCCGGCCCCCGGGCGCGTGCCACTGGTGGCGGTGGCGCACGGGTCGCGTGACCCGCGGGCCGCCGCCACCGTGGCCGCGCTGCTGGACCGCGTGCGCCTGGCGCGTCCCGACGTGCCGGTGCGGGTGGCCTACCTCGACCACTGCGCCCCCACGCTGGGGCAGGCGCTCGACGGGCTCGGCGCGGCCGTGGTGCTGCCGCTGCTGCTCACCGAGGCCTACCACAGCCGGGTCGACCTGCCCGCCGCGCTCAACGAGGCCCGCGCGCGCGACCCGCGCCTGCGGGTGCGCTACGGCACGACGCTCGGGCCGCACCCGCTGCTGCTGCCGGCGCTGGAGCGGCGGCTGTCGGAGGCGGGCGTCCCGGCCGGCGACCCCGACACGGCGGTGGTGCTGGTCTCGGCCGGTTCGAGCGACGCCAGGGCCAACGAGGTGGTCGCCGGCATGGCCCGCGCCTGGCGGCGCGCCGGCTGGTGGACGGTGACCGCGGCCTACGCCTCGGCCGCCGGGCCGACCCCGGAGGAGGCCGTCGCGCGGCTTCGGGCCGCGGGCGCGCCGCGCGTGGCCGTCGCCCCCTACCTGCTGGCTCCCGGCTTCTTCGCCGACCGCATCCGCCGGGTCACCGCCCCGGCCGTCTGCGCCGACGTGCTCGGCCCTGCGCCCGAGCTGGTGGACGTGCTGCTCGAACGGTACGAGGCGGCCCTGCTCGACCGCGTCCCGGTGGCCGGCTGAGCGCTCAGCACCGAGCCGTGATCTCGCCGCTCCTCGGATCGACCCGGATCACGTCGGCCCGGCACGAGCGGGTGCGGGCGTCCACCAGCGTCAGCCGCCACTCGGCGGCGTAGGACGCGGTCCTGGCCAGCAGCAGCTCGGCGCTCGCGGCGGTCATCGGGCCGGTGCCCACGTCGGCGGCGCGCACGACGGCGGCGCTCACCTCGTTCACGCCGTCGCGGGCCGTGGCGTCGCCGAACCAGCCGGGAGGCTGCCGGACCGTGGGCCCGCACGCGCCGGTGGCGGCCAGGTCGCCGTTGAGCCAGACCAGCCCGTAGCCGCCGGACGGGCAGGTGAGGGCGAAGGACAGCTTCTCGGCCTTCGCCCTGAAGGTGAACGTCTCCCGCCTGCCTCCCTGGGAGTAGCCGTGGAAGAGCGGCAGGCCAGGCTGGGCGCGGCCGGGCGACGGCTCAGCCAGGGCGCCGACCCACACGTCCCCGGAGGCGGCCTGGGGAACGGGCCGGGCGTCCACGGTGAGCACCGTGACGGCCGTGACCGCCAGGGCCGCCGCCGCCACCGAGCCCGCCGCCCGGCCCCGGCGCCACCGCAGGCGGCGGACGCGGGCGTCCACGTCGGCCAGCCGGATCCCGCCCGGGGGCGCTCCGGCGCTGTCGTGGTCGAGCAGGTCGCGCAGTCGCTGTTCTGTCATCGTCAGCTCCCGGTCTCCGCCGCGGCCCTGGCCGCGGGGTCCAGCCGCAGCTTGGCCAGCGCGCGGCTGGCCTGACTGCGTACGGTGGCCACCGAACAACCCACGATCCCGGCTATCGCCTCGTCGGGCAGGTCCTCGAAGTACCGCAGCACGACCACGGCCCGCTGCTTGGGCGGCAGCGCGGCCAGGGCGGCCCTGAGCGCGTCACGGGTGCCGATCCCGGCCGTCTCGTCCCGCTGCGGCTGGTCCGGGAGCTCGCCCGTGGCCACCTCGCCCCGCCAGCGCCGCCGCCACCAGGAGGCGTGCGTGTTGGCCAGGATGCGGTAGACGTAGGCGTCGGGGTTCGCGCCGACGCGCCGCCAGGCCAGCCACGCCTTGGCCAGCGCGGTCTGCGTCAGGTCCTCCGCCATGGGCCAGTCGCGGCACAGCAGGTACGCCGTCCTGAGCAGGCGGGCCGAGCGCTGCTCGACGTAGCGCTCGAAGTCGGCACGATCCCGCATCGAGAGATCCTCACTGTCCGGTGATGTTCACCGATCAGTACGCCGAGGACCCCCGCGTACGTTGCACGGCCTCAGTAGCCCCGGTAGTCGCGGCGGCGTTCGCGGCGTTCGTGCTCCAGGGCGCGGTGCTCGTCGCGGATCTGCCGGCCGACCTCGCGGGCGTCGTCGCGCATCCGGCGGCCGATCTCGCGCCAGTCGTCGCCGTGCAGCGCCCGCCAGTGCTCCCGCCAGGCGGCCAGACCGCGCTTGAGCGGCTGGGCGCGGGAGTCGCCGAGCACCTTGACGTCGCCCATCACGGCGTAGGCGCGCACCCGGATCACCGGCACGTTCATCCCGGGGGCCGCCTCCAGCACGTCGACCCTCTTGTCGCCCATCACGGCGACGCCGTCGAGGTCCACGTTCACGCCGTCCGGCACGATGATCTTGACGTCGCCCATCACGGACACCGCCGTGACGTCGACCACGTCCGTGCGCACCTCGGCCTCGCGCAGGTCGAGCAGCACGTCGCCCATGACGGCGACCGCGCCCAGCTCCTGGTCGATGCGCCAGGTGCCGCGCCGCTTGGTGTCGCCCATGATGCCGACGAACCAGCGCCGCTTGCCACCCTGACGGGCCGGGGCGGGCGCGGGCACGGGGCCGGCGCCCATGGGGAGGTCCTGGGTGAGCAGCGCGAGCTCGGCGTGCGTGGTCGCGGTGTAGGCGGCCTCGGTACGGTCGGTCAGCTCGGCGAGCGTGAGCCGGCCCTCGACCGAGGCGACACGGAGCTGCTCCACGACGGCCTCGCGTTCGGCGTCCGACGCGCGCACCTCACCCGGATCTGTCATAGACGCAACATATCGCGTCTTGGACCGATCTGGACTCCTCCCTTGGGAGGAACATCCGTACACCCTTGGATGGGCACGCTCCCCGGCGCCGCCCCCTCGCCGCCGCCGCGCGCGCCCGTCAGCGCGCTCCGGCGACCCCGGGCGGCGAAGACGCTAGGGTCCTGTCATGCATGAGGAACAGCTCTACCGCGCGGCGTTGAACGGCGAGACCGAGACCGTGGGCAAGCTGCTCACCGGGGGCGCCGACCCCAACAAGGCCAGCGAGGGCGAGGAGGCCGGGCTGCCGCTCTGCGCGGCCGCTGCCTGGGACCGCGTCGAGGTCGTCGAGGCGCTGCTCGCTGCCGGGGCCGCGGTCGACGGCCGCGAGGCCGGCGGCTGGACCGCCTTGCTGTGGGCCGCCGCCAACGGCCACGCCGCCACCGCCCGCGTGCTGATCGAGGCCGGGGCCGAGCTCGACGCCGCCAACGACGACGGCGACACGCCGCTGACGCTGGCGGCCAGGCGCGGGGCGCTGGGCGTGGTGCAGACGCTGCTGGAGGCGGGCGCCGACCACGAGAAGTTCGACGGCGACGGCGACAGCCCGCTCGACATCGCGGCCGACTGGGTGGGCGTGCACCTGGAGTCCGCGCTGCTCGACCAGATCGCCCAGGAGGGCTGGGAGTACGTCGTCGGCCGCCAGTACGCCAAGGACGGCACCGAGCTGGTCACCGTGGCCGGCCGCTCCCCCGACGGCTCGGAGACCGAGCAGGTGCAGGCCCAGCGCGGCCACGCCGCCATCGCGACCGTCCTGGAGGACGCGGCGGGCGTCTACACGCCGGCCGACCAGCTCGTCGCCAGGGCCGTCGCCCACCGCGACGTCGACGAGGACGCCGAGACCTGGTGGATCGTGGCCGACTCGCTGGGCCGGCGGGCCGACGACGAGACGTACGAGGCCCTGGCCCGGCTGTGCGTGAGCGAGGACGCGCGGGAGCGGGAGTTCGGGGTCGACGCGATCGCCCAGTTCGGCTTCGCCGACGGCGAGAAGCCCTATCTCGACCGCACTCTCGCGCTGCTGCAGAAGATGGTGACCACCGAGGGCAACCCGCAGGTGCTGCGCTCGGTGCTGGCCGCGCTCGGGCACCAGGGCGACCCGCGCGCGCTGCCCGCCGTGCTCGACATCATCGGCCGGCCGGGCCACAAACGCACGATGACGGACGCCATCGCGCTGGCCGACGTCCTGCCCGCCGACCACGAGGAGGGCCTGGCCCTGCTCATCGAGATGTCCCGGGACGAGGAGGCCGAGATCCGCGACTGGGCCACGGCCGGGCTGGCCGGGCTGTCGGCGGACACGCCCCGCATCCGGGAGGCGCTGGCCGACCGGCTGGGCGACGCCGACCTGCGCACGGTGGCCGAGGCGGCGCGGGGGCTCGCGACGCGCGGCGACGAGCGGGCCGAGCAGGGCGTCCGGCGGGTGCTGGAGGAGAGCGACGACGACTACGCCAGAGACCTCGTCACGGGGATCGGCGAGGAGTGACCCCGGCGCCCCGCCCCCGGCGCCCCCGGCGTGCGGGGCCGCCGGGGGCGCGGGTTCTCGGCCGGGCCGCGGACCGCCTGCCCGCCCGGTCAGTCCGACAGGGCGGTGCGGAGCCGGGTGAGCACGGCGCGCAGGATGCGGGAGACGTGCATCTGCGAGATGCCGAACTCGGCGGCGATCTCCGACTGGGTCATGTTGCCGTAGAAGCGCATCAGCAGGATGTTGCGCTCGCGCGACGGCAGGGCGTCGATGAGCGGCTTGACGGCGTACTTGCCGAGCAGCGTGTCCAGCGAGTCGTCCTGGGAGGGCAGGAAGTCGCCGAGGTCGGCGCCGTCGTTGTCGCCGCCGACGGGGGCGTCCAGCGACAGGGCGCTGTAGGCGGTCGAGGCGTCCATGGTGAGCAGGACGTCCTCCTCCGTGATGTTCATGTGCGCGGCGAGCTCGGAGACGGTGGGCGAGTGGCCGAGCCTCTGGGTGAGGTCGGCTGTGGCCTTGTTGAGCTCCAGCCTGCGCTCCTGGTAGACGCGCGGCACCTTGACGGCCCACGTGCGGTCGCGGAAGTGCCGCTTGACCTCGCCGACCATCGTGATCATGGCGTAGCCGCGGAACTCGTGGCCGAGCTCGGGGTCGAAGCCGTTGATGGCCTTCATCAGGCCGACGTACGCGGCCTGGCGCAGGTCCTCCATCGGCTCGCGCTGGTGGCGGTAGCGACGGGTGACCTCGGTGACGAGGGAGTCGTACATGGTGACGACGCGCTCGCGGATGCGGGCCTTGTGCTCGTCCGAGGCTTCCGGCCTGTTCATCTCAGCCAGAAGCTGTTCGGCGGTCATTTCGTCGAGTGCGATTTCCAGGACGGCCATCTGAGTAGCTCCATATGCCCGATGGCGGCTCTGCCCATGGAAAAAGCCCAGGCAGAGGCACGCCACGTTTGAACGTGAGATGAAGCCCTCTGCTGGACTTCGGATCAAAGGATTCCCTATGGATCCCGATTTATCACCTTATATTAGGTAACAAATCGATCACAGCCTACCCGCTCACGGCCCCGACAGCGCGGGAGCCGTGGTCAGGACGTCGCGGGCCAGCGCGAGGTCGCCCGTCAGCTCGGCCGGGAAGGTGTCCGGCTCTCCCCTGCCGCCCAGCAGGAAGCAGAAGGCGACCACGTCGGCCGTCACGTGGGCGTCCGGCGTGCCCGGCGCGGTGTCGGAGACGCCGAGCGGGATCCGCCACTCGCCGCCGCCGGCGCCGGTCAGCGTGAGCAGGAGGGTGCGGCCGGAGCCGTCCAGGCCGGACAGCAGCATCGTCCAGGGCAGCAGGCGGGCGCACAGGTCGGCCGTCGGGCGGATGTGCTCGGGCACGGGGTCGGGCAGGCGGATCCCGGCCGTCGTGGCGGCGTCGGCGGTGTGCACCCACGTCTCCAGGCTCCTGGCCAGCACGTGGTCACGCACGGCCGCCTCCATGCCGTCCACCGTGGCCGGCCGGGCCGGGTCGAGTCCGTCCAGGTGGCGGCAGAGGGCGTCGGCCTGGGCCCGCCAGTCGCGCCTGGTCTGCTCGGGGCTGCGGACCCGCTCGTACGCCTGCACGTCGGCCGTGCGGCCGGCCGCGTCGGAGGCGGCCGGCGGAGGGCCGAGCACGGGCGCGCCGACGGAGGCGGCCAGCAGGCCGTCCTTGGCGGCCAGGTGGGCCACGAGCTCCTGCAACGTCCAGCCCTCGACGATGACGCGCGACCAGTCGTCGTCCACGGCCGAGGCCAGCAGCGCGTCCATGGCGGCGACGCGGCCCGCGTACGGCCGCGCCCAGCCGGCGGTCGGCGCCGCGGGGCGGCGGCGGGCCCTGGCGCCGGCCAGGAGCTGCGGGCGCAGGGAGCCGACCGGCACCGCCGGGTCCTCCATCAACGCGTCCAGAAAGAGGCGCTCGACAGGATCCATCAGCCTTCTTCCTCCGCCAGCGCGTCCGCCAGGCGCCGCAGCGCCAGCCGGATGCGCGACTTGGCCGTGCCCTCGGGCACGCCCAGCTCCTCACCCACCTGCCGATAGGTACGGCCGCCGTAGTAGGCCAGTTCGACCGGCCGGCGCAGCCCCTCGGGCAACGACGTCACGGCCTGCCGAACGCGCTCGGCCTCCTCGGCCGCCAGCACGGTGTCCTCCGGCCGCACGGGCTCGCGCTCGAACAGCTTCGGCCCGAGGACGGAGACCCGGCGGCGTTCCTCGGCCCGTACGTGGTCGACCCCGCGGCGGTGGGCGATCGTGGCGAGCCAGGCGCGCAGCGTGCCGCGCTCCGGGTCGTAGGCCAGCGGGCGCTCCCAGAACACCAGGAACACCTCCTGCGTGATGTCCTCGGCGATCACACGGTCCCTGGTGACCCGTAAGGAGAGCCCGAAGATCAGCGCGGACAGCCGATCGTAGACCTCCCCGAGCGCCGACTCGTCGCCGCCGACCACCCGCTGGTGCAGCAGGCGGTCGTCGTACGGTGCCTCCACTGGCACCACACTCCCGTGGTCCGGACCAAGACGGCGGGTGCGCCGCGACCCGAGCATGCCATTGTTCGCCGGAAATGTTGAGGCGGACGACCCCCCGCGGCGGCTCCTGAGGCCCACGATAGTGTCGAGAGGACGACGACAGGAGGGATCACCCGCCATGGCCACCACCCGCACCGCCACCACGCAGTGGAAGGGCGCCCTGCTCGACGGCTCGGGCACCGTCTCGCTCGACTCCTCGGGCGTGGGCACGTTCGACGTCTCCTGGCCCTCCAGGGCCGAGGCGGCGGGCGGCAAGACCTCGCCGGAGGAGCTCATCGCCGCCGCCCACTCCTCCTGCTTCGCCATGGCCCTGTCGCACGGCCTGGCCGGCGCGGGCACGCCGCCGGAGTCGCTGCGCACGAGCGCGGACGTGACATTCCAGCCGGGTGAGGGCATCACAGGCATCGTGCTCACCGTGCAGGGACAGGTTCCGGGCATCACGGCCGAGCAGTTCCAGGAGGCCGCCGCGACCGCCAAGGCGAACTGCCCGGTCAGCAAGGCGTTGGCGGGCACCACGATCACACTGAACGCCGAACTCCTCTAACGGGAGCGCTTTGGCGTGCGACAATCGGGTCACATGCGCGAGGTCTGGCCGGGCGAGCCCTATCCACTCGGCGGCACCTGGGACGGCGTCGGCACCAGCTTTGCCGTGTTCTCCGAGGTCGCCGAGCGGGTCGAGCTGTGCCTTTTTCACGATGACGACAGCGAGGAGCGGGTCCCGCTCCCGGAGGTCGACGGCTTCGTCTGGCACGGCTACCTGCCGGGGATCCAGCCGGGCCAGCGGTACGGTTACCGCGTCCACGGGCCGTACGAGCCGTCGCAGGGGCGTCGTTGCGACCCGTCCAAGCTGCTGCTCGACCCCTACGCCAAGGCCATCGACGGCGACCTGACCTGGAACGAGGCGCTGTTCCCCTACTACTTCACCGATCCGTCGGTGCGCAACAGGGAGGACAGCGCCCCGTACATGCCCAAGAACGTGGTGGTCAACCCGTTCTTCGAGTGGGGCAACGACCGGCCGCCGCGCATCCCGTACCACGAGACGGTGATCTACGAGGCGCACGTGCGGGGGCTGACCATGCGCCACCCGGGCGTGCCGCAGGAGCTGCGCGGCACGTACGCGGGGGTGGGGCATCCGGCGATCATCGAGCACCTGCTGTCCATCGGCGTGACGGCGGTCGAGCTCATGCCGGTGCACCACTACGTGCCCGAGCACTTCCTGGTGGCCCGGGGGCTGACCAACTACTGGGGCTACAACACGATGGCCTACCTGGCGCCCCACGGCCGCTACTCCGGCTCGGGCACGCGGGGCCAGCAGGTGCTGGAGTTCAAGGCCATGGTGCGGGCGCTGCACGAGGCGGGCATCGAGGTCATCCTCGACGTGGTCTACAACCACACGGCCGAGGGCGACCACATGGGCCCCACACTGGGCTTCCGGGGCATCGACAACGTCAACTACTACCGCCTGCACGACGGCGACCGGCGCTACTACCTCGACTACACCGGCTGCGGCAACTCGCTCAACGTGCGCTCGCCGCACGCGCTGCAGCTCATCATGGACTCGCTGCGCTACTGGGTGCTGGAGATGCACGTCGACGGCTTCCGCTTCGACCTGGCCTCGGCCCTGGCCAGGGAGCTGCACGACGTCGACCGGCTGAGCGCGTTCTTCGACCTCATCCAGCAGGACCCGGTGATCTCGCAGGTGAAGCTGATCGCCGAGCCCTGGGACGTGGGGCCGGGCGGCTACCAGGTCGGCAACTTCCCGCCGCTCTGGACGGAGTGGAACGGCAAATACCGCGACATCGTGCGCGATTTCTGGAGGGGCACGAACTCCGCCCTGCCGGAGTTCGCCTCCCGCCTGACCGGCTCGGCCGACCTCTACGAGTCCTCCGGCCGCCGCCCGGTGGCCTCGATCAACTTCGTCACCTGCCACGACGGCTTCACCCTGGCCGACCTGGTCTCGTACGACCACAAGCACAACGAGGCCAACGCCGAGGAGAACCGCGACGGCACCAACGACAACCGCTCCTGGAACTGCGGCGCCGAGGGCCCGGTGGAGGACCCGGACATCGTCGCGCTGCGCCGCCGCCAGCGCCGCAACTTCCTGACCACGCTGTTCCTGTCGCAGGGCGTGCCCATGCTCTCCCACGGCGACGAGATCGGCCGCACGCAGCGGGGCAACAACAACGCCTACTGCCAGGACAACGAGCTGGCCTGGATCGACTGGTCGATGCTGCACGCCGAGTCCGACCTGCTGGCGTTCGTCCGCACGCTGTCGAAGCTGCGCCGCGAGCACCCGGTCTTCCAGCGCCGCCGCTTCTTCCACGGCCGCCACCCCGACAACGGCAAACGCGACCTGGTCTGGCTGACCCCGGGCGGCAAGGAGATGACGGCCGGCGACTGGCACACCGGCTACGCCAAGTCGCTGATGGTCTACCTCAACGGCGAGGCCATCACCGAGCCGGGCCCCCGTGGCGAGCGGATCGTCGACGACTCCTTCCTCCTGCTCATCAACGCCCACCACGAGAACCTGTCGTTCACGCTGCCGGGGCCGGAGTTCGGGGCCGAGTGGCTGCCGGTGCTCGACACCGGCCACGACGTGGTGGAGGAGGCGTCCGGCGACGAGCGGTGGCGGGCGGGCGACCTGGTGGCGGTCACCGGCCGGTCGTTCCAGGTGTTGCGGCTGCCCAGGGAGCCCCGGACGCCGTAGCCGGCCGGGCCGCTAGAAGAGGCGGGCGATGCCGGCCGTGACGAGGAGCAGGGCGAACGTGGTCACCCCGGCCACGCCGTGCAGGACCACCGCGAGCACCGGGAAGCCGGCGGCCCGGCGCTGGTGACGTCCGCCGCCGAGCCAGCGGGTGAACATCGCGAAGCCGAGCAGCGCCGCCACGGTGAGCCCGCAGAAGGCGATCCAGGCCAGCGGCACGCTGCCGGTCAGCACGTACGCGATCCAGCAGGCCAGCGACGACACCGCGAGCGCCGGATGGGACAGCAGCAGCGTCACGGGGAAGCGGGTGACCTTGGCCTCCTGCCCGCGCAGGCCGCCGGCCGAGAGCCAGCGGTAGAGCAGGTACACCCCGATCAGTGCGGCGATCGCCCATGCGGCGGCGGTGACCAGGCCCACGTTCCCTCCCGGCAAGTCCCTTCCGTCACCGTATGCAGGCAAGGGGCCTTTCGTCCTTCGATTACCCAAAAGTGCGGTCGGTGGCAAAACCCCCGGGACGGATTGTCAGTGGGGTGTGCCAAGGTAGAGGAGTGCGGCGCATCTATCCCGACATTCAAGACAACCCGGACATCGAGCAGGCGTACGCCTACCCCGAGGGGCGGCCCTGGCTGCGGCTCAACATGGTGTCCAGCGCCGACGGCGCGGCCTGGCTGAAGGGGCGCTCGGGCGGGCTGTCGAGCAGGGGCGACAAGCGCATCTTCGGCGTCCTGCGCGGGATGTCCGACGTGATCGTCGCGGGGGCGGCGACCGTCCGCACCGAGGGCTACGGCCCGGTCAAGCCGCGCGCCTCCTGGTCGTCGATGCGGGCCGGGCGTCCGGAGGTGCCGCCGATCGCGGTGATCACCCGCAGCCTCGACCTCGACCTCGACGGCGAGCTGTTCACCGACGCGACCAGCCCGACGATCGTGATCACCTGCGAGGCCGCGCCCGCCGAGCGGCGCAAACTGGCCGCCCAGCGGTCCGACCTGATCATCGCCGGCGACGACGGCGTCGACATGCGGCTGGCCGTGCGCGAGCTGCACGAGCGCGGCCTGACCCGCGTCCTGTGCGAGGGCGGCCCGCGCATCAACGCGCAGCTCTCGGCCGACGACCTCATCGACGAGTTGTGCCTGTCGGTGAGTCCCATGCTGGTCGCGGGCGGCGCGGCCCGCATACTGAACGGCGTGGCCGCGCAGGTCCCGCTTGACCTCCGCCAGGTCCTGGAAGAGGAGGGGGTCCTCTTCTGCAGATACACGAGGGAGCAGAGCCCATGACCGAGCAGCCCGTCGAAGAGCCGGTGCCCAACCTGCCGGTCCGGCCGCCCGTGCCGCCGATGCTGGCCAAGCCGGTCAAGGCCATGCCCAAACAGGACGGCACGCTGTTCTACGAGCCCAAGTGGGACGGCTTCCGCTGCATCGTGTTCCGCGACGGCGACGAGGTCTACCTCGGCAGCCGCAACGAGCGCCCGTTCACCCGCTACTTCCCCGAACTGGTCGAGGCGGTCAAGACCGAGCTGCCCGACAAGGTGGTCGTCGACGGCGAGATCGTGCTGCCCCGGGGGGCGCAGCTCGACTTCGACGCCCTCCAGCAGCGCATCCATCCGGCCGCCTCGCGGGTGAAGCTGCTCTCGGAGCAGACGCCGGCCCAGTTCGTCGCCTTCGACCTGCTGGCGGTGGGCGACGAGTCGCTGATGGAGGAGCCGTTCTCCGAGCGTCGGCGGCGGCTTGAGGAGCTGTTTCCGCACAAGGGCGGGTCCGTCCGGCTGACACCGGTCACCACCGCCGACGAGCAGGCGCGCGAATGGTTCGAGACGTTCGAGGGGGCGGGGCTCGACGGCATCATCGTCAAGCCGGGCGACCAGCCCTACGTGCCCGACAAGCGCACGATGTTCAAGGTCAAGCACGAGCGCACGGCCGACGTGGTGATCTGCGGCTACCGCGAGCACAAGAGCGGGCCCATCGTCGGCTCACTCCTGCTCGGCCTCTACGGCGACGACGGCCGGCTCCACCACGTGGGCGTGGCGGCGTCGTTCCCCATGGCGCGCCGGGCCGAGCTGGTGGAGGAGCTCAGGCCGTACCTGGCGGAGCTGAGCGAGCACCCGTGGGGCCACTGGGCCGAGCAGTCCGCCGCCAACGCCGGGCAGCCGGCGGCGGGGCCCGCCACCGGCGGGCAGCGGGTGCCGGGCGCGGTGTCGCGGTGGAACGCCAAGAAGGACCTGTCGTTCATCCCGCTCAGGCCCGAGCTGGTGATCGAGGTGGCCTACGACCAGATGGAGGGCGACCGGTTCCGGCACACGGCGCACTTCCGGCGCTGGCGGCCCGACCGTACCCCGCAGTCGTGCACGTACGAACAGTTGGAACGGCCGGTCAGTTACGATCTCGACGACATCCTCGCCCGTTAGGGGGCAAAGCCGTCTAGTCTCTCCCGTATGACCACCGGTGATGAGCTCAAGGCGGCCGTGTCCGCGCGGCGCGACCTCGGCCCCGACTTCGAGGACGCGCTGGTGGAGTCGTTCCTCGACAAGGTGGGCCAGGAGGTCGATCGGCGCGTCGACCAGCGTCTGGCCGGCGCGGCTCCGCGCGCCAAGGCGCCCGCCAGGGGGTCGGACGGGCAGCGGCTGGCACTGGCGATCGTCTCGCTCTCCCTGGGCACGCTGTCCACGATCGCGCTCGCGTTCGCGGGGGGCGGGCGGGCGTTGATGATGATCCCGATCTGGGTGGGGATCATCATCGTCAACGTGGTCTTCAACAGCTCCCGCGAGAAGTAGGCCCCCGGCCCGGGCGCCGCCGCCGTCCGGCGAGGCCCCGGGGTCAGGTCAGCCAGATGAGGCCGGCGAATCGGCCGCCGGGCTGTTCGCGGCGGTGGGAGTAGAGCTCGGCGGACTCGATGGTGCAGCGGGCGTCGTGCCGCACGTCGGGCACGCCCGCCGCCCTGAGCTGGGACTCTATCCCGGCCCGCAGGTCGAGCGCCGGGGTCTCCCACGACGTCGTCGACCAGGTCGCCGGCACCTTCGAGGCGACCCGGTCGCGCAGCTCCGCAGGCACCTCGTAGCAGCGGCCGCACGCGCCCGGGCCGATCAGCGCGACCATCCTGCCGGGGCGGGCGCCCTTGGCGGCCATGGCCTCGACGAGGGCGGTGGCCACGCCCGCCTCGGTGCCCGGACGGCCGGAGTGCGCGGCGCCCACCATGCGCGCCTCGGGGTCGGCCACCAGCACGGCGGGGCAGTCGGCGCCCAGTGAGGCCAGCGCCAGGCGCGGCTCGGTGGTGAACACGCCGTCGAGCGGCGGCGGGTCGTCGCCGAAAGGCTCGCTCACGTACGCGACCTCGGCGCCGTGGACCTGGCGCATGTACACGACGGCGCGCACGCCCAGCTCGGCCGCCAGGGTCTCGCGGTTGGCCCGTACGGCCGCCGGGTCGTCGCCGACCATGCCGCCGAGGTTGCGCGAGCCGTACGGCGGGGCGCTGACCCCTCCGTGGCGGTCGGTGACGACGGCGTGCACTCCGGGGGCCAGCAGCATGCCCCCGATCCTAACCGCGACTCCCGGGCGAACAGGAGCCGGACCGCCAGGGACGGGCCAGGGGGTCGTGGATCAGGGGGTTGCGGGGTTGGGGGAGGAGCCGGGGCCGCCCGGAGAGGAGCCGTGGAGGATGACGCCGGGCCGGCGGCCGAGTTCCAGATACATGCTCACCTCGTCGAAGCGCCACTCCCCCACCTCGACGACGTTCGGCAGCCGCCCCCACTCACGGAACCCGAGGCTCCCGTACAGGGCGATCGCGCCGTGGTTGTTGCCGCGCACGCGCAGTGTGAGCGTCTCGATGCCGGCGGCGCGGGCGTCGTCCGCGAGGCCGGACACGACCAGCCGGCCGAGACCGAGCCCGCGCGCCTCCGGGTGAGCCATGACCTTGCCGATCTCGCCGGAGTGCCGGAAGACGGCCTCCTGGCCGCGGCGCCAGACCCCCATGGCCTGGACCGTGCCGTCGACCGTGGCGAGGGCGAGGCGGCCCTCGCCGTTCGCCGCCGACGCGAGCGCGGCCCGCACCCAGGGGTCGGTCTCGTCCCGGGTGGGCGGCGCCAGGTAGCCGACGGCGCCACCCAGCTCGACGACGGCGTGCAGCACGCGGTGGACGGCGGCGAGCACGGGTTCGTCGGCGGTTTCCGGCCAGGTCAGGTCAATCTTCACGGAAGACCATTATGCCCCGATCCATCCAGGACTGGCCCATCGCTGGCAAGCAAGCATATGCTTGGGCACGTGCCTGAGTATCGCAATCTCATCGGCGGCGAGCTGGTCCCCGCGGACCGGACGATGGACACCGTCAACCCCGCCACCGGCGAGGCGTGGGCGAGCATCCCGGCCAGTGGCGCACGGGAGGCCGAGGCCGCCGTGGCGGCGGCGCGGGCGGCCTTCCCCGCCTGGTCGGCCATGCCCGCGCTGGGCCGGGCGCACTTCCTGCGCAAGGTGTCGGAGCTGTTCGGCCGGCACGCCGAGGAACTGGCCCGGCTGGAGACCCGCGACAACGGCCGTATCCTGCGCGACACGCTCAAGAAGGACCTGCCGGGCATGGCGTACCTGTGGCAGCTCGCCGCCGGGCAGTGCCTGGACGCGGTCAAGGGCGACACCGTCCTGCTCGGCCCCGACACGCTGGGGCTGACGCGGCGCGAGCCGTACGGGGTGGCGGTCTGCATCATCCCCTGGAACTCCCCCATTTCCACCTTCTCCGCCAAGGCCGCCTACGCCCTGGCCGCCGGGAACACGGTGATCGTCAAGCCCGCCGAGCAGGCGAGCGCGTCGGTGCTGCGGCTGGGCGAGCTGCTGGCCGAGGTGTTCCCGCCCGGCGTGCTGAACATCGTCAGCGGGCTCGGCGAGGAGGTCGGCGACGCGCTCGTCCGGCACCGGGACGTCGCCAAGGTCAGCCTCACCGGCTCCACGGCCACCGGCCAGGCCATCACCCGGGCCTCGGCGGACGCGCTGAAGCCGCTGACGTTCGAACTGGGCGGCAAGTCGCCCAACATCGTCTTCCCGGACGCCGACCTGGACGCCGCCGCGCAGGGCGTCACGGTGAACTCGATCTACACCGGCAACGCCGGGCAGGTGTGCGTGGCCGGCTCGCGCATCCTCGTCCACCGGTCGATCTGGGACGACCTGCTCGGGCGGATCAGGCACATCTGCGCCGGGCTGGTCCTGGACGACCCCCTCGACCTGGCCACGTCCATGGGCCCGATCGTGTCGGCCGGGCAGTTCGAGCGGGTGCGGTCGTACCTGGAGACGGCCGAGAAGGAGGGGGCCGAGCTGGTCTTCGGCGGACGGTCGGGGGCCGAGGTGGTGCCCGGCCTGCCGGGCGGCTACTGGGTGGCGCCCACGCTCTACACGACCGAGGACAACGGCCTGCGCATCTGCCAGGAGGAGATCTTCGGGCCGGTGGCGGTGGCCATCCCGTTCGACGGCGACGAGCAGGCGCTGGAGATCGCCAACGACTCGCCGTACGGGCTGGCGGCCGGGGTGTGGACGCGGGACCTCGGGCGGGCGCACCGGTTCGTCCGGGATCTGCAGAGCGGGACCGTGTGGGTGAACACCTACCGCCAGATGCCTCCGGGCCTGCCGTTCGGCGGCGTGAAGGACAGCGGGTACGGCCACGACTCGGTCCTGGAGTACACCCGCGAAAAGGCGGCCATCATCCAGATTTAGTTAGATAGATTCCCTCCATGAGCGAGGGGATCAACGACCAGTCCGAGCTGACCGAGCTGACCGAGGCAGCCGCCCAGTCGCGCGCGTCAGTGTTGCGCAGCCGAGCCGAATCGTACATCGCGCTGTCGCGGCACGAGGCCGCTATCGCCGATCTGACCGAGTCGATAGCGCTGGTCCCGGACAACGCCCGCGCCTGGCGGCTGCGCGGTGAGAGCCATCGGGTCATCGAGCGGTACGAGGCCGCCCTGGCGGACTTCGACGAGTCGTTGAGACTGGAACCCGACAGCGCGTACGCGCTGGGCTCGCGCGGCCAGGCGTACGCGGCGCTCGGCCGGCCGGAGGAGGCGATGGAGGACTTCGACCACGCCCTCACCCTCGCCCCCGAGTCCCTGTGGATCCTGGAGGCCAAGGCCGACGCCCTGGTGGACATGGACCGGCTGGCCGAGGCCCTGGACGAGCACGCCAAGATCATCGCGTTGAACGAGGAGCTGGCGTACTCGTGGGTGGCGCGCGGCGACCTGTACCAGCGCATGCACCTCTACAGCGAGGCCATCGACGACTACACCAGGGCTCTGGCGGCCGACCCCGACCACGTACGGGCGCTCAGCCGGCGCGGCGAGGCGCTGCGCATGATCGACCGGTACCAGGAGGCGCTGGCCGACCTGAACCGCGCGGTCGAGCTGGACCCCGACAACGACCGGGCGTTCGGCAGCCGGGGCGCGGTGCTGAGCGAGATGGGCGACAACGAGGCCGCGCTGCGCGACCTGGACCGGGCCGTCGAGCTGGACCCCGAGTACATCTGGGCCTACCGGGTGCGCGGCGAGATCTTCCAGGAGATGGAACGCCACGAGGAGGCGGTGACCGACTTCACGCTGGCCCTGCGCCTGGAGTTCGGGGACGACTAGGCCGTGTTTCATAAGGCTTTGAGCCACTGGTTGATCGCGGCGATGATGACGACGGCTTCGTAGCGTACGGCGAGCTTGTCGTAGCGGGTTGCCATGCCGCGGTTGCCTTTGAGCAGGTTGATGCCGCACTCCACAGCGTGGCGCAGCCGGTAGAACGCGGGGTCGAAGGCGGGTGGGCGGCCTCCCTTCGATCCCTTGGCTCGTCGGTGGGTGTCCTGGTCGGCCTTGCTCGGAATGCACGCCTTGATCCCACGCCGGCGCAGATGAGTGCGGTTGGCCTTGCTGGTGTAGGCCTTGTCGGCCAGCACAAGATCGGGGCGGGTCCTGGGACGGCCACCGCCGAGGCGGCCCACCCGGATCTTGCCCAGCACCGGGATGAACTGCGGGCTGTCGCCCCGCTGACCTGCGGTCACCACCGCAGCCAGCAGCTTGCGGCCCTGCTCGCAAGCCAGATGGGTCTTGGTGGTCAGCCCGCCGCGTGAGCGCCCCAGCGCGTGATCGTCCGGCTCGCTGTGCACGCCGCCGGGTGGTTCCTTTTGCAGGTGGCCGTCCCGGCGTGCTCCAGCTGCGTGCTGGTGAGCCCGGGTGATGGTGGAGTCCACGCTCACCGTCCACTCGATCTTCCCGGCGGCGTCCGCACACGCCTGCAACGCAGCCAGGATCCGCGCCCAGATCCCCTCCCGCTGCCAGCGCCGGAACAAGCCGTACACGGTGAACCAGTGACCGTAGCAGGCGCACGTCCCGCCACGGCGCCCCGGTCCGGATCCGCCACCGGATCCCCTCGATCAACTGCCGCCTGCTCCACTTCGGCGGACGCCCTTGCCCAACGCGGCAGGCAGATGCGGCTCCAGCGCCGCCCACTGCGCGTCAGTGAGGTCGTGCCGCCTCGTCACCACTACGCTGGCCACGAGGTCTCCGGTGTTTCGTTCTTCTTGGTCGTTGAACCAATTACCGGAGACCTCTTCGTTCAACGATCACCGACACGCCTCACACGTGATCTTTCGAAACACGGCCTAGTTCACGGTGAAGGCGTAATCACGTGCCCAGCTCGAGTAGCCGCGCGCATCGATGCTCCACACCGACAGCGTGTGAGGACCGGCAGTGTCGGGCGTGATGGTCACGGTGGGCGTGTCTGCGGGGGTCTGGAGCGTCTCACCGGAGTCCAGGCGATAGCCGTACGCGACGACGTCCTGCGCGCCGTTGGACGAGAAGGTGAACTCGCCGGGCACGCCCGCTCCGCCGCCGGGCGCGTTCTCCGGGTAGACGGCCGAGGTGACCGACGGCGCCGGGTTCCGCCGCGGGGTGAAGGCGTAGGCACGCTCCGACCCGGGGTTGCCGGCCCGGTCGACCGCTCTGACATACAGGATGTTGCGGAATATGCGCGTCGGGGTGAGGGTCACGCTGGCCCGCCCCTCGGCATCGGCCGTCACGCGCCCAGATGGTAGGGAACCACCCGGTACGAGCCGGTACTCGTAGGACGCGACGTCGGTGGACTCGCCGGGGGAGAAGGTGAACACACCGGGCGTGCCGACCAGCCCGCCCGTCGAGTTCTCCGGATACGTCTCGGAGGCGATCACCGGCAGCGTGGGCCGGGTGACGTCGACGGTGAACTCCTGCCAGGCCGTCCAGTCACTGGCGTCGCTGAGCATCTCCAGGGTCTCCGGCTCCTGGTAGTGATCCTCGGCGCGTACCCGCCACCGGTAGGTCTTGCCATCGGCGAGCAGCCCTTCGGGGATCTCGGTGCAGTGCCTGCCCTCCCAACTGCCGGGATAGGACGTCGCCGAGCCCAGGACAGCGCCGGAGGCGTCAGCCCACTCGAAGCGCGCCGACACCTCGTCGCCGTGCTCCCGGTCGGGGTTGACGACGTCGGCGCCCAGGGTGGGTGTCGTGGTGGAGACGAACGTTGTCGCCGGGCGTGGCTCTGGCCAGCAGGAGTCGTTGAGGTTGATGGCCGGATCGGTGGGCACCTCAGGCACGGTGTTGTACCAGAAGCGCAGCCCCGGCGTGGTGAAGCGGCCCCAGTACGGGTGGTTGACCTGATCGGTTTCAAAGACACGCAGGCTGCGCGGCCCGACCTCGCTGGCCGCACGCAGTCCGAAGGTCAGGTGCCGTTCGCCGCGTGCGGAGGCTTCCCGCACGAGGTCACTGATCCGCCAGTTGAAGAAGCAGGAGTCGAAGCCGTCGGCGACCGTCCCGGTGCCGAGGTTCCGCGTCCAGGCGGGCTGGTTGCTCCAGGTGGTCTCCGGGCCGATCTCCCCGGTCAGCCAGAGTTCGATGCTGGGGTCGCAGGCGCCGCTGTTGAGATAGCCCTGGAAGGTGGCGTACAGCAGCTTCTTGCCGCGCATCGGGCTGATGTCCATGCGGAAGAAGGAGCGGAACACGCCGGGAGGCTGGACACCCGTCCCCACGAGCGCGTCGTCCGCGCTGTTCCAATGGGAGGCCTTCGGGTCGGCCAGGGCGACGTAGGTCCAGGCGAGCTTGAGGGTGCTGGTGGACGCCGACGCGTTTGCCTGCGCCGGCGGCATCATGACGAGCGTGACGATGAAGGCGCATAACAGCGCCAGAACACGATTCACTATGGTTCTCCCCGTTGATGGTGCGGCCCCCTAAGCGTTCATGGTCACCTACGGAGGCAACGCGGCGAAAGCCCCTTTTGGCGGCCCGCGCGAAACGAATGTCGAGTGGCGCGAAGGGCCATGTGGTGTTGAGGGATGAGCATCCGCTTCTCTTGCCTGTGCGGCAAGAGCAGCAGGGCACTCCGAAAACCGACGCCTCAGTGAGGTGATCTCAGCGCATTTCTGGTAGCCAGTTGTGCTCGAAATGGGTCAGTACAAGTGCCGCGCGGGCGATGTCGCCGATTGTGCTGGGGCCGGCGGTGATGTGCTGGAGGATCCGCCAGCGGCCTTTGAGCAGGGCGAACCCGCGTTCACCGATACAGCGCAGGCCGCGCAGGAGTTGGTTGTAGGTGCGGTTGTCCGGGCTGAGGGTCTGGTTTCCTGGGGTTGTTTGATCGGTATGTGGACGCCGATGCCCGCGCCGTCGTAGCCGCCGTCGGCGAGAGTGGGCAGGCCGCCTGCGGCAGCGGCGTACAGCGCGCCCAGGACGTGCGCGCGAGCGGCGGTTAGGTCGTGGACCGAGCCTGGTTCGACGTGGGCGATCCACAGGGGAAGCCCGCTGGGTGCAGAGAGTGCTTGGAGGTTGCCGCGTGCTGGTGGGCCTTGCCGGAGTACCAGGCGTCGATGGGCTCGCCCTTGACGCTGAGGCTCTGTTCGGCGCAGCGGTCGATGAAGATCAAGGTACCGTCCAGGATCACATAGCCCAGCCCGTCGGCCTGGGCGCGATCTAGGGCCTCGTGTAGATCAGGGGCTTGAGCTGCGAGGACGTCGATACCTTCGGTGATGTAGCGGTAGGCGGTGGCTCGGGAGACACGGTGATCGCGGCCGAGCTTGGGGATGTCGCGCTCGCCTCGGAACCAGCGCAGCACCATGACCGCCTGCCGGAACGGGGTCAGGGCGCGGCTGCCCTTGGGAGTGCCGAGCTGTCGGCGTTCCTCCTGCAGCAACCGGGCAACGTACTGAACCAGCGCGCGGGAGACGTCGAGCATGGCACGATGAGCAATCACGTGGAGCCTTCCGGCTATGGGATTTCTTGTGGTGAGAACTCATCTACCGGAGGCTCCACGCCTGTCTCCGGTCTTCAACGACTTCTCCCGAAAGGCCCGATACGCGACCGCCTGCGGCTAAGAAATCCCTGCTTGCCCGAATTAATTCTCTGAGATCACCTCACTGCATCGACTATGACCTCCTAGGGCGAGAGTTCATCGCTCAAACCAGCGATGTGGATGGCCTCTTCCAGTCCATCCATGGTTACATGTAGCGATCCCTGGACAGCGATGAGGCTGCCCCCGCGCAAGGCGCCGCTAACTGGAGCCAATGGCTCCTAATCGGGACCCTGGATGGTAAGGATGCCCTGGCCGAATTTCGACCACAACGCCTTTTAGTCCTGACTAAAAGGGTGAGGCTGGACTTCGCCGAGCAGAGCCGGCTGCGTGAGAATCATCGGCATGATCCGCATGCACTTCTGTGACGCCGACCTTCGCCAGATCACGTTCGCCCCGGCTCCGAACGCGCTGTGGGAGACGGCACTGAGTGTGCGCCTCTTGCTTGGCGCACAGACCAGCAGGAGCTGGTCGCGACCCGGAGTCCGCCGACTGCACCAGCAGGTGAGAGGAAGCCTGGCGGAGCGGGCCGGGGTGCTCGCGCCCCTGGTTCCCCCGAAGAACTTCATACCCACGTTCCTGCTCCAGCCGGACGCCGGAGACTTCGCCACCGGCGTCAAGCAGGCCAGTCAGACGACCAGCTCCAACTTAGCGTTCGATCTCAGCGAGCTGTCGCCCGCGCAGCAGGCCGGGCGGTGGGCACAGGAACTGGCCGACGGCGCCTCCTGGGCGCGCCAGACCCTTGCCAGTGACCTGAACCGCTACTTCACCTCATCCGTGGAGCCACTGTGGCCGCAGATCCAGGCCGAAGCCGCCGCCGACCGCACCCTGCGCGCCGAAACCCTGCTACGCGGCGGGGTAGACGCCCTGCTGGCCACGCTCCACCCCGACTGCCGCTGGCAGCCGCCGACCCTGTACATCCCGTTCGGCGACGACCATGACATTGCTCTGCCTGGGCACGGGCTGCTGCTGATCCCGTCCTACTTCGCGCCTCGCCTGATAGTGACGTATCGGCCCGACGCGGCCAGCGTGCTGACGTATCCGATCTTCGTCGGGGGGCAGTCCACCGACCAGGCCGACGTGCTCGGCCCCCTACTCGGCCGTACCCGCGCAGCCGTGTTGGCCGCCCTGCGCGACCCCGCCACCACCACGTCCGTGGCCGAACGGGTCGGCACCTCCCTCGGCTCCGCCAGCCAGCACGCCACGGTACTGCGCAACGCCGGACTCGTCTCAACCACCCGGATCGGCGGCGCCGTCCTCCACACCCTGACCCCCCTTGGACAGGCGCTCCTCCGCAGCGGCCCGAACGTCGGCTCATAACCCATGATGCGCGACCGCGACAACGACGGATTTCGCCCACTACTAGGCCGCGTTTTCAAAGGTGATGAGGGGACGCGGCGTGGCGGTCGTTGGTAATTGACGAGGCCTCCGGTAGTTGGTTCAACGACCAAGAAGACCCAAGTACCGGAGACCTCGTGGCCAGCGTAGCGGTGACGAGGCGGCACGACCTGACCGACGGGCAGTGGGCAGCGCTGGAGCCGCTGTTACCCACGCCCTCGGACCGCGGTCGTCCGCCGAAATGGAGCAGACGCCAGTTGATCGACGCCATCCGGTGGCGGATCCGGACTGGCGCGCCATGGCGGGACGTCCCCGAGGCGTACGCGCCCTGGTCCATGGTGTACGGCCGGTTCCGGCGCTGGCAGCGTGATGGCACCTGGGCCAAGATCCTTGCCGGGTTGCAGAGGCGGGCGGACGCCGAAGGGAAGATCGGCTGGACGGTGAGCGTGGACTCCACGACCAGCCGTGCCCATCAGCATGCCGCGGGTGCGCGCCGGGACGGTCACCTGCAGAAGGAACCGCCCGGTGGGACGGGGAACGAACCGGACGATCACGCGCTGGGCCGCTCGCGGGGCGGGCTGACCACCAAGACGCATCTGGCCTGTGAGCAGGGCCGTAAACCCCTGGCCCTGCTGGTGACGGCCGGTCATCGGGGAGACAGCCCGCAGTTCATCGCGGTGCTGGCCAAGATCCGGGTCGGCCGCCCGGGTGGCGGCCGACCCCGGACCCGTCCCGATCTTGTGCTGGCCGACAGGGCTTACACCAGCAAGGCCAACCGCACTCATCTGCGCCGGCGTGGGATCAAGGCGTGCATCCCGAGCAAGGCCGACCAGGACGCCCACCGGCGCGCCAAGGGTTCCAAAGGCGGGCGGCCGCCGACCTTCGACCCCGGTCTCTACCGCTGGCGTCACGCCGTGGAATGCGGCATCAACCAGCTCAAGCAGAACCGTGGCATGGCCACTCGCTACGACAAGCTCGCCGTCCGGTTCGAGGCCACACTCACCATCGCCGCGATCGACCAGTGGCTCAAGGCCTTATGAAACACCGCCTAGGCCGACGCGAGGGGCGGGCCGCCCCGAAGGACGACCCGCCGTCTCACGAACGCGCCTCACAAGGCGCGCCTCACAGAACGCGTCTCAGAGGCGCGTCTCACGCAGAACGCGTCTTCACAGCGCCAGCAGCGCGTTGACCGGCAGGCGGCTGTCGGACAGCGGCCGGACGGCGATGCGCAGCAGGGCCAGCGCGTTGTCGTCGCCGGCGATGCGGTTGGCGCTGAGCCCGCCGCACGCCTGGCAGTGGTGGATGATCAGCCACTCCCCGTCCGGCCTGACGGTGACGCTCAGCGCCGCCATCGGGCCCCGGCAGCCCGCCCGCCGGTCCCCCGGGATCCGGTGGTCGACGTGCAGGCTGGTCAGGCAGTGCGGGCAGTGGTTGCGGTGCGCCGTTCCCGGCGCGTCCATCGGTACGTCCAGCCGGCAGCCGACGCAGCGGAACGCGTCGCCGCGCTCGCCCCGCTGTACGGCCTTGGGCTGTTGCGGCCTGGCCCGGCCAGGGTTCTTCCTGGGCATGTCACAGGTCGCCGAACGCTTCGAGCGGGAACGGCGGCTGTGCGAGCGGGCGTACGGCCATGCGCATGAGGATGAGCTGGTTGTCGTCCCCGCAGATCGGGTTGGACGTCAGCTCGCCGCAGCGCGAGCAGCGATGGATGATCATCCAGTCGCCGGTGCGGAGCACCGCGATGGAGATCGGGTTCATCCGCGACCGGCACTCCGACGGGCCGCCCTCCACCCGGTCGAGCACGTGCAGCGAGTGCAGGCAGCTCGGGCAGTGGTTGCGGCGGGCGCCGTCGGGGCCGTGCGCGGCGACGGTCAGGCCGCAGCGGACGCACGCGAAGGTGTCGGTGCTGATGATGGAACGAGGTTTGCCGTTGGCAGACAACCTGGGTTCTCCTTGCCGGATCTTGATACGAGAAAAGGCAGCAAGGGAGCGCCGAGCGGGCCTCACAGGCACGCTGGTGCGACAGGTGGTCCGGTCCTTCCGAGGCCTTGGCCCTTTCGGAAGCCGATCCTCCGGCTCTCAGGGAAGGCGGGGCACACCCGTGGCACGGAGAGGCGCGCTGGGCGCCGTGCCGGGCATCAACCCACCTCCAGAAATCGCGCCGAACGGGACAGTTGCGAGGGTAACCATCCCCGCCGGTCGCGCGCCAACAGTTTTCCGGGGCGCTGGAGATCGACCGAATATCGTTCTAGTGTGCGTCCATGGGGATCGGGCTGACCGAGGAACACCGGGCGCTGGCGGCCTCCGTACGGGGGCTGGCGGGGCGTACCGTCGAGCACCGGGCGCTGGCCGGGCAGGGGCTGCTGGGGCTGCACCTGCCGGAGGAGCACGGCGGGCAGGGGTACGGGCTGGTGGAGCTGTGCGTGGCCGTGGAGGTGCTGGGCGAGTTGCGGGTGGCGGGGCCGTACCTGCCGGTCGTGCTGGCCTCGGCGGCGCTCGCCCGGTCCCGGGCCCCCGCGCCCGGCCTGCTGCGCGGGTTGGCCGACGGGTCGCTGACGGCGGCCGTCGTCCTCGGGCCGGTCGCCCTCGGGGCGGCCGGGGCCGACCTGTTCCTCGTGCCGCACGGCGACGGGTGGGCGCTGCTGGACCGTGCGGACGTGACCGCCGAACCCGCCGAGGGCGTCGACCTGGACCGGGACCTCTGCACGGTCACGGCCCGCGGGGTGCCGCCGGAGCGCCTGGTCCGCGCCATCCCGCCGGAGCGGGTGCTCGGCCCGGTGCCGGTGCGGGAGCTGGCCGCGGTGCTGCTCGGCGCCGACGCGTGCGGCACCGCCGCCTGGGCGGTCGGCACGGCCGCCGCCCACGCCAAGGTACGCGAGCAGTTCGGCCGCCCGATCGGCCAGTTCCAGGGCGTCAAGCACCGGGTGGCCGCCGCCCTGGTGGCCCTTGAGCAGGCCCGCGCCGCCGTCTGGGACGCCGCCCGCGCCCTCGACCACCCCCGTTCGGACAGCCCCCACCCGGACGGACCGCGCGAGGACGGACCGCGTGTGCTCGGCGGCGAGGCGAGGCTGGCCGTCGGGGTGGCGGCCGTGCTGGGGCCGGACGCGGCGGTGCGCTGCGCGGCCGACGCCATCCAGGTGCTCGGCGGCATCGGCTACACCTTCGAGCACGACGCCCACCGCCACTATCGCCGCGCCCTGTCCGGCCGCATGCTCGCCGGGGACCCGGGACCGTGGGCCGAGCAGGTCGCCGAGCTGGCCCTCGCGGGCGTCCGCCGGGCGATGGAGCCCGACCTGCCCGAGGAGTCCGTCCCCCTCAGGGAGACGATCAGGGCGGAGGCCGGGTCGCTGCGGCGCGAGGAGCCGCTCGCCCGGCTGGGCCGGTTCGCCCGCGAGGGCTGGATCATGCCGTATCTGCCCAGGCCGTGGGGGCGCGCGGCCACGCCGCTGGAACAGGTGATCATCCACCAGGAGTTCCGCGACCTCAAACGCCCCAACCTGGGGATCGCCGCCTGGGCGGTCCCGTCCATCGTCACGTACGGCACCCGCGAGCAGCAGGAACGTTTCCTGCCGAGGACGTTCACCGGCGAGCTCGTGTGGTGCCAGCTGTTCAGCGAGCCGGGCGCCGGGTCCGACCTGGCCGGCCTGTCGACCAGGGCCACCCGCGTGGAGGGCGGCTGGTCGCTGAACGGCCGGAAGATCTGGACGTCCCTCGCCCAGTACGCCCACTGGGGCATCTGCCTGGCCCGCACCTCACCCGACAGGCCCAAGCACGAGGGGATCACGTACTTCCTGGTGGACATGTCCGCCCCCGGCGTCACCGTCAGGCCGCTCAAGGAGATCAACGGGGACGAGATCTTCAACGAGGTCTTCCTCGACGACGTCTTCGTCCCGGACGACCTGGTGGTCGGCGAGGTGGACGGCGGCTGGCGGGTGGCCCGCGACACGCTCTCGTACGAACGGGTCGCGCTCGGCGACTCCTGGGGACCCGGCTCTCAGCACACCGACATGATCCGGCTGATCGGCGGCCTGCCGCCGCTGCGGCAGTCGCGCCGCGAGCAGGCGGGGCGCCTGTGGGCCGAGGGGCAGGCGATCTCGGCGCTCGGGCTGCGCGTGACGCTGTCCAGGCTGGCCGGCGCCGACCCCGGGCCCGCCTCCAGCGTGCGCAAGCTGCTCGGTATGCGGCACGCGCAGGCGATCTCGGAGTTCTGCTGGTCGCTGGTTCCGTCCGACCGTCACTGGAACCGCATGATCCTGGCCACCCGGGCCTTCACCATCGGCGGCGGCACCACCGAGGTGCAGCTCAACATCATCGCCGAGCGCGCGCTCGGTCTTCCCCGCGATCCTTGACGCCCGCCCGCACGCATCTGACCTCGGCCGACATCGTCAGGTGACGCGCGGCGAGCCCGGGCATGGCGGTCACCCCGAAGGCGGTGCGGTCCACGCGGGCGGCGACGACGACGGTGAAGCCGTTCGGGGTCACGTCGCAGCGTTCGACGGTGAGGGTGAGCGGCTGTTCGACGCCGGCGACGGTGAGCGTGCCGGTCAGCGTCTCGCCGTCGGTGTGGCCGCCGGTGAAGGTGATGACCGGGTTGCGGGCGACGTCGAGGAAGCGGGCCGAGCGGACGGTCTCGTCGCGCCGGTGGTTGCCGGTGTGGAAGCCGGCGGCGTCGATCTCCACGCGCACGCGGGAGTCGGCGAGCGGCTCGGCCACGTCCACGGTGCCGCCCTTGACGTCGAACGTGCCGCGGGCGCGGCCGAGGCCGTACAGGTGCCTGGTGGTGAAGCGGATCGCGGAGTTCTCGACGTCGATCTCGTAGCGGCCCAGCGGGGGAAGGTTCGTCATGGGTCCATTGCACGGCGGCGGGACGGCCGTCCGGCAGGGCGGGCCGTCGGTCGTGGGGGCGACGTTCGGAGGGAGCGCGTGCGACTTTCGTATGGATTCCGACTTGCCCGATATCTACGGCATACAGGGATGTCATAGCGTTTGCGGCATGAGTGCAGGGGCGTGTCGCCGTTCCCTCGTGCTGGACGTGGTCATCGCGGTCGGCTTCGCGCTGCTCGACACCGGCTCGACGCTGCTCGGCCTCACGTGGTGGCCCGAGCGTCCGGGCCCGCTCGCCTGGGGGCTGCTGGCGGTCCAGGCGGCCGTCTGCCTGTCGCTGGCGGCCCGCCGCCGGGCGCCGCTCACGGTCCTGGCCGTCCTGGGGACGTTCACGCTGGTGCTGACGTTGCTGATCTCGCCGGGCGGGGTGCTGGTCCCGGCCGGACCGGGGAACGTGTGGGCGCCGTTCGCGACCATCGCGGCGGCGTACGGGCCGGTCTACCGCCGGGACCGGCGGGTCGCCCTCGCCGCGCTGGCCGTGTACACACTGGTGATCGCGCGGGTGTGGGAGCCGTCGGTGGGCGTCCTCGTCAACGGGGTGCTGCGCACGGCCGTCGGGCCGCTGCTCGCGCTCTACCTCGACGGACGGCGGCGGGTGATCAGGATGCTGACCGAGCGCGCCGAACGGGCCGAACGCGAGCGGCACCTGCTGGCCGAGCAGGCCCGCGCCGAGGAGCGCGCCCGGCTGGCCGCCGAGATGCACGACGTCGTCACCCACCGGGTGAGCCTCATGGTGTTGCAGGCCGGCGCGCTGCGAGTGACCGCGGGCGACGAGCAGACCCGGCAGGCCGCCGAGGAGCTGCGGGCCGCGGGCTGCCAGGCGCTCGACGAGCTGCGGGACGTGATCGGCCTCCTGCGCACCGCGCCGGAGCCGGACGCGCCGCCGTCGGCGGCCGACTTCGCCGCGCTGGTCGCCGAGTCCGCCTCCGTGGGCACCCCGGCCGAGCTGGTCGAGGAGGGCGACCGGGCGCTGGCCTCGCCGGTGGTGGGGCGCACGGCGTACCGGATCGTGCGCGAGGCGCTGACGAACGTGCGCAAGCACGCGCCGGGCGCGCGGGTGGAGGTGCGCATCGAGTACGGCCAGGCCCAGGTGCGGCTCACCGTGCGCAACACCCCGCCGACCGGCCTGCCCGGCGGCCCGCTGGCCGGGACCGGCTCCGGCCTCGGCATCGCCAACCTGCGGCGGCGGGTCGAGGTCGTGCACGGCACACTGCGCGCCGGGCCCGCCGACGACGGCGGGTTCAGCGTCGAGGCCGTCCTCCCCGCGTACGTGGCCACATGATCAGGGTCGTGGTCGTGGACGACGAGCCGATGGTCTGCCGCTTCCTGCGCACCATCCTCGGCTCGGCGCCCGACATCGAGGTCGTGGACGAGGCCCACGACGGCGCCGCCGGCATCGAGGCGGTCGTGCGCAGCCGTCCGGACGTCGTGCTCATGGACCTGCGCATGCCCGGCCTGGACGGGCTCACCGCCATCGAACGCCTGGGCGAGCTGCCCCGTCCGCCGGTCGTCGTGGTGCTGACGACGTTCGACGCCGACGAGTACGTGCTGCGCGCCCTGCGCGCGGGCGCCTGCGGCTTCCTGGTCAAGTCGACGCCGCCGGAGGACCTGATCGGGCTCGTCCGGGTGGCCGCCGAGGGGCACACCGTGCTGTCACCGGTCGCCGCCCGGAGGCTGGTGGCGGCCTCGACGGCGGCGGACCCGGCGCGCGCCCGCGCCCGCGAGCTGGTGGAGTCGCTGACCGGACGCGAGCGCGAGGTGCTGGCGTGCCTCGGCGAAGGGCTGTCGAACGCGCAGATCGGCGCCCGCCTGCACCTGGCCGAACCCACCGTCAAGGGCTACGTGTCCCGCCTGCTGGACAAGCTGGGCTGCCTCAACCGCACCCAGGCGGGCCTGATCGCCCACGACGCGGGCCTGACCCGGTAGCCGTCGGCGGGCGGAGGGTTTGGCGGCGGAGGTGCGAGGTAGGTGATAAGCCGCAAAGGGGGACAAAAGCCATGAGTAATCCGCAACAGCCCGAACTTCGCCGGTCGGGTAAGTCCGGCGCGAACTCCAAATCTACCGACGCCGTGCCGGAGTCCAAGAGCGGCGGCAAGCGGGCCGGGCGGCCGCACGGCAGCGACAAGGGACACAAGGGCGGCGGCAAGGGCGGCGGCGTGCCCCCGGGCCAGCACCCGCCGTATCCGGGGTGAGCACGATGAAGGGCAGCCTGCAGTTCATCGGCAACGCGACCACGCTGATCCGCTACAACGGCTTCACGCTGCTGACGGATCCCAACTTCCTGCACCGCGGCCAGCGGGCCTACCTGGGCTACGGCCTGAGCTCGCGGCGGCTGAAGGACCCGGCCATCGACGTGTCGGACCTGCCGCCCGTCGACGCGGTGGTGCTGTCGCACCTGCACGGGGACCACTGGGACCGGGTGACCGAGAAGGGGCTGGACAAGGACACCCAGATCATCACCACCCGGCAGGCGGCGCGCACGTTGCGCCGCCGCGGCTTCGGCCGCAGCACGGGCCTGGAGGTGTGGGAGCAGCACGAGCTGAACGGCCCGCAGGGCAGCGTGACCGTCACCGCCCTGCCCGCCAGGCACGCGCCCGGCCCGGCGGAGGCGCTGCTGCCGCCGGTGATCGGGACGATGCTGGAGTTCCGCGGCCCCGAGGGCCTGGTGGAGCTGCGCCTGCACATCAGCGGCGACACACTGCTCGACCGCCGCCTGGAGGCGATCCCGCGCCGCTTCCCCGACGTCGACCTGGCCCTCGTGCACCTGGGCGGCACCCGCCTGCTCGGCACGCTGCTCGTCACCATGGACGGCGAGCAGGGCGCGACCTGGGTCGACCTGATCAACCCGCACACGGTGGTGCCGGTGCACTTCGACGACTACGGCGTCTTCAGCTCGCCGCTGGACGACTTCCGGCACCACATCGAGCAGGTGGGCCTGGCCGACCGCGTGGTCTACCTGGAACGCGGCGAGACCCGCGAGCTGGCGCCACATCATCTCGTGCGCCGCTGAACCAGCGTTCCGCACCCGTCCCGGCTCGTCCTGGACGGGTGCTTCGGCGATTCCACCCAGGATGAGATTTCTTCTACCTGAGGGGAGAATCCTCTACCGCGAGCGGAAATCAGATATCCGATTCCTCCCTCAGCGGGAGATGTGCGCGTTACCTTCGTCTCTCGGCCCCACCTCTTGTGCCGCCGCACGGCCGGGCCGTCGGGTCCCGTCCCAGGCGCCGGGTCCGGCCGTGCGGCTCTCACGCCCGGCGCGGGCCGCACGTCAGGAGATGCGGGTCAGCTTCTCGGACGTCCGCTGGAACGCCTTGCCGGTCCACTTGTAGGTCTGGCGGACGAGCAGGTCGGGGCAGCATCGGGGAGCCCGGTCGCTGAGCACCTTGCCGCTCAGGCGCACCTGGCCCTGCTGGATGGTGACGCTTTGGGTCTTGAAGTAGCGGTTCTTGCCCAGCTCGCCGATCAGCCGCGGGGCCGAGCGCTTGGAGGCGCCGTCGTAGACGAAGGCGATCATCGGGTTGCCCGCCGTGGGGCTCGGGCAGGACGAGACCACGACGGCCTCGGGCCGTCCGTCACGCGTGAGGTCGCCGACGGCGGCGACGCGGGCGCGGACGACGTACCACTTGTCCTTCGGCCCCGGCTTGGGGCAGTGGAGGGCCCGCTCCACGACGGGCGCCCAGTCGACGCCCCGGAAGGGGTCCGTCGCCCGGCCCGTCGCGGCGGAGGCGGCGCCCGTGGCGAGGATCGGCGCCAGTGAGGCCGACAGGGCGACGGTCGACGCCCAGACGAGGAGCCGGCGGGCCGTCGGGCTGTTCTTGTGCGTGGCGCTTGAGTTCATGACCGTTTCGATGCGGGAAACGCCTGACAAGTTCGGCCGGAGGCGCATGACATCTGCCGTCATGCCGTTCGCAGCGTTTCGTCAGGCGGAAGGCGCGCAGGTCTTTGTGGGGACTCGACCATATTTTCGGGAACGCCGTCGCGACGTTACACGCGACACGCCCAGACCTGCGGCTCTCATCCTGTGCCCTGACACGATCGCCACCGCCGTTACCAGTCTGAGATGTTCGCTTATGTCTCCACCTCGCCCCCTGCCCAGGCAGCCGCCTGGCCGAGGCTGGAACGGAAGGACATCGCATATGCGCCCAGCCACCCGAGCAGCCCTCACCACCCTCGCCGTCGCGTGCTGCACCTTCAGCACGTTGCCGGCCTGGGCCGCCGCGCCGGCCGGTAACGCGCCGTCGTGCGTGACCGTCTGGCAGAGCACCGGCACCATCACCAAGACCGGCTACGCCCGCAACGACTGCGAGGGCCGGCTCAGGCTGAAGATCATCTGGGCGCACGGGACCGACGGCGCGTGCCAGACCGTCGACCCCGGCGAGACCATCTACTCGCGCGTGCCGCGCGGCGTGCGTACCTTCGACGGAGCCGACACCTGCTGACCGGCTCCCGCGAAAAGGCCGGCCTCCGCGACGGGGCCGGCTTTTCGCCGTCACCCCCTTGGCGACAGGACCCTGCCTCGGCGACAGGGGCCGGCCGCGGGTCACTCCCCTGTGTCGGGTCTGGCCTTGCTGGGCTGGACGCGCTTGGGCTCGCCCGGCATCTTCGGGTAGTTGGGCGGGTAGGGCAGGTCGCCGCGGTCGTCGGCGGCGTACATCTCCAGCAGGGGCTCGATCGAGTACGCCTGGTCGTCGATGGCCGCGTGCACGTCGCCCAGCTTGGCGAAGCGGGCCGGGACGGTGCGGATGTCGAAGTCGCGCGGATCGGCGTCGGCCAGCTCGTCCCAGGTCAGCGGGGTCGAGACGGGGGCGTGCGGGCGGGCCCGGACGGAGTAGGCGCTGGCGACCGTGCGGTCTCTGGCGTTCTGGTTGAAGTCGACGAACACGCGGTCGCCGCGCTCCTCCTTCCACCAGGCGGTGGTCACCAGGCTCGGGTCGCGCGCCTCGACCGCCCTGGCCAGGGCGATGCCGGCATGCCGCACCTGGACGAAGTCCCAGCGGGGCTCGATGCGCACCGCGATGTGCACGCCGCGGTTGCCCGAGGTCTTGACGAAGCCCGTCATGCCCAGCTCGTCGAGCACCTCGCGGGTGCGCTCGGCGGCCCGGCGCGCCGCGTCGAACTCCAGGCCAGGCTGCGGGTCGAGGTCGATGCGCAGCTCGTCGGGGTGCTCGACGTCGGCGGCCCGCACCTGCCAGGGGTGGAAGTCGATCGTGCCCAGGTTGGCGCAGTAGGCGATCGCGGCGACCTCGGTCACCCGGAGCGAGTCGGCGGTGCGGCCGCTGGGGAAGGTGACCGTGACCGACTGCAGCCACTCGGGGTGCCTGGGCGGCATGCGCTTCTGGTAGATGGCCTCGGTCTGGACGCCGTCGGGATGGCGCTTGATGTTGGTCGGCCGGTCTCGGAGCGCGCGCAGGGCACCCTCGCCGACGCTTACGTAATATTCGACCAGCTCCCGCTTTGTCGCCCCGATCTCCGGGAAGTAGACCTTGTCGGGATTGGTGACCTTGACGGTCCGCTCCCCCACCTCGAGCTCTATGAACGGCGATGCCATGCCACCGAACCTACTCCCCCGCCCCGACAAAAGAGGTGGGCCCGTCCCGGAGCCGCGTCGGTGGCGGGACCGGGGCTCGACGGGACGGACCTAAGATCATCCTTCGCCGTTCCGGGCGCTGGCGCGCCACCCGGCCGGCCATCTCCGGTCGCCGGCGGCGCCAGCACGGGCGTGGGCTGTGCCGCTACGGCGAGCCGCGGACGATCTCACCCCTTGGCAGGAGGCGATGACACCCCCTTACCGACAAAGACGCGAATTCGGCCGAGAAAGGATGCTTCACCCTGCGGAGATCTCTTTTTGCCGGATCTCGTAGTCTGGACACATGGACAAGGTGGTCAAGAGCGAGGCCGAATGGCGGGCCAGGCTTTCTCCTGAGGAGTTCCACGTGCTCAGGGAGGCCGGGACCGAGCGCCCGTTCACGGGGGAGTACGTCGACACCAAGACCGAGGGCGTGTACTCGTGCCGCGCCTGCGGCGCGGAGCTGTTCCGGTCCGACACGAAGTTCGAGTCGCACTGCGGCTGGCCGAGCTTCTTCGAGCCGTCGGAGTCGAAGGCGGTGAGGCTGATCGAGGACCGCAGTCACGGCATGACGCGCACGGAGGTGCGCTGCGCGAGCTGCGACTCCCACCTCGGTCACGTCTTCCACGGCGAGGGCTACGCGACGCCGACCGACGATCGTTACTGCATCAACTCGCTCTCATTGCGGCTCGAACCCAAGGGGTGATCGATCACCGACAGAGCGTACCGATCGCCCACGGAGGGTAGGGGCCTCTTCGTGGGCCGGGTCCATCTTCGCCACCGCTGGATGACGATTGAGACGATCGGACGTGTCATGACCCAGCGGTGTGAAGTGTGCGCGAAGACGCGGGTCCGGGTGCGCTAGTCCGGCCACGGGTCAGTTCGGCCGGGGGTAGGTGACACGGCAACTGCGGTCGGACGGGCCCAGGATGTTGGCGAGGACGGGGTTCCCGTTCTCGCCGAACTCCGCCTGCACGAAGACGATCGGACGCTTCACGCCGTTCGCCCGCAGGAATTCCAGGCCGCGTTTGCACAGCGTGATGGCCGTGCGCGAGTTGTCGGCTGAGTCCGGCAGGTTCGTGTAGATGCGTAGATATCCGCCTATGGTGCGGATGTCCTTGAGGTGTTTCATCGCCTTGTCGCCGGGGCCCCAACGGGCGCGGAAGTACTCGACGGCCTCCCGGTCGGTGTGCCGCGACGGCCCGTCCGCCTTGAAGCCGGCCGAGTCGCCGCGCTTGCGGCCGGCGGAGTCGTCCTTGCGACCGGCGGAGTCGTCGGTTTTGTGACCGGCCGGGTCGTCGGCTTCGGGGACGCTCACCTCGGCGTCGCCGGTGTCGGTCCTCCCCTGGACGGTGTCGGCCTTTCCCGGGACGGCGTCCGGCTTCGTGGCGGACTCCGTGCCGGGCTTCCCGGCGGGATCGGCCGTGCCGGTCTGGGCGGGGGCGCCGGAGCCTCCGGAGTCCGTGGGCGACGTGCTCAGCCGGGCCTCGCCCTTCTGCTGCTCGCGGGCGTCCGCGGCGCCCTTGCCGTTCGCCGGCGCCCGGCCCGCGTTCGCCGGGACACGGCTGTCGGCCGCCGGGTCCTGCCGGGCCGTGTCGCCTTCCGCGCCGGCCTGGACTCCCAGGGCGGTCACCGTACCACCGAGCGCGCCGTTCAGGCCGAGGAGCAGCGCGACCCCGCCGGCCAGCGCGATCGCACCCGCCGTCAGGCCGCGTTTCCCCGTACGCCCGCGCCGCCGCCGTCCATGCCGCCCACGCCCCGCCTGCACCTCCGCCCGCTCGCTGGTCGCCCGCTCGCTGGTCGCCCGCTCGCTGGTCGCCCGCTCGCGGGTCGGTCGGGGGTCAGTCGGTTGTTCGCCGGTCAGGCTGTCGGCGCGTCCCAATTCCCGTAACGCCGCGTGGCGGCCCGTCGCGCGGCGCCGTCCGGGGCGCGGCCCTTCCGCGGACTGCTCCACCCCGCCCTCCTTGCCCCCTCGTGGACCGTGCCACCGACGTCACGCCACCCGAGGGAATTCATCCTCGATTGTGACAAAGGGGATAGATCAATGCAGGGAGATCGTCAAGTTGGTCTTGATCTTCCCGGCCGTCCGGCACGACACTGCTCCTGTGGCCCAGGACGAGATCCTGAAATGTCAGAGCCTGCGCAAGACGTTCGGAGACCTCGTCGCGGTCGACGACGTCAGCTTCACCATCGCCGCCGGTGAGACGTACGGCCTGCTCGGTCCCAACGGCGCGGGCAAGACCACCACGATCTCCATGATCGCCGGCATCCTGGAACGCGACGGCGGCGAGGTGCGCGTGGCCGGCCGCATCCACGACACCAGAAGCTCCTGGGGCAAGGAGCGCATCGGGTACGTCCCGCAGGACCTCGCGCTCTACCCAGACCTCAGCGCCCGCGAGAACCTGCGCTTCTTCGCCCGGCTGCACGGCCTGCGCAAAGGGGACGTCCGCACCCGCGTCGGCGAGGTCCTGGAGCTCGTCGGCCTGGCCGAGCGCGCCGACGACCGGGTCAAGGACTACTCGGGCGGCATGAAGCGGCGGCTCAACATCGGCGTCGGCCTGCTGCACCGGCCGCCCCTGCTCATCCTGGACGAGCCCACCGCCGGCGTGGACCCCCAGAGCCGCAACGCCATCCTGGAGAGCGTCGCGGCGCTGGCCGGCGAGGGGGTCGGGGTGCTCTACACCACGCACTACATGGAGGAGGCCGAACGGCTCTGCGACCGCATCGGCATCATCGACCTGGGCCGGATCAGGGCCGAGGGCACCCGCAGGGAACTGGTCGGCCTGGTGGGCGAGCTGGACCGCATCACGCTGACCGCCGACGCCGCCCAGGCCCTGCCCGCGCTGGCGGCGCTGCCCGGGGTGCGCGAGGCCGGCGGCCGCGAGGGACGCGTCGAGCTCACGGTGGAGGACGCCCGGAGGTCGCTGCCGCGCATCCTGGCCGCGGCCGCCGACGCGGGCGTGGCCGTACGGGCGGTCGAGGTCGCCGAGCCGGACCTGGAGTCGGTCTTCCTGCACCTCACCGGCAAAGCCCTACGGGACTGACATGCACACACTCCCGCTCGAACCGGACCCGACCATCGAGACCCCCTCCCGCACACTCCCGCTCGAACCGGACCTGGACCCGGGAGGCTGATGTGCGCACGATTCTCCTCATCGCGGGCAAGGACCTGCGCCAGCGGCTCAGGGACCGGTCGCTGCTGCTGCTGGCGTTCGTGGTGCCGTTCGGGCTGGCGGCCGTCTTCAGTGTGGTCTTCCGGGACGTGGACGCCCAGCAGCCGGTCACGTTCGCGGTCGCGGACCTGGACCGGGGGCCGATCGCGACGACGTTCACCGGCCGCGTCCTGCGCCCGCTGGAGCAGGCCGGGGTGGTCAGGCTGCGCGGCGCCGACGACGAGACCATGGCACGGGCGATCGTGGACGGCGGCCAGGCGCAGGCGGCCTACGTCATCCCCACGGGCTTCAGCCAGGCCGTCCAGACCCGACACAAGGCCACCATCCGGGTGATCGGCGACGTGAACGACCGCATCGGCGCGTTCGTGGCCCGGTCGATCGCCGACTCCTTCGCCTCCGACGTGCGCTACGTCCAGGTGGCCCTGGCGGCCAAGGGCGGGGGCACCCCGGAGCAGGCCGCGGCGGTGCCCCCGCCGGTCACGGTCGCCGATCTGACGGCCGACCGGCGGCAGCTCACGCTGGCCGAGGGGTTCCAGGCCGGGATCGCGGTGTTCTTCCTGTTCTTCGCCGTGCAGTTCGGATTCAGCTCGATCCTGGACGAACGCCGCGACGGCACGCTCGCCCGCCTGCTCGCCGCGCCGGTCCCCCGGCTCACGATCGCGCTGGCGAAGCTGCTGACCGGGGTCGTGGTCGGCGTCGTCAGCATGACCGTGCTGCTGGCCGCCTCGTCGCTGCTGCTCGGCGCGGACTGGGGGGCGCCGGTCGGGCTCGGGCTGCTCATCGTGGCCGGCGTGCTGGCCGCCAACGGGGTGATGGCCCTGGTCGTGACCGTGGCCAGGACGGCCGAGCAGGCGGGCAACGCCGAGACGGTGGCCGCCATGCTGCTCGGCGTGCTGGGCGGGGTGCTCGTCCCCATCCAGCAGACCGGCGGCGCGCTGGCGACGCTGAGCCTGGTCACGCCGCACCGCTGGTTCATGCGCGGCCTGGCCGACCTGCACGGCGCGAACGCGCCCGTCGTGCCACTCGTGCCGGTGCTGGCGCTGCTCGGCTTCGCCGTCGTCACGCTCGGACTGGCACTGTCGCGGACGGAGAGGATGTTCCGCCTGTGACAGCCATCGTCTGGGTCAACCTGGTCAGGCTCGTACGCGACCGGACGAACATCTTCTCCGTCGTCGTCTTCCCGATCGTCCTCATCCTGGTCTTCGGGCTCTCGTTCGGCGGGACGGGCAGGCCGCGCCTCGGCGTCGCCGCCGGGGACGGCCCGCTGGCCGCCGAACTGGTCGCGGCGCTGGCCAGGTCCGGGGAGCTGGAGCTGGTACGGGTCGGCGGCGAGGCCGAGGCCCGCGACGGCGTCGAACGCGGCACGCTCACCGCCGCGCTGATCATCCCCGGCGGCTACGACCGCGCCCTGGCCGCCTTCACCCCGGTCGAGCTGCCGTACGTGGCCAGGAACGAGCCGGCGGCGCTGCAACTCGGCGCGACCGTCAGGTCGGTGGTGTCGCAGGCCACCATGGCCGCCCGCGCCGCCGCGTACGTCCGCGAGGGGTCATTCCCCGACCTCGTCGCCAGGATCGGGCGCATCAGCGCGCCGGGCGTCACGGTCGAGTCGGTCACGACCGGGCCGGTCAGGCCGGTGCAGGTGTCCGGCTTCGACGTCGCCGCCACGTCCCAGCTCCTGCTGTTCGTCTTCCTCACCTCGCTGACCGGCGCGTCGGCGCTGATCGAGACCAGGCGGCTCGGGGTGTCGCGGCGGATGTACGCCGCCCCGGTCGGCAGCCGGGCGATCCTGCTCGGCGAGGCCGCCGGGCGCGTCGGCGTGGCGCTGGCGCAGGGGCTGGTCATCATGCTCGGGTCGGGGCTGCTGTTCGGCGTGCGCTGGGGCGACCCGGTCGGCGCGGCGGCCCTGCTGCTGGCGTTCTCGCTGGTCGGAGGGGGCGCGGCGATGTTGCTCGGCGCGGTGGCGCGCACCTCGCAGCAGGCGGTGTCCGTGGGGGTGCTGGCCGGGATGGGCCTGGCCGCGATCGGCGGCGCGATGGTGCCGCTGGACCAGTTCACCGGCCCGATGCGGCAGATCGCGCACCTCACGCCGCATGCCTGGGCCCTGGACGGCTTCGCCGAGCTGCTGCGCAGGGACGGCACGGTGGCCGACGTCCTGCCGCAGCTCGGCGTGCTCGCGCTCTTCGCGGCGGCGTTGCTCGCCCTGGGGTCGTGGCGGCTGCGGGCCGCCCTGACCCGCTAGGGCAGGGCCGCGACGAGCTCCTGCACCGGCTTGCGCGCGCCCGTGAAGAACGGGATCTCCACGCGGGTGTGGCGGCGGGCCTCCGCGCCGCGCAGCGTGCGCATCAGGTCGACGATGCGGTGGAGCTCGTCGGCCTCGAACGCCAGCATCCACTCGTAGTCGTTGAGCGAGAAGCAGGCCACGGTGTTGGCCCGCACGTCGGGGTAGTCGCGGGCCATCCGGCCGTGCTCGGCCAGCATCGCCCGCCGCTCGGAGTCCTCCAGCAGGTACCACTCGTAGGAGCGCACGAACGGGTAGACGCTCACGTACGCCCGCGGCTCCTCCTCGGCGAGGAAGGCCGGGATGTGGGACTTGTTGAACTCGGCCGGCCGGTGGAGGGCCATCGCCGACCAGACCGGCCTGCTGTGCCGGCCGAGGCCGGTGCGGCGGAACCGGGAGTAGACGTCCTGGAGGTCCTCGGGCGTGGGCGCGTGCCACCAGAACATGTAGTCGGCGTCGGCACGGAAGCCGGCGACGTCGTAGACCCCCCTGGTCACGATGTCGTTCCCGGCCGCCTGGCCGAGCAGCTCCTCGACCTCGTCGGCCATGTTCTCCCGGTTGCCCGGGACCTGCTCGGTCACCTGGAAGACCGACCACATGGTGTAACGGATCACCTGGTTGAGATCGCGGGCCTTCAGCCGCGGCGCGCCCTCTGTCATGTCCTTCATTCTCCTTGTCGCGACAGGTGGTCCAGAATCCGGGCCGCGGCCGTGCGGGCGGTCGCGACGCAGGCGGGGACGCCGATGCCGTCGTAGGCCGCGCCGCACACGGCGAGCCCGGCGGCGCCCGACACCGCGGCGCGCACCCGGGCCACCCGGTCGAGATGGCCCACGTTGTACTGCGGCAGCGCGCCGCCCCAGCGGGTGACCCGGCTGTCGATCGGCAGGCCGCGCACGCCCACGACGTCGGCCAGCTCGGCCGTGGCCAGCGACACCAGCTCGGCGTCGTCGCGCTGGAGCAGGTGCTCCTCGCCGATCCTGCCGACCGAGCAGCGCACGACCAGCAGGTCTTGGGCCAGGTGGGGCCACTTGACCGAGCTGAACGTGACCGCCTTGACCGGCCGGCCCTCGACCGGCGGCACCAGGTAGCCGCTGCCGCCGGGCGGCTGCGCGAGCGCGTCGATCGGGTAGGCGAGGGTGACGACGGCCATGCTGGCGTACTCGATGCGGGCCAGCTCGGCGGCGGCCTTGGGCACCTCGTCCTTGAGCAGGCGGGCGGCGGCGGGGCCCGGCGTGGCCAGGATCACCGCGTCGGCCTCGATCACCTCCGGCTGCGGCACCGGCCCGGCGACCAGCCGCCAGCCGTGCTCGGTGCGGTGGAGCTCGCGCACGGTCACGCCGGTCCTGACGTCGGCCCCGGACGCCTTGGCCACCGCCTCGGGCAGCCCGCCCAGCCCCTGGCGCAGCGTGGTGAAGACCGGCCCGCCGTTCTTGGGCGCCTCCTCGACGATGTGCCGGGCGGCGTTGAGCAGCGAGCGCTCGGCCCTGGCGACGGCCGCGACCTGCGGCATCGTCGCCTCCAGCGACAACATGTCGGAACGGCCGGCGTAGACGCCGCCGAGCAGCGGCTCGACCAGGCGCTCGACGATCTCGCCGCCCATCCGGGCCCGGATGTAGGAGGCCACGGACACGTCGGTGCGCACCAGCGTGGGCGGCAGGATCTGGTCGAGCGGCACGCGCAGCAGGCCGCCGGGCGAGACGATGCCCGACTTCGCCAGCTCGGCCAGGTCGGCGGGCACGCCCATGACGTGCCCCTTCGGCATCTGCCGCAGCGCGCCCCGGGAGTAGACGGCCGACCGCGCGGTGCCCGGGAAGACGAGATCGTCCTCCAGCCCGACGGCCTTGGCCAGCTCGACGCCCTCCGGCCGCCGGGCCAGCATGGCCTCGGCCCCGGCGTCGACGCTCACCCCCGCGACCTCGGAGGCGTGCAGCTTGCCGCCGAGGCGGGGGCTGCCCTCCAACACGGTCACCTTGACCTGCTCGCTCGTACCCTGACGGAGGAACCACGCGGCCGCCAGGCCGGAGATCCCACCGCCGATGACGACGACGTGCGCCCGATTGCCTTCCACGTCTCCTGACGCTACCGCCTCGGCAGACCGCCCAGCTGATCGGGGCACGTGACCCTACCGTGACGTAGGTCGCCAAACCGGGGTGATCCACCGTCCGTCATAGAGGGCATGAGGAGAATCCGGTTAGGCATCGCGCTCTCGGCCTGTGCCGCCCTGCTGCTCGCGGGCTGCGGCGCCGGCGGCGGCGAGCCCATGGTGGCTGCGGCCGGCGCGTCGGAGGCGTCTTCGCAGGCGCTCGCCGCGCCCGAGGCACAGGATCAGGTGGCGCCTGAGAAGAGGGTCGCGCGGCAGAGCGGCGACAGCGCGGTCTCCGGCGTCAAACTGGCCCAGCAGCAGGACCGGCAGGTCATCTACACCGGCAGCATGACGGTACGGGCCAAACAGGTCACCTCGGCGGCCCAGCAGGCCAAGCAGCTCGTCACGGCGGCGGGCGGCTACCTGTCGAAGGAGGAGACCAACACCGCCAGCGACACCGAGGACTCGGCCCTGCTGGAGTTCAAGATCCCGCCCACCCGGTACGCCGACGTGACCGGCAGGCTGGGCAGGGAGCTGGGCAAGCAGCTCTCGATGAACCAGGGCACCCAGGACGTCACCCTCCAGGTCGCCGACGTCGAAAGCCGGCTGAAGTCGGCCCAGGAGTCGCTGGCGTCGTTGCGCACGCTGCTGAAGAAGGCCGACACCATCGGGCAGGTGCTACAGGTGGAGCGGGAGATCAACTCCCGCGAGTCGGACCTGGAGGCGTTGCAGGCCCAGCAGAAGGAGCTGGCCACCCAGGTCGCGATGGCCACGCTGACGCTCCGGCTGGTCGGGCCGGTGGCCGTGGTCGAGGACCCGGCCGAGGAGCCGGCGGGCTTCCTCGGCGGGCTGAAGGCCGGCTGGGAGGCGCTGGTGTCGTTCACCAAGACGGCGCTGACCGTGTTCGGCGCGCTGCTGCCGTGGCTGGTCGTCATGGTGCCGCTTTTGGCCGTGGCGGTGTTCCTGGTGCGGCGCAACCGCGCGCGCCGCCCCGCTCCCCCGGCCGCCCCGGAGCCCGCCGAGGCCGAGCCCGCCGAGCCTGGGCCGTCGGCGGCCTGACGGTCAGGCGCTCGCTTCGTGGACCAGGTCGGTCAGGCGCTTGAGCTGGTCGGGGTCGGTCGAGGGAAGCACGCCGTGGCCGAGGTTGAACACGTGACCCTCGGCCGCCGCGCCACGCCGCAGCACCTCGCGGGCCTTGCGCTCCACGACCTCCCACGGCGCGAGCAGGATCGCCGGGTCGAGGTTGCCCTGCAGCGCCTTGCCCGGCCCGACGCGCCGGGCCGCCTCGTCGAGCGGCACCCGCCAGTCGACGCCCACGACGTCGGCCCCGGCCTCGCCGAGCACGCCGAGCAGCTCGCCGGTGCCGACGCCGAAGTGGATGCGGGGCACGCCCGTGACGCCCTCGAAGATGCGCCGGGTGTGGGGCAGGATGAACTCGCGGTAGTCGGCCGGGGCCACCGCGCCCACCCACGAGTCGAAGAGCTGGATCGCCGAGGCGCCCGCCGCGATCTGGATGCGCAGGTGTTCCAGGACGATGTCGGTCAGGCGCTCCATCAGGGAGTGCCACAGGGCCGGCTCGCCGTACATCATGGCCTTGGTGAGGTCGTGGTTCTTCGACGGACCGCCCTCGATCAGGTAGGACCCGAGGGTGAAGGGCGCGCCGGCGAAGCCGATCAGCGGGGTGCCGGCCAGCTCGCCGACCAGCGCCGAGACGGCCTCCGTCACGTAGGGCACGTCGCCGGGCTCCAGCGGGCGCAGGGCGGCCACGCCGCGCGCGTCGCGGATCGGGTCGGCGACGACCGGGCCGACGCCCGGCTTGATGTCGAGGTCGATGCCGATGGCCTTGAGCGGGACGACGATGTCACTGAAGAAGATGGCCGCGTCGACGCCGTAGCGGCGCACGGGCTGCATGGTGATCTCGACGATCAGGTCGGGCGTCGCGCAGGCGGTGAGCATCGGCACACCCTCGCGGACCTTCAGGTATTCGGGCAGCGAACGCCCGGCCTGCCTCATGTACCAGACAGGGGTGTGCGGGACGGGCTGCCTGCGGCAGGCGCGCAGGAAGGCTGAGTCGGCGAGATTCACCCTCCAAGGGTGCCATGGCCCCCGATCGGCCGGGACATCGGCGCGAGGTGTCGGAAAAACATGCATTGGATACCCAAAATCATGATCAGATAGCCAGATGAAGGTTTACCGGTCTGCCCGGCAGCGGCGTCGCACACGGGTCGAACACACCCCATGGCCGCCCAGAGAGCCGGTCTCGACTGGACCAAATGTTCACCAACGCACCGCGCGGCATCGATTCAGCGACCACTTTCGGGACACGCCGAGCGCGTTGCGGGGAATTGTCAGCGGCTCGTGCCAACGTCGGAGCCACGACCCGAAGAAAGGCCCCGGTTCGATGACTGGTGCGATGACCGCGTTGTGGAGTTCCCCGGAGCGTCGCAGCGAACGCTGTGCCGCCTGTGCCGGCGAGCGGCTGTTCGAACAGCCGCCCTGTTTCGACGGGCACGGGCCGGGCGAGTGCCCGGAATGGGCCTGCGCCGAATGCGGCCACGCGATCCTGCTCGGCCCGGCCGAGACCACCCGACCGGTCCGCCAGCTGGTTACGGCAGCGGCTTGATCACCAAGGATGAGCACCCCCGTGGTCCCCTTCCGTCCGTCCTCGACCTACGCTTCGGCTATGACCCTCGGTGACCAGCCACCGCCGCCCGCCGCGTTCACCCGCGCGGCGGAGAGCCTGCGGCTGTGCGAGGTCAGGCCGGAGATCGAGCTCGAGGACCTGCCCGCGCCGCAGCGGCTGGCCCCCTACTCGGCCGCCATCGGCGCCTCGGTCTACCGCGACGACGACGAGCTCGCGGTCGGCCGGCTGATCCTGCTCTACGACCCCGACGGCCAGCGCGGCTGGGAGGGCCCGTTCCGGCTGGTGGCCTACGTCCGGGCCGACATGGAGCCGGAGATCACCTCCGACCCGCTGCTCGGCCCGGTCGTGTGGAGCTGGCTGACCGAGGCCCTGGAGGCGCACGAAGCCGACTACTCCGCCGCGGGCGGTACCGTGACTAGAGCCGTGTCCGAGGGCTTCGGCAACAAGGCGGAAGACCCGGTCACGACCGAGCTCGAGTTGCGTGCGTCCTGGTCGCCCGCCGAGGAGGATCTGACCGGCCACGTCGCCGCCTGGTGCGACCTCATGTGCCTGGCGGCGGGGATCCCGCCGCTCCCGCCCGACGTGGCCGCGCTGCCGCGCCGACGTGATGATCCGGAGAGTGACCGTACGAAGTGAGGGCACCAGTCAAGACAGCACCAGCGTCATGAGGTCGGTGAGCTCATGACAGAAGAACGCATCGTTGAGCCCCTGCTCGAACCCCGCGAAGGCATCCCGCCGGTGATCGCCGACGCGCAGGGGCTGGCGCGGGTCGTCGACGCCTTCGCCGCGGGCACCGGGCCCGTGGCGGTCGATGCCGAGCGCGCCTCCGGCTACCGCTACGGCAACCGGGCCTACCTGGTCCAGCTCCGCCGGGCCGGCGCGGGCACCGCGCTGGTCGACCCGGTCGGCTGCCCCGACCTGTCGGCGCTCGACGCCGCGCTGACCGGCACCGAGGTCGTGCTGCACGCCGCGTCCCAGGACCTGCCGTGCCTGATGGAGGTCGGCTTCAAGCCGCGCGAGATCTTCGACACCGAGCTGGCCGGCCGGCTGCTCGGTTACGAACGCGTCGGGCTCGGCACCATGGTCGAGACCGTGCTCGGGCTGCGGCTGGAGAAGGGCCACTCGGCCGCCGACTGGTCCACCAGGCCGCTGCCCGAAGACTGGCTGCGTTACGCGGCCCTCGACGTCGAGGTGCTGGTCGAGCTGCGCGACATGCTCCACCAGGAGCTGACGGAGTCGGGGAAGCTGGAGTGGGCGCGCGAGGAGTTCGCGGCCGTGCTCAACACCCCGCCGCCGGCGCCGCGGTCCGACCCGTGGCGGCGTACGTCGGGCATCCACAAGGTGCGCAACGTGCGCGCGCTGGCCATCGTGCGCGAGCTGTGGACCATGCGCGACACGATCGCCAGGGAGAGCGACCTGGCTCCCGGCCGGGTGCTGCCCGACGCCGCGATCGTCACGGCGGCCCTTGAGGGCCCCCGCACGAAGAAGGCGCTGACGGAGATCTCGGCCTTCACCGGCCGCAGCGCCCGCCGGTACATGAATGACTGGCTGGCCGCCGTCAACCGGGCACGGGCGCTGCCCGACGCCCAGCTCCCCCAGCCGAGCACCCCGGGTGACGGGCCGCCGCCGCCCAACCGCTGGGCCGACCGCGACCCTGCGGCGGCCAAACGCCTCGCGGCGGCGCGCGCCGTGGTGGCCGCGCTGGCCGAGGAGCACCACATGCCCACGGAGAACCTGCTCCAGCCCGACGCGGTGCGCAGGCTCACCTGGGAACCCCCGCCCGAGATCACCGACGAGAGCGTGACCGCGCGGCTGCGGGCGCTCGGGGCGCGTGAGTGGCAGCTCACGCTCGCGGCCCATCCCATCGCCAAGGCGCTGGCCCGGCTCGAAGGCCGGGGCGACAGCTAGCCCACCGCCGGCGTACGGGCGGAGGGTCCACCCCTCCGCCCGCCGTCGTCGCCCTCCCACTTGACGCTCCGAGGGGGACGGCCGTACGTTTCGGGAAAGCGCTTTCCCCTCCCCCGCTGCCTGAAGGGATCCTCATGAGCGTGCGCACCATCGGCGTCGTGATGAACGGCGTCACCGGACGAATGGGCTATCGCCAGCACCTCGTCCGCTCCGTGCTGGCCATCAACGAGCAGGGCGGCGTCACGCTCTCCGACGGCGAACGCGTCAGGCTGCGCCCGGTGCTGGTCGGCCGGAACGCCGCCAGGATCGCCGACATCGCGGACCGCCACGGGATCCCGGACCACACCACCGACCTGGACGCCGCCCTCGCCGACGACGACAACCTGATCTACTTCGACGCCCAGGTCACCAGCGCCCGCGTCAAGGCCGTGCTCAAGGCCATCGAGGCGGGCAAGCACGTCTACGCCGAGAAGCCCACGGCCGAGTCTGTGGAGGAGGCCGTCGCGCTGGCCGAGGCCGCTGCGGCCAAGGGGGTGAAGAACGGCGTCGTGCAGGACAAGCTGTTCCTGCCGGGCCTGCTCAAGCTGAAGCGGCTGATCGACGGCGGGTTCTTCGGCCGCGTCCTGTCGGTGCGCGGCGAGTTCGGCTACTGGGTGTTCGAGGGCGACTGGCAGGAGGCGCAGCGCCCGTCCTGGAACTACCGGTCCCAGGACGGCGGCGGCATCGTGCTCGACATGTTCCCGCACTGGCACTACGTGATGGAGAACCTGTTCGGCCGGGTCCGGTCGGTCTATGCCAAGGCCGTCACGCACGTCCCGTCCCGGGTGGACGAGCAGGGCCGGGCGTACGAGGCCACCGCGGACGACGCCGCGTACGGCATCTTCGAGCTCGAAGGGGACGTGATCGCTCAGATCAACTCCTCCTGGACGGTCCGCGTGAACCGGGACGAGCTGGTCGAGTTCCAGGTGGACGGCACGCACGGCAGCGCCGTCGCGGGCCTGCGCAACTGCCGCTTCCAGCACCGGGCCGCCACCCCCAAGCCGGTCTGGAACCCCGACCTGCCGGCCACGGCCCGCTTCCGCGAGGACTGGCAGGAGGTCCCGGACAACGCCGAGTTCGACAACGGGTTCAAGGTCCAGTGGACGGCGTTCATTCGGCACGTGCTGGAGGACGCGCCCTTCCCCTACGACTTCGCCTCCGGCGCGCGTGGCGTGCAGCTCGCCGAGCTGGGCCTGCGCTCGAACGCCGAGGGCCGCAGGATCGAGGTGCCGCAGCTGTGAGGATCGACCTGCCGGGCGGCGCGTACGAGCTGCGCGAGCCGGTGACCTGGCCGGTGTCGGCCGCCCCGGCCACGAGCAGGGTCGTCTACGCGGCCGCGCACGTCGTCGCCGACCCGCTCGGCGACAACACGCCGGGCTCCCCCGCCGCCGTCGACTGGGACGCCACGCTGCGCTTCCGCCGCCACCTGTGGTCGCACGGCCTGCGGGTGGCCGACGCCATGGACACCGCCCAGCGCAACATGGGCCTGGACTGGGCGGCGACCGAGGAGCTGATCCGGCTCAGCGCCCAGGAGGCCTCCCCCTTCGGCGACCCGGCGGCGCTGGTGGCCTGCGGCGCGGGCACCGACCACGCGCCCGGCGCCGCCGACCTGCACACGATCACCGCCGCGTACGCCGAGCAGGTGGAGGCCGTCCAGGCGGCCGGCGCGGGCGTGATCGTGATGGCCTCCCGGCAGCTCGCCGGGGTGGCCGAGGGCCCGCGGGACTACCACCAGGTGTACGGCAAGGTGCTCGGCCTGGCCGACCGCCCGGTCATCCTGCACTGGCTGGGCGAGATGTTCGACCCGCAGCTCGCCGGCTACTGGGGCGCGCACGACGTGGACGCCGCGACGGAGTCGTTCCTGGAGCTGGTCCACGCCCACGCCGCCCTGGTGGACGGCGTGAAGGTGTCGCTGCTGGACGAGCAGCACGAGATACGGCTGCGCGCCGCGCTCCCCGAGGGCGTCCGCCTCTACACCGGCGACGACTTCAACTATCCCTCGCTCATCAGGTCGGGCTCGCACGCGCTGCTCGGCATCTTCGACGCGATCGCCCCGGCCGCCGCCGCGGCCCTGCGCGAGCTGGACGCGGCCGAGACGGCCACCGGTGCTGAGGCGGCCCATCACCTGGCCCGCTACGACGAGATCCTGGCCCCCACGGTCGCCCTGTCACGCAAGATCTTCGAGGCGCCGACGTACCACTACAAGACCGGCATCGTCTTCCTGGCCTGGCTGAACGGCCACCAGGACGCGTTCGCCATGGTGAACGGCGCCCAGTCGGCGCGCTCGCTGCGCCACCTGTCGGAGGTGTTCCGGCTGGCCGACAGGGCCGGGCTGCTGGCCGACCAGGAGCTGGCCGTGCGCAGGATGACGGCGCTGCTGGCGGTGAACGGCCTGTGAGCCTGTCGCTGAACCAGTGGACGACCCGGCGCTGGTCGGTCGCCGAAGCCGTGGACGGCTGCGCGCGGCACGGCCTGGAGGCGATCGGGCTGTGGCGCGAGAAGGTGGCCGAGGAGGGGCTCGCGCGCAGCGTCAAGCTGGTGCGCGAGGCCGGGCTGCGGGTGTCCTCGCTGTGCCGGGGTGGCTTCCTCACGGCGGGCGGGCTGCCCGGCGAGGAGGGCCGGCGGGCCTTCGACCGGGCGCTCGACGACAACCGGCGGGCCGTGGACGAGGCGGCCGAGCTGGGCGCCGCGTGCCTGGTGATGGTGGTCGGCGGGCTGCCGGGGGTGCGGCCGGGCGAGCCGCTGCCGTCCGGTTTCTCCAAGGACGTCGCCGGTGCGCGCGAGCGGGTGGCCGAGGCGCTGGCGGTGCTGGCCCCCTACGCCGGTGAGCGCGGCGTCCGGCTGGCGCTGGAGCCGCTGCATCCGGTCTACTGCCCGGACCGGGCGGTGCTGTCCACGCTGGGCCAGGCGCTCGACCTGAGCCTGCCGTACCCGGAGGAGCAGGTGGGGGTGGTCGTGGACACCTTCCACGTGTGGTGGGACCCCAGGCTGTTCGAGGACGTCGCGCGGGCCGGCCGGCGGATCGCGTCGTACCAGGTGTGCGACTACCTGCACCCGCTGCCCTCGGACGTGCTGCTCGGCCGGGGGATGATGGGCGACGGGGTGATCGACTTCGCGCCGATCACGCGGGCCGTGCTGGCCGCCGGCTACGCGGGCGACATCGAGGTCGAGATCTTCAACGCCGACGTCTGGGCGGCCGACCCGGACGAGGTGCTGGCCACGATGAAGGCCCGCTACGCCGAGCTGGTGGTCTAGACGCGGCTGGGGTCGACCGTGCCGTCGAGGGTGAGGGCGGCTTCGAGCAGGAAGTAGTCGCCCCAGATGAGCTCGTTGCCGGCGGCCAGGCCCTTGCGGCGGTCGTAGCAGCCGTCCACCAGGCCGCCGTGCTCGTTGAGGTGGTCGCGGGCCAGCGACTCCAGGGTGTCGGCGGCGTGTTCGCGGTAGCCGTCCTTGGCCAGCGGCGCGAGCTTGGACAGGGCGGCGGCGGCGATCGCGGTGGCCGAGGTGTCGCGGGGCGCGTCGGGGATGGCGGGGTCGTCGAAGTCCCAGTAGCAGACCCGGTCGGACGGGACGTGGGCCAGGTACCAGTCGGCGACCTCGGTGGCCGGCCCGATGAACTCGGCCGACAGGTGGGCGGCCTGGGCCAGGCCCAGCATGGCCCACGCCTGCGCGCGGGCCCAGGTGCTGCCCGGCGAGGAGCCGTTGACCGCGCCGGCCGAGGTCTGGGCGACCGAGCCGTCCTCGCGGACGCACATGGCGTAGCTGGCGCGGGCGTGGGACTCGGCCATCACCAGCAGCTCGCGGGCGCCGGTGCGTTCGCAGGCGAAGGCCAGCAGCGGGACCGTGCCGGGCAGGCCGTCCACGCAGGCGCCCGGCCGGGGCCAGTCGTACTTGACGACGTCGTCCTCCTGGGGTGGGAGCAGGCCGGCCAGCGGGTCGAAGCCGATGCTCAGGGACCGGGCGGCGGCCACGGCGGTCGTGGCGCCCGGGTCCTCGTCGCCGGCGAGCACGGCCGGGAGCGCGGCGCCGTACCAGAACAGCAGGCCGCGCAGCAGGGTGGGGGCGTCGGTGCGGGACGTCAGCCGCTCGGCGACCTGGCCGGCCGCGCGGGCGTATCCGGGCTCGCCGGTGGCGACCGCGGCCAGGGACAGCAGGCCGCCCCAGAAGCCGCCGCACCAGTCCCCGTCCTCGGACCAGGTCCATTCGCCCGTCACGGGGTCGGCGTAGAGGGGGAAGCGCCCTTGCGACTGCGCAAGGGTCGTGCCTACCCTGCGCACCAGCTCTGTGACCAGCATGGGACCGCCTCATCCGGGAACGTCATGCCCTCCCCGGTTACCCTCGGCGGCGCGGGCTTAACGGCAGGCGCCGCCCACGATCGGGTGGCGCCGCGGTGACAACCATCCGGCCGGCCTACGGGGTCACGGTGCCCGCGGACCCGTCGAGGGTGATCTTCTGGCCCGTGGTGACCCGCCGGGTGGCGTCGGGCACGCCGACGACGGCGGGGATGCCGTACTCGCGGGCCACCACGGCGCCGTGCGACATGGCGCCGCCCATCTCCATCACCAGGCCGCCGGCCGTGAGGAACAGCGGGGTCCAGCCGGGGTCGGTCGAGGGGCAGACCAGGATCTCGCCCGGCTCCAGGTGGGCGCCGGTCGGGTCGAGCACCACCCTGGCCACGCCGGTGACCGTGCCGGCCGAGGCCGCCGTGCCGGTCAGCGCGCCCTCGGGGGCGGGGCCGGCCAGGGCCTCGGGCTCGGTGCCGTCGGAGAGCATGATCCGGGGCACGTGCCTGCGGCGCGACTCCCGCTCGTACGCCGCCCGCCGCTCGCGCACGAGGTCGCGCAGGTCGCCGCCGGTCAGGGCGGCCCTGGCCTCCTCCAGGCGCAGGAAGTACACGTCGAGGGCGTCGTCCAGGACGCCGGCGCGGACGAGGTGCTCGCCGACCGCGCGCAGGCTGTCCCGGACGGCGGCGATGGCCCTGACCAGGTGGAACTTGGGCAGTTCGCGCAGCCCCGCGTAGGCCCGGGTGCGGCCGAGCGCGAAGCGCACCACGGGCCCCCGCCACCGGCCCCTGCGCGCGGCCAGCGCGGCGACCCGGTCCACCTCCTCCCGCGCGGCCCGCGCGCCCTTGGCGAACAGCGCGGCGGGGGCGAGGTCGGAGTCGCCGTCGATGCGCAGGTAGTTGGCCAGGACGCCGAGGATGTGGGTGGGGTCGTCGGACCAGCGGGGCACGCCGAGGTCGATCTCGGCCACGCCGCGGTGCCCGTACTTGGCCAGGAACGCGGCGAGGCCCTGCTGGGCCCGTGGCGGGAGCTCGCCGGCCTGGTAGCGGCGGGCCAGCTCGGCCGCGGGCAGGTCGCGGAACGGCTCGGGCTCGACGCGGGTGGCCAGATCCCACAGTTCGAGGTCCATCTCGGTGGTCGGGTTGTGCGGGACGCCGCGCAGGACGTCCTGGAGGTCGCCCACCCGCGTGCCGGAGAGCCGGGCGGCCAGGCCGAGCAGCGCGTAGCCGGTGATCACGATCGGCATGATCGAGACGATGGCCGGGAACGTGCCGCCGAGCAGGCGTTCGGCGTGGTCGAGCCGCTGGGCGGGAGTGGCGCCGGGCGGCGGTTCGAGCCGTCCGTCCAGTTCCGCCCCGACGCGGGCGGCGTAGGCGAGCGCCCTGGCCGGGCTGAGCAGCGCGTCGCGGACGCGCGCCGGCGCGTGCACGCGGCGCGCGAAGCGGCGCAGCCCGCGCAGGAACGGGCGGCGCGAGTTCTGGACGACCGACAGCCGCGGGTCGTCGGCCAGCTCCCGCACGACGGCCGCGGCCCGCGCCTCGCCCAAGGGCATCAGCCGCGTCAGGACGGCCCGGCCGGTACGGCTGCGCAGCGGCGTGGTCAGGTCGAGCCACAGGCGCTGCCCCGCCTCCGACAGGAACGCGGGCCCGTCGAGCCGGTCGGCGGGCGCGTGCCCGAACACGCCCGCCGCCCCCGAGCTGACCAGGTTGAACGCGGACACCCCCATCGGCGTGAACGGCCCCATCACGCCCTGGGCGACGTTGAGCGACAGGTGCACGCGCAGCCCGGGACCGGCCGGCTCGGGCACCGGGTGGAGCGTGGTGATCGGCCTGGCCTGGGTGAGCCAGAGCGTGCCGTCCGGGCCGATGGCCCATTCGGTGTCCTGGGGCGCGCCGTAGTGGTCCTCGACGCGCGCGCCGAGTGCGGCCAGGGCGAGCACCTGCGCATCGGTCAGGCACAGGCCGCCGGCGGCGGTCTCGACCCGTTCGACGCCGCCGCCGGGCAGCGGCCGGACGGCCAGCCTCTTGTCGCCCGCGTGCCGCTCGCGCACCTCGCCGCCGGAGACGACGAAGCGGTCGGGGTTGACCGCGCCGGAGACGACCGCCTCGCCGAGGCCGGGGCTCGCGTCGAGGACGGTCTCGCGCCGCCTGCCGGTCACCGGGTTGGCGGTGAACATCACCCCGGCCACCCGCGCGTCCACCATCACCTGGACGACCACCGCGAGCCGGACGGCGGCGTGGTCGATGCCGTTGGACTCCCGGTAGGCCACGGCCCGGTCGGTCCACAGCGAGGCCCAGCAGCGGCGGACGGCGTCGAGCACCGCCTCGCCGCCCACCACGTTGAGAAAGCTGTCCTGCTGGCCGGCGAAGCTGGCGAACGGCAGGTCCTCCGCCGTGGCCGAGGAGCGCACGGCCACCGGGACGTCCGCGCCGAGCCGCGCGTAGGCCGCCATGATCGCCTCGCGCACCGGGCCGGGCACCGGGGCCTGGAGCAGGTGCCGCCTGGCCCGCGCGGCGAGCCCGTCGCCCGGGGTGAGGTCGAGCCCGGCGGCGACCTGGCGGTAGGCGTCGGTGGTGAGGGCCCAGCCGGGCGGGACGGGCAGGCCGGCCAGGGTCAGCTCACCGAGGTTGGCGGCCTTTCCGCCCACCTCGGCGAGCATCGTGGCGTCGATCTCGGAGAAGTCACGCGTGGTCCTCATTGAAGGCACCCCCTTCCCCGGAGTCTGCCATAAATTCACCAACTGTTGAACAGCGGTTCCCCGTCCAGTTCCCAGGCCGGGTCGAGCGGCACGCCGAGCAGGGCCAGGGCGGTCGGGCCGACGTCCACCAGGCGGGGCTCGTCGAGCGGGCGGCCGCCCAGGTCCTCGCCCAGCCGGTTGGCGATCACGAACACCGTGCGCTCCTCGGGTGAGGTGCCGCCGTGGCCGCCCTCGTCCACGTGGCCGTGGTCGGTGGTGACCAGGACGGTCCAGCTCTCCCCGGGACGGGCGCGGACGGCGTCGAGCAGGCGGCCGAGGTAGGCGTCCTGGGCGTGCAGGGCGGCGGCGTACTCGGGGCAGTGGGGGCCGAGGGCGTGGGCCACCTCGTCGGTGTCGCCGAGATAGACGAAGGCGAGATCGGGGCCGGTGTCGGCGAGGTGGCGCCCGGCCGCGTCGGCGATCTGCCGGTCGGCGGCGGTCCAGGTGAGGGCGTAGCCGTCCAGGACCATGCGGTGGTCGATGGCGGGGCCGAACGCGTTGTGCTCGCCCAGGGCCGCCCAGGAGAGGAAGGCGGCGGTGGTGAGGTCGGGGCGGGCATTCTTCGCACGACTCAAAAAGTCCGGAAATTTCGTGAACTGGGGGCTGGTGAAGCTGTTGTCTACGACACCGTGTTTGTCGGGCCAGGTGCCCGTGGCGATGGACGACCAGCCGGGGCCCGAGTCCGTCCGCGACCTGATCACGCGGCCCGCCGACGGCGGCTCCGGGCTCTTCGGCACGACCTCGCCGGGCGACTCCGTCCTGGGCGCCGCCGCCTCGCCGTACGGGAGCCGGCTGGTGCCGTACGCGCCGGACGCCATCAAGGACGACAGGACCGGCGGGGCGAGGGCGACGAGCCGGTCGAAGCGCAGGCCGTCCATGCCGACCACGAGGACTTTGTTCTTGTTAAGGGGCATTCCCCTATCTAAGCGGTGAACCGCCGCACCCAGTCGGCCGCGCCCGGCAGGATCTCCTCGACCGGCGCCACCTGCGGGTACCACGTGCGCTCCCACTCCAGCGAGACCCACCCGGCGTACCCGGCCGCGCGCAGCAGGTCGCCGGCCTCCTCCAGCGGGACCGAGCCCGTCCCCATCGGGACCGGGGTGGTGTCCGCAGCCGAGACGGCGTCCTTGACCTGGACGTAGGCGAGCGAAGGACCGAGCGCGGCGAGCGTGGCGGCCGGGGGTTCGCCGTTCCGCCAGGGGTGCAGCAGGTCCCACAGCGCGCCGGTGGACTCAGGCCGGCCCGCCTCGGCCAGCAGCGCGGCCACGGCCGCCCCGGTGGCCATCTCGTCGTGCGTCTCGACCAGGACGCGCACGCCGAGGGCGGCGGCCGTACCGGCGACGGACCTCAGCCTGCGGGCGCCCACCGCCGGATCGTCGCCGCGCGGGAACACCCGCACGCCCGGCGCGCCCAGGTCGGCGGCGAGCCGCAGGTCGGCGAGGAGCGCGTCGGCGACCGGCCCGTCCGGGCCCGGCTCGCAGATGCCGACATATCCGGCGAGGGCGGCGATCTCCAGCCCCGCCCGCCCCACCCGCTCCCGCACCGCGCGCCGCTCCGGCGCGGTGAGCCCGGCATGGACGCCGGTGTCCGGATGCAGCCGCAGCTCAAGCCCCTGACAGCCGTGCGCGGCGGCGATCTCCACCGCCCGTTCCAACCCCTCGCCCGGCATCCCCAGCGTGCTGACGGCCAGCCTCACGCCATCCTCCTGACGCTCTCCCGCAGCACGACCTCGCCCGCGACGTGCTCCACCACGGGCGCGGCGGTGACGTCCGCGCCGCCGAGCGCGAGCTCCAGGGCCCGCGCCCCCATGTCCTTCAGCGGCAGCCGCACGGTCGTCAGCGCGGGCACGTGATCACGCAGCGTGACGATGTCGTCGAACCCGGCCACCGAGACGTCCTCCGGCACCCGGATCCCGCGTTCCCGGCAGGCGGCCAGCGCCCCCACGGCCATCACGTCGTTGACCGCGAACACGCAGGTGGCGTCGCCGATCTCGGTCGCGGCCCGGTAGCCACCGTCGCGGTCGAACGCCCCGTGGACCACGACGGGCTCGGGCAGCCCCAGGCCTCGCAGCGCCTCGGCGAACCCCTCGCACCGGTCGGCGGCGGTCACCAGCTGCGGCGGCCCGGCCAGCACGGCGAACCGGGTGTGGCCCAGCCCGGCCAGCGCGCGGGCCAGGGCCGCGGCCCCGGCCCGGTTGGCGGGCGCGACGGTGTCCACGCCGAGCAGGTCCTGCCCCACGCACGCGGCCCGCCCGCCGCCCTCCCGGTACCGGGCCAGCTCCTCGCGCAGCCGCCCGGTCACGACGGGGTCGGCGACCCGCGAGCCGGCCAGCAGCACGGCCCGCACGCGCTGGGCGTTCATGGTGGCGACGTAGGCGATCTCCTGCTCGGGGTCGCGATGGGTGGTGCCGACCATGACCAGCAGCCCCTCGGTGGCGGCGGCCCGCATCGCGCCGTCGGCCAGCGCCGCGAAGTAGGGGTCGGTCAGGTCGTGGACGACGATGCCGATGACGTTGCTCGCCCCCCGGGCCAGCGTCTGGGCGGCGATGTTCGCGCGGTAGCCGAGCTCGTCGGCGGCCCGCTCGACACGGGCCCGCAGGGTCGCGCCCACCTGGCGGGTGCTGCCGTTGAGCACCCGCGAGGCGGTGGCGAGGGAGACGCCCGCCTGTTTGGCGACGTCCTCAAGCGTGACCACGAGACCTCCCGGAAAGCGGTTTCCAAGTCTGCCAGACGGCGACCTGGCTCCGCATCCTCGCACGCCCGCCCCCGGCGGCGACAGAACCCGCGCACCGTGCGCGGGCGGGCCGCGACAGGCGTCCCGCTACCAGGGGAACAGGATGTCGAACAGGCCCTTCTTCTCGCTCGGCGCGGGCGCGGGCTGGTCCTGCTGGGTGGGGGGCGGCGCCTGCGTGGGGGCGCCGGTCTCCTGCCGCTCCGGCTCCTTGGTGGCGGGCGCCTCGGCCGCGTCCTCGGGGGCGCCGTCGGAGGTCTCGTTCATGTGGCCGCGCGTGCCGCGGGTGGCGTCGTCGTCGGGCGTGGCCGTCGGGCGGCGCTCGCGGCTGGAGGTGGTGGGCCGGGCCGTGGGCTCGCGGGTGGGACGGGGGCGGCGGGCCACGGGGGTGGGGGTTACGGTCTCGGACACGGTCGGCTCGGCGGTGTCCGTAACCTCGGGCTCGGGGGTGGCCTCCTCGGTCTGCTCCGGCAGCGCGGTCTGCGGCGGGGCGCTGACCTCGCTCGCGCTCGCGCAGCGGGCGGTCCCGCAGGGGTCGTCGGAGGAGGTGCCGGTGAGCAGCCAGCCCGCCCCGGCCCCGACCAGCACCACCGCGACGCCCGCCAGCACCAGCACCCTGGTACGCCGGCGCACCTCGCGCTCGCCGGCGCCACGGCGGTCGTCGGCGTCGTCGGTCCAGCCCGAGCCGAGGAATCCGCGCCTCGTCCCGCCCGCGTCGGCGTCGTCGTCGTCGCGCTCGGGCTTGTAGCCCTGGTCCAGCGGCAGGTAGGGCAGGTCGTCGTCGACGGCACGGTCGCCGGTGGCGGCGTCGAGCGCGTCCGCCCCGAGGACGGCGTGCGGCCCGCTCAGCGTCTCCTGCGGCCCGGCCAGCGTCTCGTGCGGCCCGCTGAGGGCCTCGTGCGGCCCGCTCAGCACGTCGTGCGGTCCACTCGCGCCGTCGAGGACGTCGTGCGGGCCGCTGGGACCGTCCAGGACGTCGTGCGGCGCGTCGGCCGGGGTCGCCGGGGGCTCGACGGACTGCGCGGCCTGGCCGGGCGGCAGGATGTAGGTCTCGTTGCCGGAGACCTGGATGGCGGGCTGCTCGTCGGTGTCCTCGGTGCTCCACCGGGGGGACAGCACGTCTCCGGTCATCTCCGGATTTAACGACTTACTACCCTGCCCATCCTCGTACGGCCTGTCGTTCTCGTCGCGCGCCACGATGGACCCTCTCTAGCTTTGAATACGGACCGCGACCTTTCTTAACAGACTTGTCCGGAAATTTCACATGTTTCCCTAAAGTTACTCTCCGTCACACAGGCCCCAGCCACCGGGCCAGCGCCGCCTCCAGCGGACGCCCCGGCACCCCCGACGTCCAGGCCGTATACCCGTCGGGCCGCACGAGCAGCGCCTCGGCGTCGTGCTCCGCGCTCCCCCGTACGATCTCCAGCCGGTCCGCCCACGGGGCGGCCGCCGCCACCAGGTCGTCGCGCCCGGCGAGGTCCAGCAGCAGCACCCGGCCGCCGCGCAGCAGCTCCACCGTGCGCACGACGCCGTCGGCCGTCTTGACCGGCAGGTCGGGCGCCATCCGCCCGGCCCCGGGCACGCCCACGTCGTAGACCGTGTCGAGCCCGCTGATCATCCCGCTCAGGTACTCGTTGACCTGGTCGAACCGCATCAGCTCGGCGAACAGCTCGCGCAGCGGGTCGACGGCCGGGTCGGGGTCGGCCAGCGCGCTCTGGGCCCGTACGTTCCACAACACCCGCGCCCCGACCGGGTGCCGCTCGGCGTGGTAGCTGTCGAGCAGCCCGGCCGGGGCGTCGCCGCGCACCTCGGCGGCCAGCTTCCAGCCCAGGTTGAACGCGTCCCCCAGGCCGGTGTTGAGCCCTTGACCACCCCACGGGAAGTGCACGTGCGCCGCGTCCCCGGCCAGCAGGACGCGGCCCGCGCGGTAGGTCTCGGCCTGCAGGGCGGCGTCGCCGTACCGGGACAGGTTGCGCGCGCCGGCCATCGGGACCGGGACACCGAGGATGTGCTCGGCCGCCTCCTGGAGCTCCTCCAGGGCGACGGGGGCCTCGCGGTCGGCGTGCGGGGCACGGAAGTCGTAGGTGGTGACGCGACTGTGCCCGGCGGGGTCGAGCCAGACGATGATCCAGCCGCGCGGCGTCCGCGTGTAACCCGGCGGCACCGTGTACGGGTCGAGCAGCCGTACGTCGCCCATGAGCGCGGCGACGCGGGCCCCGGTGCCGGTGAACGGGATGCCGGCGGCCTTGCGCACCACGCTGCGCGCGCCGTCGGCGCCGACGACGTACCGGGCGGCCAGCTCGCGGCCGTTCACGGTCAGCACGACGTGGTCGTCCCGCTGCTCCAGGCCGGTGACGTCCTGGCCGCGCCTGATCTCCGCGCCCAGATCCGCCGCGCGGCGGGCGAACACCTGCTCGGCCCATGCCTGCGGACTGCCCACGATGGTCGGCCCGCCGTCCGACACCGCCCCGAGGTCGAGCCCGAACATGCCGGAGAAGTGGAAGCTCACGCTCCCGTACGTGGTGCGGCCCACCGCCTCCAGCAGCCCGCGCCGGTCGAGGCTCTGGGCGATGCCCGCGTGCAGCGTCCCGGCCTTGGACTGGCCGGTCGGCGCGGGGAGCCGTTCGAGCACGAGCGGACGTACCCCCTGAAGGCCCAGCTCGGCGGCGAGCAACATGCCCACGGGCCCGCCACCCACCACGGCGACATCGAACACGACACCCTCCTCGGACCGATTGAGTACGTAATCTTCGTACATACGAACAATGCCCGTCAAATCATCGTTCGCGTTGTCCGTACAATGGCCGCATGCTGCACCCGTCGCGTGACCAGATCCAGTTGGTGGAGGTGCTCGCCGCGCTCGGCCACCCCGTACGCGCCCAGATCGTGCGCGCGCTGGCCTCGGGGGACGAGCTGTTCTGCGGCGAGGTCGTCGAGGACGTGCCGAAGTCGACGCTGACCGCCCACTGGCGGGTGCTGCGCGAGGCCGGCGTCATCTGCCAGCGCCCGGAGGGCCGCAAGTTGTTCATCCGGCTGCGCCGCGACGACCTCGACGCCCGCTTCCCCGGCCTGGTCGACCTGCTCGTGGCCGAGGACCTTTAGCCCGCCGCCCTCACAGGCAGGGGTTCGTGGTGGAGTCGACCACCTTGTCCTTGAGCGAGCCCGGGATCGGCGACACCACCCGCACGCCGGGCCAGTCGGCCCCGATGACGAGCTGCACGATCGGCCCGTCGGGCATCTGGGTGACCTTGGCCGGGTACGGCTTCGGGTTGACCGGGGCGACCTTGCCCGCCACCGGCGTGCGCTTGTCCTTCGACAGCCGGGCGGCCACCGCGTCCCCGTAGGCGATCCCGTTGTCGGCGTCCTTCTTGGCGTACCGGATCGACGTGGTGGGCACCGGCGCGGCGTTGCCGACCTGGACGACGACGAAGCCCTGGTCGGCCAGCTCGTCGGCCACCTGACCGGCCTTGCCGACCTCCGTCGTGCCGTTGAGCACCTGGACGCGCACCCGCCCGTTCTCGACCTTCGGCTTGGTGGCGACGGTCGAGGGCGGGCTCACCTCGGTGTCCGAGCGGACGGCCTCGAAGAAGTTGCGGGCGTCCGGCTGCCTGAGCTGCACCCGGTTCTTGTCGGCCGGGTATGCCTCCACGGGCACGGTGATGCCCTTGAGCTCCTTGGCGGTCAGCCCCTTGACGCTGCCCGCGATCTCCACCATCCGTTCCAGCGTGAGCTTGTCGTCCAGGGTGACGGCCTTGGCCCCGGCCCTGAGGAACGCGTTGAGCTTGATGGGGTCGGTGAGCAACCCTCCGTTGGTGATCTTGTCCAGCACCTTGGTGAGGAAGACCTGCTGGCGCTGGATCCGGCCGAGGTCGCTGCCGTCGCCGAGGGCGTAGCGGGTGCGCACGTACGCGAGCGCCTGCTCGCCGCGGACCACGTGCTTGCCCGCGCTGAGCTGGAGCTTGGCCTTGGGGTCGTTGACCGCCTTGGGTAGGCAGATCTCGATGCCGCCGATGGCGTCGACGATGCCCTTGAAGCCGGTGAAGTCCACCTTCGCGATGTGGTTGATCTTGATGTTGGTGAGCGATTCGATCGTCCGGACCGTGCAGTTGATGCCGCCGTCGTTGAAGGCGGAGTTGATCTGGCGCAGGCCGCCCGCCAGCGTCGCGCCGGTGCGGCTCTGGCACTGCGGGATCATGACCATGGTGTCCCGGGGGAAGCTGATCATGGTGGCCTTGTCGCGGTCGGGGGAGATGTGCAGCACCATGATCGTGTCGGTGCGCTCACCGAGGCCCTGCGACTTCGCGCCGTACTTCTTGTTGTCGCCCTCGCGCGAGTCGGAGCCGACGAGCAGCACGTTGAGCGCGCCGGTCTCGGGCGGCCGCGTCGATCCGGGGTCCACGGCGACGCGCGGGATGTCGCTGTCGATGCTGCGGTAGTACGCGTAGCCGCCCAGCGTGACCGCGACCAGTACGAAGGTCAGCACCATGCTCGTCCACGCCAGCGGGGTGATGCGCCGCGTGCGCCCCGGAGGCCGGTCCGGGCGGCGATGGGGACTGCGCTGCGGCCGTTCCGCCACTCTCCGGCCCTCGCTCACGCGCCCCCCTCTACGCGCGCCCGCACAGGACGCACCCCGCGCGCCCCTCGCGGAACGCGGCCCCCTTTGGTGTGACGCGCAGCATACTGACATTCCTCCACTAATACGGAATGTCGCGGATTTCACCCGATGCCAGACTCCTGGGGACGCGTCCGGCGAGGGCTCCATGTGAAGCGCACAAACCCGGGGCGTCACTACGGTCCGTGACGCCATCATGACGTTCATGCTTCTGACCGAGATGGCGCCCCCTCCAGGCGCCGAGGCGTTGACCGGGCTGCGCGCCCGGGCCAGAACCGCCCGCCGAGCCGTCTTCGTCGCGCTCACCGGCTCGATCGCGCTGCTGACCACGGCCCAGGTGCTGGCCGACCGGGCGCCGACCAGAGAGCAGACGTTACCGCTCGCCGTGTTGTCGCTGGCGGTGCTCGCGACCGCGCTGCCCGTCCTGGCGGCCACCCAGCTCGTCTGGGGCGCGCGGGCGCGCGTGGTGCGCCGTCGCGAGCGCGAGCTGTTCGCCGTGCCGCCCTCGGCCCGGCGGCGTCCGCTGAGCCGGCTCGGCGTCGCGTCCGGCTGGGCCGTGCTGCTGCTGCTCGGCGCCACCTCTCCCGGCCAGTTCAGGGCGGCCGCCCTGTACGCCTTCGCCGACGCCCTGAGCTGGGCCGTCGAGGCCGCCATGGTGATCGGCCTGGCCGCGGGGGTGTCGTTCCTCATCTGGTGGGCACGGGACGCCCTGGGGATAATGGCGCGCGCCGGCCGTCCGGGAGGATCACCTGGCGATCCGTGGGATCCCGGCCGGGGCGCGCGTCCACGAGGGGGCGCGGCGCTCTGGACGGGCGCGGCCGTGGCGGTCGCCGCCCTGCTCGGAGCCCGCGCCCATCTCTGGGAGCCGCCCATGCCGATCATTTACGCGCTGCTGACCGCCGCCCTCGTCTGCGGGGTGGTTACCGACGAGTAGCATAGGCCGCGGAACCCCATCCAAGAACGAGGAGCGAATCCGTGCCTTCCTCTCGTGACGTCGTGTTCGTCGACGGCGTACGCACGCCCTTCGGCAGGTCAGGGCCGAAGGGACTGTACGCGGAGACCCGCGCCGACGACATGGTCGTCCGCGTCATCCGCGAGCTCATCCGGCGCAACCCCGGTCTGCCTCCCGAGCGCGTGGACGAGGTGGCCATCGCCGCGACGACCCAGATCGGCGACCAGGGCCTGACCATCGGCCGCTCGGCGGCGGTGCTGGCCGGTCTGCCCAAGAGCGTGCCCGGCTACGCGATCGACCGCATGTGCGCGGGCGCGATGACCGCGGTCACCACGGTCGCGGGCGGCATCGCCTTCGGCGCCTACGACGTGGCCATCGCCGGCGGCGTCGAGCACATGGGCCGCCACCCCATGGGCGAGGGCGTGGACCCCAACCCGCGTTTCCTGTCGGAGAAGCTGGTCGACCCGAGCGCGCTGGTCATGGGCATGACCGCCGAGAACCTGCACGACCGCTACCCGTCGATCTCCAAGGAGCGCGCCGACGCCTACGCGGTGCTCTCCCAGGAGAAGGCGGCCAAGGCGTACGCCGACGGCAAGATCCAGCCCGACCTCGTGCCCACCGCGGTCAGGACGGCCGAGAAGGGCTGGGGCCTGGCCGCCGAGGACGAGGCGCCGCGCCCCGGCACCACGATGGAGGCGCTGGGCGCGCTCAAGACGCCCTTCCGCCCGCACGGCAACGTCACCGCGGGCAACTCCTCCGGCATCAACGACGGCGCCACCGGCTGCATCGTGGCCGCCCGCGACGTCGCCGGCGAGCTGGGCCTGACGCCGAAGATGCGCCTGGTCTCCTACGCGTTCGCGGGCGTGGACCCCGAGGTGATGGGCGTGGGCCCGATCCCGTCCACCGAGCGGGCGCTGCGCCTGGCCGGGCTGTCCATCGGCGACATCGGCCTGTTCGAGATCAACGAGGCGTTCGCCGTCCAGGTGCTGGCCTTCCTGGAGCACTTCGGCCTCGCCGACGACGACCAGCGCGTCAACGCCTACGGCGGCGCGATCGCCTTCGGCCACCCGCTGGCCTCCTCGGGCGTACGGCTCATGACGCAGCTCGCCCGCCAGTTCGGCGAGCGGCCCGACGTGCGGTACGGCATCACCACCATGTGCGTCGGCATGGGCATGGGCGGCACTGTGATCTGGGAGAACCTGGCATGAGCGACATCGAGACCTGGCGCGCGCTGCTGAGCGGGCGCAACACCGACGAGGTCGTCACCAAGGCCCTGGTGCGCGACGTGCCGCTGCCCGACGGGGCGGGCACGATGGCCCTGATCACGCTGGACAACGGCTTCGACCACACCAAGCCCAACACCTTCGGCCCGCACGGCCTGTTCGCGCTGGACGAGGCCCTGTCGGAGATCGCCGCGCGCACCGACCTGGCCGCCGTGGGCGTCACGGGCAAGCCGTTCATCTTCGCCGTCGGCGCCGACCTCAAGGGCGCGGCGGCCGTGGCCTCGCGCGAGGAGGCCCACGCCATCGGCGCGCTGGGCCACCACGTCTTCCGCAGGCTGGGCGAGCTGCCGATCCCGACGTTCGCGTTCGTGAACGGCGCGGCCATGGGCGGCGGCCTGGAGATCGCGCTGCATTGCACGTACCGGACGATCTCCTCCGGCGTGCCCGCGGTGGCGCTGCCCGAGTGCTTCCTCGGCCTGGTGCCCGGCTGGGGCGGCACGCAGCTCCTCCCCCGCCTGATCGGCCCGGCCAAGGCGATCAAGCTGATCATCGAGAACCCGCTGTCGCAGAACCGCATGATCAAGGGCGCGGACGCGTACGAACTCGGCGTCGCGGACGCGATGTTCGAGCCGGCCGACTTCCTGGAGGAGTCGCTGCGCTGGGCCGCCCGCGTCGTCAAGGGCGAGGTCACCGTCGAGCGGCAGGAGCACGACGGCTGGGAGAAGGCCGTCGCCGACGCGCGCTTCCTGGTCGACATGAAGCTGCGCGGCGCCTCCCCCGCCCCCTACCGGGCACTCGACCTGATCGGGCTGGCCGCGACCGCCTCGCGCGACGAGGGCTTCGCCGCCGAGACCGAGGCGCTGGCCGACCTGCTGATGGGCGACGAGCTGCGGGCCGGGCTCTACTCCTTCGACCTGGTCCAGCGCCGCGCCAAGCGGCCCGCGGGCGCGCCGGACCGGTCGCTGGCCCGCAAGGTCACCAAGGTCGGCGTCGTGGGCGCCGGGCTGATGGCCTCGCAGATGGCGCTGCTGTTCGCCCGCCGCCTGGAGGTCCCGGTCGTCCTGACCGACCTCGACCAGTCCCGCCTGGACAAGGGCGTCGGGTACGTCCACGCCGAGGTCGACAAGCTGCTGGGCAAGGGCCGCGTCTCGGCCGACCAGGCCAACCGGCTCAAGTCCCTGGTCACCGGCTCGCTGACCAAGGACGCCTTCGCCGACGCCGACTTCGTCATCGAGGCCGTCTTCGAGGACATGTCGGTCAAGAAGCAGGTGTTCGCCGAGGTCGAGGCCGTGGTCTCGGCCGAGTGCGTGCTCGCCACGAACACCTCCTCGCTCTCGCTCACCGAGATGGGCGCCGGGCTGGCCCACCCCGAGCGGCTGGTCGGCTTCCACTTCTTCAACCCCGTCGCCGTGATGCCGCTGCTGGAGATCATCAGGGGCGCCTCGACCGACGACGCCACGCTGGCCACGGCGTTCGCGGTGGGCAAGTCGCTGAGGAAGTCGTCCGTGCTGGTCAAGGACGCTCCGGCGTTCGTGGTCAACCGGCTGCTGACCTGCTTCATGGGCGAGGTCGTGGCCGCCGTGGACGAGGGCACGCCGCTGGAGGTCGCCGAGCACGCGATCGACGGGCTCGGGCTGCCGATGACGCCGTTCGCGCTGCTGCAGCTCGTCGGCCCGGCCGTCGGCCTGCACGTGGCCGAGACGCTGCACGCGGCCTTCCCCGAGCGCTTCGGCGTCTCGGAGAACATGGCCAAGCTGGTCGCCTCGGGCAAGCCCGGCGTCTACCGTCCGGACTTCTCGCTCGACCCGGAGGCGGTGGCCCTGTTCGCCGGCGGCACGTCGCCGTCCACGGCCGAGCAGGTCCGCGAGCGCGTGCTCGGAGCGCTGGCCCGGGAGATCCGGATCATGCTGGACGAGGGCGTCGTCGCCGGCCCGCAGGACATCGACCTGTGCATGATCCTGGGCGCCGGATGGCCGTTCCATCTGGGTGGCATCACGCCTTATCTGGACAGGTCGGGGATCGCCCAGCCTCGGTTCCTTCCGCCCGGCGTGGCCTCGCTGCCCGCGTGATTTTACGGAGACCCGCCCGGCGGGTCTCCGTACGTCATGGCCTTCTTCGCGTAGCGTACTGTGCCGTCCTACGAACGGAGAGTAACCATGATGCGAGCAGTCGGCACGATCGCTCTGTCCGGAGCCCTCGTGCTGGGCGCGTCGTCGCCCTCCCTGGCGGCGCCGCGCACCCCCAAGGCCGTCCTCAAGGTCACCGTCGCGGTGAAGAACGGTCCCACCAAGGGCGCCTGGCTCAACTGCAGCCCCGACGGCGGCACCCACCCCTCCGCCCACGCCGCCTGCGAGATCCTGCGCAAGGTGAACGGCGACCCGGCCAAGATCAACCTCTCGCCGAAGGCGGCCGCGGCCTGCGGCAAGGAGGTGGAGCCACGTGCCGTCATGATCCTCGGCAAGTGGTACGGCAAGACCGTCCAGTGGGGCAAGGTCTACACCAACGCCTGCACGATGAAGGCGGGCCTCGGGACGCTCCTGGCCGTCTGAGCCGACAGGGGGATGGGCGGCCGGCCCATCCCCCGCCGTCTCACTCGCCGGTCACGGCGGCGCCCCGCCTGCTGTGGCGGTAGCCGTAGGCGAAGTACACGACCACGCCGACGATCATCCAGATGACGAACCTGAGCCAGGTCTCCAGCGGCAGGTTGAGCATCAGGTACAGGCAGGCCAGCACCGACAGGATCGGCAGCAGCGGCACCAGCGGCACCCGGAAGCCCCGCTCCAGGTCCGGCCGGGTGCGCCGGAGCACGATCACGCCGATCGAGACCACCATGAACGCGAACAGCGTGCCGATGTTCACCAGCTCGGCCAGTTCCCCGAACGACACGAACCCGGCCAGCGCCATGGTCACCAGGCCGACGAGGATGGTGAGCCTGGCGGGCGTGCCGAAGGTGGGGTGGACGACGGCCAGCCGGCGCGGCAGCAGGCCGTCGCGGCACATGGCGAACAGCACCCGGGTCTGCCCGAGCAGCAGCACCAGCACCACGGTCGTCAGACCGGCGATGGCGCCCACGCTGATGATCGTGGCCAGCCAGGGATGGCCGACGGCGGTGAAGGCGTCCGACAGCGGCGCGCTCGTGCTCAGCTGCCGGTACGGCTGCATGCCGACCACGACCAGCGAGACGGCGACGTAGAGGATCGTGCAGACGGCCAGCGAGCCGATGATCCCGCGCGGCACGTCGCGCTGCGGGCGCACGGTCTCCTCGGCGGCGGTGGCCACGATGTCGAAGCCGATGAACGCGAAGAACACGATGGCCGCGGCCGAGAAGATGCCGATCACGCCGAACGCGACGGGCGTGACCCCGAACAGCACCTGGATCAGCGGCGCCTTCAGCCCCTCGACCCGCGGCGTGGTCACCGGCTCGGGGATGAACGGCGTGTAGTTGGCGGCCTTGACGAAGAACAGCCCGGCCACGATGACCAGCAGCACCACCGTGATCTTGGTGATCACCAGGATCAGGTTGACCCGCGAGGAGATCTTGATCCCGGCCACCAGGATCGCGGTGAGGATCAGCACGATGACCACCGCGGGCACGTTGACCACGGGGTCGTCGCCCGCGATGGAGGGCGGCAGGTGGAGGCCGACGGAGTCGAGCATCGAGGCGAAGTAGCCCGACCAGCCGACCGCCACCACGGCCGCGGCCAGCGCCAGCTCCAGGATCAGGTCCCACCCGATCACCCAGGCGGGGAACTCGCCCAGGGTGGCGAAGGAGAAGGTGTAGGCGGACCCGGCGACGGGGATGGTGGAGGCGAACTCGGCGTAGCACAGGGCCGCCAGCCCGCACACGACGGCCGCCACGACGAACGAGACCGCGACCGCCGGCCCCGCCACCTCCTTGGCGACCTGGCCGGTGAGCACGAAGATCCCCGTGCCGACGATCACGCCGATGCCGAAGACCATCAGGTCCATGGCGGACAGGCGCTTGCGCAGCTGGTGCTCGGGAGTTTCGGTGTCGCGGATCGACTGTTCGACGCTCTTCGTGCGAAAGATGTCCACGATCAGCGATCCTTCCCAGACCCTCCGTGATCATGCGCTCCCACCGGGCTTCCCGGTGAAGCGCCTCCCCGGGGGTAGCGGACCCGCATCATGTTCGACGATCTGCTGGACACGCTGGCCAGGCAGGACGTGGCGGTGGTGCTGTCATTCGTCCTGGTCTTCCTGACCCTGGACGCCTCGGTCGGGATCGGCCTGATCACGCCGGGCGACGGCCTGCTGCTCGTCGCGGGCGCCACGGCGGGCAGCGTGCCGGAGACTCTGGCGCTGATCGGCACCGGCGTGCTGGCCTGCCTCCTGGGCGCGACGGGCGGCCACTGGCTGGGCCGCCGGTACGGCCCCCGCCTGCGCCAGAGCAGGCTCGGCCGGCGCGTCGGGGAGGAACGCTGGACGCGCGCGGAGCGGATACTCCGGCGCAGCGGCTGGGCGCTGGCGCTGGCCTACTTCCTGCCGGTGGTGCACACGCTGACGCCGGCCGTGGCGGGCGCGGTGGGCATGCCCTACCGCAGGTTCATGCCGTGGGCGCTGCTGGGCAGCACGGCGTGGGTGAGCACGTACATCGTGCTGGGGGCGGTGGCCGGGCAGGTGGCGCGGCGGGACGCGGGCCTGCTGCTGCCCGTGGCGGGCGCGGCGGTGGTGGCCGTGCTGGCGATCACCGCCGTGGCCCGCCGGGTGCTCAACGGCGGACGGGCTGCTCCACGCGGGAGGTCCGCCGGGCGACGGCCTCGGTGATCTGGCGCGCGAGGTCCTGGCCGGTCAGTCCGATGCGGCCGAGGATCGCCGCCCGCTTGGCGTGGTCGAGGAACTCCTGCGGGATGCCGAAGGTGCGCACCGGGACGTCGACGTCGGCGTCGCGGAGCAGGCGGGCCACGGAGTCGCCCACGCCGCCCACGCGGCCGTTGTCCTCGACCACGGCGACCAGCTTGTGGGCGCCGGCGGCCAGCGTCAGCGCCTCGTCGAGCGGCTTGACCCAGCGCGGGTCGACCACGGTGGCCGAGATGCCCTGCGCGTCGAGCAGGACGGCCGCCTCCATGCACACGTGCGCCATCGGGCCGACGCCCACCAGCAGCACGTCGGGTTCGCCCTCGGCGGCGCGCAGCAGGTCCATCTCGCCCAGGCGGCCCACGGCCTCCAGGGGCTCGGCCACCGGCCCCTTGGGGAAGCGCAGCACGGTCGGCCCGTCGGTGACCTCCACGGCCTCGCGCAGCAGCTCGGTGACGCGGTCGCCGTCGCGCGGCACCGCGATCCGCAGGCCGGGCACGACCTGGAGGATCGACAGGTCCCACATGCCGTTGTGGCTGGCGCCGTCGTCGCCGGTGACGCCGGCCCGGTCGAGGACGACGGTGACCGGGAGCCGGTGCAGGGCGACGTCCATCAGGAGCTGGTCGAAGGCCCGGTTGAGGAAGGTGGCGTAGACCGCCACGACCGGGTGCAGGCCGCCGAGCGCGAGACCGGCGGCGCTGGTCAGCGCGTGCTGCTCGGCGATGCCGACGTCGTAGATGCGGTCGGGGAAGGCGTCGGCGAAGGCGTTGAGGCCGGTGGGGTGGAGCATGGCCGCGGTGATGGCGACCAGGTCCTCGCGCTCCTTGCCGAGCCTGACCAGCTCCTCGCTGAAGACGTTGGTCCAGATGCGGGGCTTGGGCTTCTCGGCGCCGGTGGCGCGGTCGAAGGCGCCGGGCGAGTGGAACTGGTCCTCGTCGTGGTTCTCGGCGGGGGTGTAGCCGCGGCCCTTCTGGGTGAGGGCGTGGACGATGACCGGGCCGCGGAAGGCGCGGGCCTTGCGCAGCGCCGCCTCCATGGCCTGCTCGTCGTGGCCGTCGATCGGGCCGACGTACTTCATGCCGAGGTCCTCGAACATGACCTGCGGGGCCAGGACGTCCTTGACGCCCTTCTTGAAGCCGTGGAGGGCGTCGTAGATGACCGGAACGTTCCCGAGCTTGTCCTTGACGTACTCGAGCATGTCCTCGTAGCGGCGGTTGACACGCAGCGAGGACAGGTGGGAGGCCAGGCCGCCGATGGTCGGGGAGTAGGAGCGGCCGTTGTCGTTGACCACGATCACGACGGGCAGGTCTTTGATCGCGGCGATGTTGTTGAGCGCCTCCCAGGCCATGCCGCCGGTGAGCGCGCCGTCGCCGATCACCGCGACGACCGTGCGCTCGCGGTCGCCGCGCAGCTTGAACGCCTTGGCCAGGCCGTCGGCGTAGGACAGCGCGGTGGAGGCGTGGGAGTTCTCGACGAAGTCGTGCTCGGACTCGGCCTGGCTCGGGTAGCCCGACAGGCCGCCCTCCTGCTTGAGCGCCTCGAAGCCGGCCGCGCGGCCGGTGAGGAGCTTGTGCACGTACGCCTGGTGGCCGGTGTCCCAGATCACGGGGTCGTGCGGGGAGTCGAAGACGCGGTGGAGGGCGATGGTGAGCTCGACCACCCCCAGGTTCGGCCCCAGGTGGCCGCCGAACCTGGCGCAGGAGTCGACGAGCAGGTCACGGATCTCCCCCGCGAGCCGCGGCAGCTCCTCAACAGCGAGCCGTTTGACGTCGTGCGGTCCCTCTATCGAGCCCAGCAACCCGCTCACGGATGCGACTCCCCTCTGCCTCGTTCGCCGTCTGTTCCTTTTCGACGACGCAGAAGAGTCTAGTTCGCCGACGTCTCACTGACTCCATCGAGTCAAATCCACCCACTTATGTCCGATCTTGACCTAGTCTTTCCGGACATATGAACTCCCTCCCTAAAGGCAGGATCGCGGCCGTCGCCGCCGCCGCCCTCGCCCTCGCCATGGCCGCCGCCTCCCTTGTGCTCGTGCTTTCCGACGTCGCCCCGACCTCGGCCGAGCGTGCGCCGGTCAACCAAGCTCAGAAGATCGCCCTGCCTCCGGCGGGCGCCGCGGCCCGCAGCGGCGGCGCCGCCGCCCCCGGGGGCCAGACGCAGGCCACCGCGAACCGGCTCTACAAGACCGGCAGGCTCGTCGACGTGAACTGCGCGCCGGGCGCCCTGCCCGCGGGCAGCATGATCGCCTACCGCCGCTTCCTCACCCGGGTGACGAACTGCCTGAACAAGGCGTGGGCCACCCAGTTCCGCAAGGCCGGCATGTCGTTCAGCAGGCCGCGGCTGCGGATCATCACCAAGAAGGTGCGCACGCCCTGCGGCGCCTGGAACACCGGCGCGGACGGCGTCTACTGCTCCAGCGACCGCACGATGTACCTGATGATCAGCCGGGACCAGCTCCGCAACCCGTTCCCGCTGGGCATCAGCCGCCTGGTCGCCCACGAGTACGGCCACCACGTCCAGCAGGCCTCCGGCATCTGGAACTACTTCTGGACGGCCAGGTCCGCCGCGGGCAAGGCCGGACGCCTCCAGCTCTCGCGCAGGTCCGAGCTCCAGGCCGAGTGCTTCTCCGCCATCTTCATGAGCACGATGAAGGGCACCGATCTGGTGAACCAGTCCGACTGGGACTACACCGTCCAGTGGTTCTACAAGAACGGCGCCAAGGGCTGGCCGCAGAACGACCATGGCAAGGGCCCGACGCAGGCGGCCTGGATGACCAGGGGCTTCAACCGGGGCGCGCCGGGCGCCTGCAACACCTGGGCGGCGGCTGCACGAAACGTCCAGTGACGTCGGGCGTTTTCCGCTTTACGTAAAACCCCCTCTTTTGTAGTGTGCCTTCCCATGCGTACCCCCCGATTGGCGATCATTGCCGGCGCCCTGGCGAGCGTCTTCGTCGCCGGTACGGCCCACGCGGCCGTGGCCGCCCCGGCAAGCAAGCCGGTCCTGACGAAGAACCCGATCTACAAGACCGGCCGGCTCGCGCTCAGGACGTGCGAGGAGCCGCCGGTCCAGTCCGGGACCGAGGACGAGGCGCGGGTCTACTTCGACGCGGTGCTCGGCTGCCTCGACAAGGCATGGGGCCCGAAGCTCAAGCAGGCGGGCTTCGCCTTCGGCAAGCCGAAGTTCAGGGTGACCACCAAGCTGGGCACCCCGACGGGATGCGGCGGCTTCCCCGAGGGCGCGCAGGCCCTGTACTGCCCGGTCAACAAGACGATGACCCTCCTGCTCAGCCCGGGCGTCGTCGAGCAGCCGTCGGACCCGGTGCTGATGCTGGTCGTGGCCCACGAGTACGGGCACCACGTCCAGAAGCTCACCGGCATGCTCCGGCACAACAAGCGCGGCGAGTACGTCCTGGACAACCCGCGTGACCTGGAGCCGGTCCGCCGTACCGAGCTGCAGGCCGAGTGCTACGCCGGCGTGTTCATGGGCAGCGTCTGGGACTCCCTGGGCCGCAGCCAGAAGGAGTTCGACTCGCTGCTCAAGGGGTCGCACAACGCGTTCGACCTGAGCGCGATCGGTGTGAAGGCGCGTTCCTCGGCCGACCTGACGCACGGCACCGACGCCAACGTCGCGTACTGGCTCAAGCGCGGCTTCACCGGCAGGTCGGCGGGCTCCTGCAACACCTGGGCCGCCTCCAAGGCCAAGGTCCGCTAGCCCGAACCCGCCCAAACTCCTCTAAGATCCGCGATCGTGCGCATTCCCCTCATGGCGCTTGCCATGTGCATGATCGCGGATCTTCTGCTGCCGGCTCCGGCGGCCGCGGCGGGCAGGCCCGCGCAAGGGGGGCTCTCGGCCGCGCCGGTCGTCGCGCGGGAACGTCTGTCGTGCAGGATCCCCGCCATCAGGACGGGCAGCGCCGCCTCGCTCAAAGCCTTCCACCGGGCCATGGCCGGGTGCGCCGACCGCTTCTGGGCCGGCCGGTTCGCGGCCGCGGGCCTGACGTACACCCCGCCCGAGGTCACCGTCACCACGGGACGCGACTCCGTCTGCGGCCGGATCACCACCAACGGCGCGCAGTACTGCCCGGCGCAGCGCACGATCGTCATCCGCATCATGAAGCACGACCTGGACGACCCGTTCCGGATGAACATCGCGCACTCCGTCGCGCACGAGTGGGGACACCACGTCCAGCAGCTCACCGGCGTGCTGGACGCGCAGAACGCCCTGTACTGGCCCGCCTCCACCGGGGCGCGCACCGTGCTCAGCCACCGGCTGGAGATGCAGGCCGAGTGCTACGCCGGCGTCTTCTACAACGCCGCGCTCACCTCGATCAAACCCGACGTCGGCTGGCGCGAATGGCTGGCCGCCGTGCGCCGGGCGGACTACAGCAAGATCCACGGACGCCCGCGCAACCTGGCCTACTGGCAGAACCGCGGCTACCGCGAGGGCTCCACCGCCGCCTGCGGCACCTGGACGGCCGCCAAGGAGCGGGTGCGCTAGGAGCTGACCCTGGCCAGCACTTCCAGCGGGTCGGCCAGCACGTGGCCGAAGGCCAGCTCGGCCGCCCCGACCAGGGTCACGTGGTCGCCGAGCGCCGAGGTGCGCAGCCGTACGTGCTCGCGCTGGGGGGCCATGGCGTGCAGCGCCAGCCGGGTGCGGACCTGCGCCGCCGAGCCGAGGTAGACCTCCCGCAGCATGCCCCCGAAGATGACCATCTCCGGGTTGAAGATGTTGACCAGGTTCGCCACGCCCAGCCCGAGCCAGTCGCCGACCCGGCTCAGCGCCTCCTGGGCGACGATGTCTCCCCGGTCGGCCGCGTCGACCACGGCCCGTACCGCGTCGCGGCCGTGCTGGCCGGGCCCGAAGCGGCCGGCCAGCTCCAGCAGTGCCCGCTCCCCCACCTCGGCCTCCAGGCAGCCGTGCGAGCCGCAGGAGCACTCGCGCCCGCCGGGGTTGACGACCATGTGACCGACCTCGCCGCCGTAGCCGTCGAAGCCGCCGAGCAGGTGGCCGCCGGCGATGATGCCGCCGCCGATGCCCACGTCTCCGTGCAGGCAGATGAGGTCGCGCACGCCCACGCCGAGGCCGCGGCTGTGCTCGGCCAGGGCCGCCAGGTTGGCGTCGTTGCCCACGCTGACCGGCAGCCCGAGGCCCAGCCTGCGGCCCAGCTCCTCGCCGAACGGCACGTCATGGGCCATCAGGTTGGGCCCGAACGTCACCACGCCGTCGCCCTTGCGCACCCCGCCGGACACGGCGGCGGCGGCGCCCACGCACACGGTGTCGTCGCGGGTCTTGCGCCGCATCTGCCGGGCGAACCCCGACAGCACCCCGGTCAGCTCGTCGAGGGCGAACTTGCCGCGCTCGCGGGTGGTCTCCCTGCGGTCGAGGATGACGCCGCCCAGCCCCACCCGGGCCGCCACCAGCCGGTCGGGGCCCACGTCGAACGCGAACACGTAGACGCGCGCCGACTCCGGGCGCACCACCAGCGAGGGCCGGCCGGCCCGGCCGGTCTCGCGCGGCAGCTCCTCCCGTACCAGCCCGGCGGCGGTGAGGTCGGAGGTGAGCGCCATGATGGTGCTGCGGTTGAGCCCCATCTTCGACGTCAGCTCGGCACGCGAGATCGGCCCGCCCAGGTGGACATGGCGAAGCAGCGCGCCGAGATTGTGGCGCCTGATGTCCTCCTGGGACGGTCCGGCACGCATCGTCTGGGGTTCCTTCGGGGGCTGCGGGTCGCTGATCACCTTAGACCAGCAGCAGCCGCCCGCTTGCGCGCCAGGGCGTCGACACCCGCGGCCAGCAGCAGGACGCACCCCGTGACCAGGTACTTCACGCTCGCACCGTAGCCCATCAGGCCCATGCCGTTCTCGATCACGGCCACCACGGCGCCGCCGAGCACCGCGTCGAGCACCCGGCCCTTGCCGCCGAACAGGCTGGTGCCGCCGATGACCGCCGCGCCGACCGCGTACAGCAGCACCGAGCTGCCGCCCGTGTTCGGGTCGACCGAGCTGGCCCTGGAGGCGGCCACGATCCCGCCGACCGCCGCCATCGACGAGCAGATGACGAACGCCGCGATCTTGATACGGTCGACCGGGATGCCGGCCCGGCGCGCGGCCTCGGTGTTGCCGCCGACGGCGTACAGGTGCCGGCCGAACGCGGTGCGCCGCAGCACGAGCGTCCACACGACCAGCAGCACGACGATGACCGGCACCACGATCGGCACGCCGGTGAGCGAGACCAGCGCGGGGTTGCGGCTGCGCTCCAGGTTGAGCACGTAGACCGCGAGCCCGCCGAACAGCGCCAGCGCGCCCACCCGGGCCGCGATCAGCGACAGCGGGTCGGCGACCAGGCCGCGCGCGGACCGGCTCCTGGCCCGCGCGAGCTGCACGCCCGCGAAGCCCGCCACGCACACCGCGTACAGGATCCAGCCGAGCAGCGGCGACAGGTTCTTGTTGGCGACGGCGACGATCACGCTGTCCCGGACCGAGATGTTCGTGCCCTCGTTGACCAGCACCAGGACCAGGCCCTGGAAGGCCAGGAAGGCGGCGAGCGTGACCACGAACGACGGTATGCCGACCTTGGCCACCAGCGTGCCGAGCACGACGCCGATGAGCACGCCGGTGGCGATGGCGGCCAGCACGCAGACGTACCAGGGCAGGCCGAAGCTCGCGAGCGTGACGGCGAGCACCGCCGCGCAGACCCCGCTGGCGAAGCCGGCCGACAGGTCGATCTCGCCCAGCAGCAGGACGAAGACCAGGCCCATGGCGATGAGCGTGACGTTCGCGCCCTGGGTGAACAGGTTGGCGAAGTTGATCGAGGTGACGAAGGCGGGCCGGGCCAGGGCGAAGACCGTGCAGAGCACGATCAGGCCGAGCACGGCGGGCAGCGCGCCCATGTCGCCGCCGCGCACGCGCTCCCAGTAGGCGCGCACGCTGTGCGCGATCGACGGGGACTGCGCGGCGACGACGATGGCCTCGCCCGGGAGTTCCTTGACCTTGCTCATGGGGTGACCCCGTTCTTGAGGCCGAGTTCGCCGCTGCGACCGGAGGTGATCAGTTCGACGACCTGGGCGTGCGTCAGGTCGGCGGTCTTGACCTGGGCGGCCATCCTGCCGAGGTAGAGCGCCGCGATCCGGTCGGAGACGGCGAACACGTCGTTCATGTTGTGCGAGATGAGGACGACGGCCAGGCCCGTGTCGGCCAGCCTGCGCACGAGTTCGAGCACCTGGGCCGTCTGGGCCACACCGAGGGCGGCGGTGGGCTCGTCGAGGATGACGACCTTGCTGTTCCACAGCACGGCCTTGGCGATCGCGACGGTCTGCCGCTGGCCGCCGGACAGGCTGGAGACCTGCTGCCTGATGGACTTCACCGTGCGCACGGACAGGCTGCTGAGGGTCTTCTCGGCCAGTTCCTCCATGCTGTCCTCGTCGAGCAGGAAGCCGTTCTTGCGTTCCCTGCCGAGGAACATGTTCTGGACGATGTCGAGGTTGTCGCAGAGCGCCAGGTCCTGGTAGACGATCTCGATGCCGAGCTCGCCCGCGTCCCGGGGGGTGTGGACGGTGACCTGGCGGCCGTCGAACAGGATCTCGCCCGAGTCGATGGGGTAGATGCCGCCGATGCACTTGACCAGCGTCGACTTGCCGGCGCCGTTGTCGCCGACGAGCGCGGTGACCTCGCCGGGGTAGGCGGAGAACTCGACCTCGTGCAGCACCTTCACCGGACCGAAGCTCTTGTCGATCCCGCGCACTTCGAGGAGGGGGGTCATGGGGCTCCCTAAAGAGGGGCGCGGCCTCGCGCCGACGGCATCCGGCCGCGCCCGTCCCTGCTATTGGATTCCGGCCTCAGTGCACTTCTTGGCGAAGTCGGCGGTGCAGAGCTCCTCCTTGGTGACGTAACCGTCGGCCACGACGTCCTTGACGTTGTCGAAGGTGATGGCCTGCGGCTCCAGCAGCTCGGAGGGAACGTCCTGGCTGGTCTCGGGGTCCTTGACGCTGGCGCTCGCCGTGGGCTTCTCGCCCTTGGCCAGCGCGACGGCGAGCTTGGCCCCGGCGTCGGCCTCCTTCTTGACCGCCTTGTAGACCGTCATGCACTGGTCGCCGACGAGGATGTTCTGCAGGCCCTGGACGGTGGCGTCCTGGCCGGTGACCGGCACCTTGCCGTTGAGGTTCTGCTTCTTCAGCACGGTGATGGCGGCGTTGCCGAGGCCGTCGTTGGCGGCCAGCACGCCGGCGATCTTCGGCTGCTGGGTGAGCATCTGCTCGAAGATCGTCCCGGCCTGGGCGTTGTCCCAGTCGGGCACGGCCTGGTCGGGGCCCTTGACGTACTCGCCGGCGTCGAACTTGGGCTTGAGCACGCCGTCGTAGCCGTTCTTGAACAGCGTCGCGTTGTTGTCGGTCGGCGAGCCGTTCAGGTAGGCGACGATGGGCTTGTCGGCCTTCTTGTCGGCCAGGCACTTGCTCAGGCCCTCGCCCTGGAGCGTGCCGACCTTGGTGTTGTCGAAGCTGACGTAGTAGGCGGCGCCGCCGCCCAGGGTCAGGCGGTCGTAGTCGATGGTGGCCACGCCCTGCGACTTGGCCTTCTCGATCACGGCCTTGCCGCTGCCGCTGTCCAGGTTGACGATCATCAGGACGGTGGCCCCGTTGGTGATCATCTGGTCGGCGATGGTCTGGAACGCCGTCTTGTCGTTCTGGGCGTTCTGGATGTCGTACTGGACGCCGGCGGCCTTGAACGCCTCTTCCAGGTACTTGCGGTCCGCCGTCTCCCAGCGCGCCGACGACTTGCTGTCCGGGAGGATGACGCCGATCTTGCCGGCCTTGGCGGGCTGCGCCGCGGTGGCGGAGGAGGTGGCGGTGGTGCCGGTCTGACCGCTGTCGCCCCCGCAGGCGGTGAGACCGAGGGCGAGCGTCGCCGCCGCGGCGGTCAGGCTGAGGATCCCCTTGCGCATGATGCAGGGTCCTTTCTTCCGGAGGGGCCCGGATGAATGTTGTTTGCGGCAACGTATTCCGCCACAGCCTGCTTTGGAAGACCCTTCCGTTCGGGAGTTTGTTGTTTCCGGTAACAATCCAGAAACACGAGGACGCGGTTCCGTGACCGGGAGCGGGCCGGCGCCGCCGGAAGTGACCGACTCCGGGGCGAGCGGCGGCGGGGGAAGTGGCCGGCTCATGGGCGGCCGGCGGCGGGAAGTGGCCGGCTCATGGGCGGCCGGAGCTCCGGTCGGGCGGGGTGGCGCGACCGGAGCGGATGCCGGGTGCCGGACCTCGTCGCGCGAGGTCCGGCGGATGTCCGGGGTCAGCTCGCGGCGCGGTCACCCAGGTGGCGGCGGCGCAGCGCGGGGTCGGTCAGGGGCGCGGGGCTCCAGAGGCCGACCGGGTGGTAGACGTTGGTGCCGGGCGGCACGAGCTCGTCGATCCGGTCCATCACGGCGTCGTCGAGCAGCAGCGAGGCGCCCTTCAGCGAACCCTCCAGCTGCTCCATCGTGCGCGGGCCGAGAATGACCGAGGTGACCGCCGGATGCGACGTGACGAAGGCGACGGCCAGGGCCGGCAGGGTGCAGCCGAGCTCGTCCGCCAGCTTGACCAGCTCCTCCACGACCTCCAGCTTGGCCGCGTTGACCGGGATGGAAGGGTCGAACCGTTCGGGCGCCCGCGCCGCGCGCCCCCGGGACAGGTCGACCTGCTGTCCCTTGCGGTAACGTCCGGTCAGGAACCCCCAGCCCAGCGGGCTGTAGGTGAGCACGCCCATGCCGAGCCGCTGCGCCGTGGGCAGCACGTCGCCCTCGATGCCGCGGGCCAGGAGGTTGTACGGCGGCTGCTCGGTACGGAACCGGTACAGGCCGCGCTGCCGGGCCACGTGGTAGGCCTCGACCGTCTCGTGCGCCGGGAAGGCCGAGCTGCCGAAGGCGCGGATCTTGCCCTGCCGTACCAGGTCGGTGAGTGCGGAGAGGGTTTCTTCGATGTCGGTCCGGTGGTCGGGGCGGTGGATCTGGTAGAGGTCGATCCAGTCGGTGCGCAGCCGCCTGAGACTCGCCTCCACCTCGCGTACGATCCAGCGTCGCGAGTTGCCGCCCCGGTTGGGCCCCTCCCCCATGGGGAAGTGCACCTTGGTGGCCAGCACCACCTCGTCCCGCCTGCCCTGCAACGCCTTGCCCACGATCTCCTCCGACTCGCCCGCCGAGTACATGTCGGCGGTGTCGACGAAGTTGATCCCATGGTCGAGGGCGGCGTGGATGATGCGGATGCTGTCGTCGTGGTCGGGGTTGCCGGCCGCGCCGAACATCATGGTGCCGAGGCAGTGGGCGCTGACCTCGATGCCGGTGCCGCCGAGGATGCGATATCTCATATCCCGGAACCGTAGGTTCTAGAGTCGGCTCTAGGTCAAACTGGACAGCATGTCAGGTTTGAGCATTGGCCAGGTCGCCGAGCGCACCGGGCTCAGCGTGCACACGCTCCGGTTCTACGAGCGTGAGGGCCTGCTGGCCCAGCCCGTACAGCGGGGAACGACGGGACGCCGGGTCTACGGCGAGGGTGACGTCGACTGGCTGGGCGTGTGCATCCGGCTGCGCGCCTCCGGCATGCCCCTGACCGACATCCGGCGCTACACCGAACTCGTCAGGGCGGGCCGCGGCAACGAGGCGGAACGGCTGGAGGTGCTGCGCGAACATCAGGAACGGGTGCTCGCCCGGATGCGGGAGCTCGACGGCTGCCTCAAGCTGATCACCAACAAGGTGGCGGTCTACGAGGGACGCCTGGGCCTGCGGGACGACACCCCGGAATGCACACCTTGATCCGTCACGGAGAGTAATGGCCCGCGGATGACCACGCCGAGCGACATGGCTGCTCAGGAGGCCACTGCATGGATCCACGGCGAGATCGAATGTCACCTTACGGTTACTGTGCGTGACGGATGAGGCGCATGAGGATGGAGGGGCCCTCGAAACGAAAGGAACCCCGCCCATGCGCCACTCTGCTCGCCTGGCCGCCCTGACCCTGGTCCTCGCCTCGGCGACCGCGCCGTTCGTCGCGGCGGCCCCCGCCCGGGCCGCGACCGGCCGGGTCGTCGTCTTCCAGGTCGAGGCCCTCCCCCTGGAGATCTACGACGACCCCGGCGGCTGCACGAAGTTGCCCCTCGCCGCCCACGTGCTGAACAACCAGACCGATCAGGCCGTCCGCATCTACGGCGACCCGTTCTGTCTCGGGTCCTCCGTCACGGTCCGGCCCGGCTACGGCAGCCACGTCCCGGCGGGGGCGGGAAGCTTCTCCGTCGCCTAGGCGAGCGCCGAACGGCCCCCGCACCCGCGGGGGCCGTTCCTCGTGCCCGCCGACCGGGCGTCAGCGGCGCGACGTGTACGGAGCCAGCACCCCGAAGTCGCGGTCCGCGTCCGGCCAGCGACGCCGGAGCGCGGCGGCCACCCGGCGGCACCACCCGGCCAGCCGGGGCAGGGCCCCCTCGGCGGCACGGGCGGCCGCCTCCAGGGTCGCGACGAGCTGGGCGCGGCTGTCGTCCCCCGCCGGGCGGCCGTCCAGCACGGGCAGCCGGGTCAGCCTGGCCAGCGCGTACGACGCGCACGCCGCCGCCAGCCCCCTCCCGTAGCGCCCGTCGTCCTCGACCTGCGGGACCCCGGCCGCCAGCGCCCCCCGGTGGATCTCGGCCTCGGCCGCGCCGCCCAGCGACAACCAGCCGGGGCCCGGCACGTACAGGGGGACGGCGTCGTGCAGCGCGTGCGTGAACCCGGCGAACTCGAAGTCGATCAGCCGCGGGTCGGCGTGGCCGTCCGCGCGTACCAGGACGTTGTTGGCCTCGGCGTCGCCGTTGCTGAGCACGAGGAACGGGCCGGGATCGGCCAGTTCGTCCAGGGCCGCGCCGAACTCCCGCTCCACCCCGCCCGGGACCGGCACGTCCGGCACCGACGGCATCCCCGACGCGCGCTGCCGGGCGACCCGCCCGAGCCGGTCGGCGGCCGGATCGACCGGCCCGAGCGCGCTCCGCCGCCGGTAGTACGCCTCCGCGTGACCCGCGGTGATCGCGCCGAGCTCACCGCGGACGCGCGCGGCGGCGGCCAGCCGGTCGGCGTGCGCCGCTGCGCCGTCGCGGCGCAGCAGCCCGTCGAGCGCGGTCCGCGGCGCGAGGTCCTCCAGCACCAGCCGTCCCGCCGCCAGATCGACGGCCAGCACGCGCGGGGCCAGGCCGGCCCCGAGGTCCTCCGACAGGAACCGGAGGGCGGCCGCCTCCGTGCGCACCCGCCACGCCTCGTCGTGGGAGCCGGAGGCGTGCGGCCCGGTCCATTTGACGATCACGCTCTCGTCGCGGTCGGTACGGCCGCGGGCCACCCGCCACGGCTCCAGCCTGGTCCACTCCACCACGTTGACCATTACGCGAGCGTACACAGAAGCCGCCCGACCGCCCGCCGCGCGTTCGAACCCGTCGGTAGACTGCCCGCCCATGACCGACTTCGACGAGCAGGGACGCCCGGAACCGCCCTTCATGGGCGACGAGGCGGAGACCCTGCTGGGCTTCCTCGACTTCCTGCGGGCCACCCTGGAGTGGAAGTGCTCCGGCCTCGACGCGGCGGGCCTCGACACCACCGTCGCCGCGTCCACGCTGACGCTCGGCGGCATGCTCAAGCACCTGGCCTACGTCGAGGACCACTGGTTCTCCCGCCGGCTGCACGGGCGCGACCCGCACGCCCCCTGGGACACCGTCGACTGGACGGCCGACCCCGACTGGGACTGGCACTCCGCCGCCTCCGACTCCCCCGACGAGCTGCGCGCGCTCTGGCGGGACGCGGTGGCCCGCTCCCGCGCCCTGACCGCCGAGGCGCTGGCCGCCGGCGGGCTCGACCAGCCGGCCCAGCGCGCCTGGCCGGACGGCCGCCGTCCCCACCTGCGCTGGATCCTCGTCCACATGATCGAGGAGTACGCCCGGCACAACGGCCACGCCGACCTCATCCGCGAGGCCGTCGACGGGCAGACCGGCGAGTAGCCCGGCGGGTCAGGCCAGCAGGCTCTGCGTGATCAGGGCCAGCGCGGAGACCGTGGCCACGACCAGGACGGCGACGCGCACCTTGCCGCCGTCCAGGTAGCGCCGCAGCGGCCCGGAGGCCAGGAAGCCCAGGATCATCGGCACGATCAGGGTCGCGCCCGTGGCCAGCGCGCGGGCGGGCAGATGGCCGACGAACGCCAGGATGGCGATCGACTGCGCGGCGCTCAGGAAGAAGAACATCGCCAGGGTGGCGCGGATCTGCGGCCCCTTGGCGCTCTGGTACACCAGGGCCAGGGGCGGGCCGCCGATGCCCGTGGCGGTGCCGGTGATCCCGGACAGGAAGCCCGCGCCGGTGATCGTCGCGCCGTTGCGGGCGATGCTGACCGTGCGGGCGGTGAGCCCGACCGCCAGCAGCACCATCACGCCGACCAGCACGCCGAGCGCCTGGACGGAGACGTACACGACGATGAGGGCGCCGACGGCGCTGCCGGGAACGCGGCCGAGCAGCGCGAACCCCAGCCCCCGCCAGTCCACCCGCCGCCACTCGACGGCCAGCGTGAACAGCGGCAGCGTCATGTTGACCACCTGGATCGCGCCGGGCATCAGGCTGTGGTCGAGCATCGTCAGCACGGGCGCGGCCACCAGCCCTAACCCGAACCCCACACTCCCCTGAACGACCGCCCCGACAAAAACCGCCAAACTACCGACAACCAGTACCAACACCTCATCACTCACGCAGAGCAGTCAATCACCCATACTTTCCGCCACCACCCGTGGCCGGAAAGCGGGCACACCGGACGATCCGCCGCCACCAGAAGCCCTATGCTGCTCACCGTGCACTCCCCCGCCCCGCGCGCCCCCACGATCCTGGCAGCCCTGTTGATCGGGGCGACGGTCCTCCAGGCCGGGCCCGCGCAGGCCGCGACACCCAGGCTCGGCCGCTCGGCGTGCCCGGAGACGGCGATCAGCTCCGGCGGCATCCCCAGAAGCCGCGAATACCTCACGACGATCGTGAAATGCCTGGACAAGTCCTGGTCCGCCTACCTCAGGCGTACCGGCCGGACGTTCCGCAAGCCCGTCGTCCGCTACTACGACGAGCCGGTGCGCGAGGTGTGCGGGTTCGCCTGGCCCGAGCACGCGGCGGCCTTCTACTGCATCGGCCGCGACACCCTCGTCTTCCCCCTGACCGGCGCCTGGATCGAGGGCCGCACCGACCTCTACCCGTTCAAGGTCGCCGCCCACGAGTACGGCCACCACGCGCAGAGCCTCCTCGGCGTGCGCAAGGGCGCGCAGAGCCGGCGGTACGAGCTCCAGGCCGACTGCCTGGCGGGCGCGTTCCTGGGCAGCGTGTGGCCGTCGCTGAGCCGTACCCGGCAGGACTGGACCGCGCTGCTCGACGCCACCAGGGCCGCCGGCGACGAGGACGGGGAGCACAGCCACGGCACGGGCGCCAACCGCGTCCGCTGGCTGGAGCGGGGCTACCGGGCCGTCTCGCCGGCGGCCTGCGACACCTGGTCGGCCCCCGCCTGGCAGGTCTCCTGACGGTCGAGGCGGCCCTGCATGCCGTCGAGGATGAGCTGCAGCCCGCCCTCGAACGACCGCTCCCCCTGCGGGTCGCCCACCTCCGTCAGCCCGGCCGTCAGCCGGGGGTGGGCCCGCTGGAAGGCCGCCATGTCCGGCATGGCCCCGTCGGCGTCCGGCCGCGTCCGGTCGGCCTGCTCCTCCAGCACGAACCCGGCGACGTACACGCTGACCGCGAACAGCCCGCGCACCGCGTCGGCCACCGCGAACCCGGCCGACTCCAGGGCCACCACCGACCGCTCCACCACCTCGAACAGCACCGGTGAGGGCCGGGTGCCGGCCACCAGCCGGGCGCCGTCGCGGTAGGAGTTGAGCATCGCCCGGTCGCGGTGAGCGTGGTCGCGCACCCACTCCCGCCACGCGGCGGGCTCGGTGAGCGCGGGGCGGTCCATGTGGGCGGCCGTCATCGCCTCGGCCATCGCGTCGAGGAGTTCCTGCTTGTTCCTGAAGTGCCAGTAGAGGGCGGGCGCCTGGACGCCGAGCTCGGCCGCGAGCCGCCGCAGCGTGAGCCCGTCGAGCCCGGTCTCCTGGAGCAGCCGCAGGGCCGCGGCCACGATGGTGCCCTTCTCAAGTGCCACGGTTGACAGCTTAACAACGTTCAATGCATCCTTAACGCTGTTAGATTTAACACCGTTAAGGAGCCTCGCGATGATCTGCGCGGAGGGATTGCGAAAGCGGTACGCGGCCAAGGAGGCGCTCAGGGGCATCGACCTCGACGTCCCGGCCGGCACGGTCTGCGGGCTGCTCGGCCCCAACGGGGCAGGTAAGACGACGACCGTGCGCATCCTGGCCACCCTGCTCCGCCCGGACGGCGGCCGGGCCGAGGTCGCCGGGCTCGACGTGGTGCGCGACGCGGCGCGGCTGCGCTTCCGCATCGGCCTGGCCGGACAGCACGCCGCCGTGGACGAGCTGCTGACCGGCCGGCGCAACCTGGAGCTGTTCGGCCGCCTCTACCACCTGTCCAGGGCCAGGGCCAGGAGCAGGGCCGACGAGCTGCTGGAACGGTTCGGGCTGGCCGAGGCCGGGCGGCGGCTGGTCAGGACGTACTCGGGCGGGATGCGGCGGCGGCTCGACCTGGCCGCGAGCCTGATCGTCGCGCCACCCGTGCTGTTCATGGACGAGCCGACCGCCGGCCTCGACCCGCGCAGCCGCCTCCAGCTCTGGCAGGCCCTGCGCGACCTGGTCAGCGAGGGCACCACGCTGCTGCTGACCACCCAGTACCTCGACGAGGCCGACCACCTCGCCGACCAGGTCGTGGTGCTGCGCGAGGGCAGGGTCGCGGCGGCGGGCTCCCCCGGCGCGCTCAAGAAGCAGGTCGGCGGCGACCGCGTCCAGATCGTCTTCCGCGAGCCCGGAGACGTGGAGACGGGCCTCAGGACGCTCGGGCTCGGGGCCGGGCTCGGGGCCGGGCTGGTGTCGGAGCCGGGCGGGACGCGGGTGACGCTGCCGGCTCCCGACGGGGCGCAGTCGCTCGTCCGCGTCGCCCGCGCCCTGGACGCGGCCGGGATCGCCGTCGAGGACCTCGCGCTCCGCCGTCCGACCCTCGACGAGGTCTTCCTCCGCCTGACCGCCTGACCGCCTGACCGCCTGCCCCCTGACAGGAGCCACGAGTATGAACCTGCGCTGGACCGTCAGCGACTCCCTGACCATCGCGGGCCGCACGTACTCGCGATGGCGGGCCCAACCGGGAGAGATCGCCGGTTTCCTGGTGTTCCCCATCCTCATGACCGTGCTGTTCGGGTACGTCTTCGGCAGCGCGATCACCCTCCCCGGCGGCGGCGACTACCGCGACTTCCTCATGCCGGGCATCTTCATGCAGGTCATGGCCATGACGGCGACCGCGGCCGCCACCGCCGTGGGCGAGGACATGGAACGCGGGATCATCGACAGGTTCCGCGCGCAGCCCATCGCCCGCAGCGCCGTGCTCATCGGGCGCAGCGTGGCCGACCTGTCGATGCACCTGATGTCGCTGGCCGCGATGGTCGCGGCGGCCGTGTTCCTGGCCGGATGGCGTACCCACGGCTCGCCGGGCCGGACGGCGGCGGCGTTCGGGCTGCTGGCGCTGTTCGGCCTGGCGATGATCTGGGTGGGCACCTACATCGGCCTGTACGTGCGCAGCGGCGCGCAGGCCGACGCCGCCACGTTCGGCTGGCTGTTCCCGATGACCTTTCTGGCCAACACGTTCGTGCCCACCGAGGGACTGCCCGCCTGGCTGCGGCCGGTGGCCGACTGGAACCCGATGAGCGCGACCGTGGCCGCCGCCCGTCTCCTGTTCGGCAACCCCACCTCGGCGGGCTCGGTCTGGCCGCTGCGGCATCCGGTCGCGGCGAGCCTGCTGTGGTCGGTGGCGCTCATCGCGATCTTCGCCCCGCTGGCGACCCACCGGTACCGCACGTCCAGCCGGTGACCGGAAAGGGCCGGTGAACAGCGGAGAGCCGCCAGGCGGAGGGTGTTCCGCCGGACGGCTCTCACGGGTCGGGTGATACCCCCGATGCGGGCGCGTGAGGATCCGCGCCCCGTCCCCGGCCCGCGTCCGGCTCTTGACCGGACGCGGACTCGGGAAGTTCCTACTTGGCCAGCAGCGAGCGCAGGACGTACTGCATGATGCCGCCGTGCCGGTAGTAGTCGGCCTCGCCGGGAGTGTCGATGCGGACGACCGCGTCGAACTCCACGTCACCTGCCTTGACGTGCACCGTGGACGGGATGCCGCCCCCGTTGAGCGCCTCGACGCCGGTGATGTCGAACGTCTCCTCGCCGGTCAGTCCGAGCGAGCCGGCCGTGGCCCCCTCGGGGAACTGCAGCGGGAGCACGCCCATGCCGATCAGGTTGGAGCGGTGGATGCGCTCGTAGGACTCGGCGATCACGGCGCGCACGCCGAGCAGCGCGGTGCCCTTGGCCGCCCAGTCGCGCGAGGAGCCCGAGCCGTACTCCTTGCCCGCCAGCACCACCAGCGGCGTGCCGGCCTCGGCGTAGTTGACCGAGGCGTCGTAGATGAACGACACCGGGCCGTCGGCCTGGGTGAAGTCGCGGGTGTAGCCGCCCTCGGTGCCCGGCGCGATCTGGTTGCGCAGGCGGATGTTGGCGAACGTGCCGCGGATCATCACCTCGTGGTTGCCGCGCCGCGAGCCGTAGGAGTTGAAGTCTCTGACCTCGACGCCGTTGGCCTGCAGGTATTGGGCGGCGGGGGTGCCGACCTTGATGGAGCCGGCCGGCGAGATGTGGTCGGTGGTGACCGAGTCGCCGACCTTGACCAGCACGCGGGCGCCCGGGATGTCGGTCACCGGCTCCGGCTTCTCCGGCATGCCCTCGAAATAGGGGGCCTTGCGCACGTACGTGGAGGACGGGTCCCACTCGAAGGTGTCGCCGGTCGGGATCGGCAGCGAGCGCCAGTGGTCGTCGCCCTTGAACACGTCGGCGTAGTCGCGCTCGAACATGTCACGGCCGATCGAGGAGTTGACCACGGCCGCGATCTCCTCCGGCGCGGGCCAGACGTCCCTGAGGTAGACCGGCTGCCCGTCGGAGCCGAGCCCGAGCGGCTCGTTGTCGAGGTCGATGTCCATCGTGCCGGCCAGCGCGTAGGCCACCACGAGCGGCGGCGAGGCCAGGTAGTTCATCTTGACGTCGGGGTTGATGCGGCCCTCGAAGTTCCGGTTGCCGGACAGGACCGCGGTGACCGCGAGGTCGTTGGCCTGGATGGTGTCGGAGATCTCCGTGGGCAGCGGGCCCGAGTTGCCGATGCAGGTGGTGCAGCCGTAGCCGACCAGGTTGAAGCCGAGCTTGTCGAGGTACGGCTGCAGCCCGGAGCGCTCGAAGTAGCCGGTGACGACCTGCGAACCCGGGGCCAGCGAGGTCTTGACCCACGGCTTGCGGGTCAGGCCCTTCTCCACGGCGTTGCGGGCCAGCAGCGCGGCGCCGAGCATGACGTACGGGTTGGAGGTGTTGGTGCACGAGGTGATCGCCGCGATCGACACGATGCCGTGGTCGATCTCGAACGACGTGCCGTCGGCCGAGGTGACCGGGACCGGCTTGTGCGGCCGGCCGCCGTCGGCGCGGGCGTTGGAGGCGGGCGCGTCGGAGGCCGGGAAGGACTCCTCACCCTCCTCGTCGACGCCGTCGGCCACGTAGTTCTGGACGTCGCGGCGCCAGGCGTCCTTGGCCGCCGACAGCTCGATGCGGTCCTGCGGGCGCTTGGGGCCGGCGATCGACGGGACGATCGTGCTGAGGTCGAGCTCGATGTACTCGGAGAAGACCGGCTCGGGGCCCTGCGGGTCGAGCCAGAGGCCCTGGGCCTTGGCGTACTCCTCGACCAGCGCGACCTGCTCCTCGGAGCGGCCGGTCAGGCGCAGGTAGTCGATGGTCTGGCCGTCGATCGGGAAGATGGCGCAGGTCGAGCCGAACTCGGGGCTCATGTTGCCGATCGTGGCCCGGTCGGCCAGCGGCACGGAGGAGACGCCCTCGCCGTAGAACTCGACGAACTTGCCGACCACGCCGTGCTTGCGCAGGATCTCGGTGATCGTCAGGACCAGGTCGGTGGCGGTGGCGCCGGCGGGCAGCTTGCCGCTGAGCTTGAAGCCGACCACGCGCGGGATCAGCATGGAGATCGGCTGGCCGAGCATCGCGGCCTCGGCCTCGATGCCGCCGACGCCCCAGCCGAGCACGCCGATGCCGTTCTCCATCGTGGTGTGGGAGTCGGTGCCGACGCAGGTGTCGGGGTAGGCCTTGCCGTCGCGGATCATGACCACGCGGGCGAGGTGCTCGATGTTGACCTGGTGGACGATGCCGGTGCCGGGCGGCACGACCTTGAACTCGTCGAAGGCCGTCTGGCCCCAGCGCAGGAACTGGTAGCGCTCGTGGTTGCGCTCGTACTCGCGCTCGACGTTGCGCTGGAAGGCGTCGGGGTGACCGAAGTAGTCGACGATGACGGAATGGTCGATGACCATCTCGGCGGGCGCGAGCGGGTTGATCCTGGAGGCGTCGCCGCCCAGGTCGCGCACGGCCTCGCGCATGGTGGCCAGGTCGACCACGCAGGGGACGCCGGTGAAGTCCTGCATGATGACGCGGGCCGGGGTGAACTGGATCTCCACGCTGGGCGTCGCGTTCGGGTCCCAGCCGCCGAGCGCACGGATGTGGTCGGCGGTGATGTTGGCGCCGTCCTCGGTGCGGAGGAGGTTCTCCAGCAGGATCTTCAGGCTGTACGGGAGGCGTGCGGCGCCCTCGACGGCGTCAAGCCGGAAAATCTCGTACGCCGCGTCTCCGACGCGTAGCGTGTCACGGCTGCCGAAGCTGTTCGCGGACACGGTGATTCGCCTCCTCCATCAGACAATTGCTCACTTGAATCCTGCCGCACCCACGGAACGACATGTACGTTAGGTGAACCTAACCTGCGGGGCTCGCGGCGGATGTCTCGACGTCAAGATATTACTACGGTATCTCGACATCAAGTTAAAGCGGCGCGAGGCGCCAGAAGAGCAGGCCGATGATGGCGACGGAGAGGATCGGCGCGAGGATCTTCTGCTCGAACTTCTTGCCGGTCTTGATGCCGATCTTCCACGGCAGCACGAACTTGGCGCCCAGCGGCCACAGCACCGGGCATCCCCGTTCGGTCATGCAGTCGCCCACCACGTGGATCAGGCAGCCGACGCCCACGGCCAGCCCCAGCCAGGCGTACCCGACCTGCAACGACATGAAGACGGCATAGAGCCCGGCGGTCAGGCCGATGTTGACCATCACCGATCCGGCCTTGTTGCCCGGGATGCCGATGCCGATGGCCCGCAACGCCAGCCCGACGAGTAACACCACGATGATGTCCCGGCCGATCGGATAGGTGTTGGCCAGCCAGTGGACGCCGAACCCGAGCGCCGCGGCGAAGGCCAGCGAGTGCGTCATGCCGCGATGGCCGCCGCTGATCCACGACACGAACTTGCTGAGCAGCCAGGTGACCGGGCCGAACGTCTGGGCGATGGTCGCGCTGGGATGGTCGAGGTCGGGCAGCATGGCCGCGCCCGCGCAGACCAGCGCGCCGGCGATCAGTTCGGCCGGGCCGAGGGCCCCGGCCATGATGCCGGTCTCGATGAACCGGGAGCTCTCGTTCAGCAGTGGCAGCGCGGCCAGCGGCGGCGCCAGCGCCAGCCAGGCGATCGCCCCGGTCATCGCGTGCGTGTGCCCCATCATGATCGGGACTGTATTGCAAAGAACCGCTTTACGCGGAGAGCCCCGCCGCCAGGTTGTCCTCACGGTGGAACGGTCCGGCGAGAACACCCGTAAACGCAGACGAGGTCGTCTCCGCGGCGACAGCACCCCCCAGCCCTGCCGACGCGGAACGACCTCGTCTGCTCTGTTCAACGGCGGGCATCCCAATACTGTTCCCCGATTCCGCAACTTTTTCGTGATCTGTCTCACTCTCTTCCGCGCCTTGCCAACGAAACAGTAGCGATATATCGTTGACGCATCGAGAATAGATCGCGATACAAGGAGAAAGAACATGACATACGCACATGCGGCGGGCAACCAGTGGTTCGGCCCGCGGGAGAACCTGCGCGCGGCCCGCGAGAAGCTGAGGGCCATGGCCGACGCCTTCGAGCAGATGGGCGGCCACCACCACCATCGCCGGGGCGGCGGCGGTCACGACGAGCACAGGCAGCGCGGCCGGCGCGGCGGTCCCGGCGGACCGTTCCCGTTCGATTTCGGGCGCGGCGGCCCCTTCGGTCCGGGCGGCCCCTGGGGCGGGCACCACGGGTGGGGCGGCGGCCGGGGGCGCAAGGCCAAGCGGGGTGACGTCCGCGCCGCGATCCTGGCCCTGCTGTCCGAGGAGCCGCGCAACGGCTACCAGATCATCCAGGAGATCGCCGCGCGCAGCGAGGGCGGCTGGAAGCCCAGCCCCGGCGCCGTCTACCCGGCGTTGCAGCAGCTCACCGACGAGGGCCTGGTGATCTCGGAGGAGAACGAGGGCCGCAAGACCTTCCGCCTCACCGACGAGGGCCGCGCCTACATCGACGCGCACGCCGACGAGGTCCGCGCCCCCTGGGACGAGATGCGTCCGGACATCGACGACAACACCGCCGACCTCTGGCACATCGCCCGACAGTCGGCATTCGCCATGATGCAGGTTCTTCAGACCGGAAACGACGCACAAATCCGCGAAGCGCGTAAGACTCTGGTTGAGACCCGGCGCAAGCTCTACCAGATCCTGGCCGACGGCGAACCGGGTGAGGAGTAACCAGGTGACCGGCTCCGCAGCGACAGGCCGGTTCGGGGAGAGCGAGGAACCAGAGATGGACCACAACGATCTCCGCATCGGCGACGCCGAGCGCGAGCAGACGATGGCGGCCCTGCGCGAGCACTTCGCCCAGGGCCGTCTGACCCACGAGGAGCTCGACGAGCGGCTCGACCGGGCGCTGGCCTCCAAGACGGTCCGCGACCTGTCCCAGGTGACGGCCGACCTGCCCGGTTCGTCCCCCGCCTACGCGCCGCCCCAGCAGGTCCCCCAGTTCGACCGGGACGCCTGGCGCGAGGCGATGAGGGCGCACCGCCACCAGATGGAGGCCATGCGGCACGCGCACGCCGGCCGCCCCTGGCACGACCATTCCCGCCGTCACCGGCACGGCCACCGCGGCCCCGGACCGTTCCTTCCCTTCCTGATCCTCTTCGGGGTGCTGGGGATGGTCTTCGGGTTCGGCCTCTTCAAGATCCTGCTGGCGGTCTTCGTGGTGGCCACCGTCGCCAACTTGGTCCACCGCCGATTTCACTACCGCGGGTGACCTTCACGCCCCTTTGTGATGTTGGGTCTTGACCCGGGTCAAGTGACATTTCATGATCTGGTCGGGTCTCACCGAACGAAGGGGCGTCGTATGGCAGAGCCGGGTTCCGTGGTGGCCGTCACGAATCCGTTCGCCGCCGTGGGCGGCGCCGACGCACTCGTCCTGGACGCGCCCGGCTACCTGGCGGCCTTCGACCGCGACCACGAGGGCTGCGCCGTCCCGCTGTGGAAGCTGGAGCGCGCCCAGACCTTCTACGAGCCGGACGTGGCGAGCTGGCGGGCCATGATGGACGGCGACTGGACCGGCTCCCTCGCCCTGTCCGAGCAGATGGCGCCGCTGGTGACCGGCTACTTCCGCCACCGGATGCCGGTCCGGCGGGTACGCGTGGTGGAGTTCCCGGTCACCCCGTACCTGCAGTGGGAGATGCACCTGCTGGACATGCGGGCCAGGGCGGGCTCCCCCTGCCGGGTGGTGCCCGCGGCGCGCGTGGCCGCCCTCGAACCGGTGCCCGAGCTGGTGATCTTCTCCCCCGGCCTGATGTACGAGGTCCTCTACGACGAGTACGGCGGCGGACGCGGCGGCCGGCGCATCACCGATCCCGGCGTGATCGGCCCCTGCCTGCGGGCGGTCCAGGAGCTGTTCGCCGAGGGCGAGGACGTCCGCGACTTCCACCGGCGGGAGATCGTGCCGCTGCCGCCGCCGTCGGTCACCGACGAGATGCGGGCCGCGGTGCCCCCGTACGCCCACCGGACCGAGGAGTTCCGGGTCTGAGCGCGTCGGCGGCTGGAACGGGCCACGACGCGTTTCCCGACACTTTGGTTTACTCGGACCTCAGGGAAATTTCGCAAATTTCGTGACACAGGGGTTGCGGTCCTACCAGAATGCGGTGCGATCCAGCGTCCATCGCAACTGGAGGAAGCCCCCAATGCGCAGACCCCTAGGGGTACTCGCCGGCCTGGTGAGCCTGGCGGCACTCGGTACGCCGATGACCGCGGCCACGGCCGCCACGGCCGGCAGCGAGGCCGCCGGCCGCTGCCGGGTCACCGTGGCCACGCCTCGCGTCACCGACACCGCACAGATCGTCTCCTCCGCCGCCCGCCAGGGCTGCCGTACGGACGCGCTCCTGCGCGTCCGGCTCAAGCGCGCCGTCCCGGGCACCGACCCCGTCGTCAAGAGCGGCGCCACCAGGTCGGGCAGCCTCGCGCTCACCCTCCCCTGCGCGCCCGGCGTCTACTACGCGGTCGCCACCGACCACCGAGGCCGCGGCGCGACGTCCAAGGCGGTCAGGCTGTCCTGCGCGCCGACCGGCACGCCGAGCCCGACCCCGACGGCCACCCCGTCCCCGAAGCCCAGCCCGACGACCTCCGCCACCCCGGCGCCGAAGCCGTCCGGGCCCGCCGGCACGGTGGGCACCGCCGAGGAGAACGAGGTCCTGCGCCTGGTCAACGCCGAGCGCGCCAAGGGCGGCTGCAACCCGCTCAAGCACGACGCGCAGCTGCGCGCCGCGGCGTTCGGCCACTCCTCCGACATGGCGGCCAAGAACTACTTCGACCACACCTCGAAGGACGGCCGCAGCTTCATGGACCGCATCCGCGCGGCCGGCTTCACCGGCGGCACCGCCTTCGCCGAGAACATCGCCAAGGGCCAGACCACCCCGGCCTCCGTGATGAGCTCCTGGATGAACAGCTCGGGCCACCGGGCCAACATCATGAACTGCCGGTACACGGTGATCGGCGTGGGCGTGGCCAGGAACGGCCAGGGCCCCCTCCACTGGACGCAGGACTTCGCGGCCAAGTAACCGTCACGGGTGCCCCGCGCAGACACGCGGGGCACCTCCTGCGTCAGACGCGGGTCAGCAGGACGTCGCCGTCGCCCGCCTTCCTGACCACGACGACCGCGTACAGCCCGGTCACCTTCGGGTCGCTGATGGTGAGGCGTTCCATCTTGTTCGGGCCGCCGCTCGCGGACTTGCGGGCGGCGGACCTGGGCAGGCCCCACACGGCGGGGTCGGGCGCCATCACGAAGAGGTCGAGGTCCTGCCCGTTGCGCGGCACGACGGTGAGCGTGGCGGGCACGCCCTTCTCGATCCACGTCGTACGCACCTCGACCAGCCGGCCGGCGGCCATGGGGAACTGCTGCGGCGTCCCGGCCTCCAGGTTGCCGGCGGGCGCCTCGGTCACCTCCATCCCGTACTCCTCGTAGTCGGCGTCCGAGCTGACCGAGTTCACGAACCAGTTGCGGGTGGCCGGGCTGGGCTGCACGGCGACGAAGTCCGCGCTGGTGGCGGCCAGTTCGGCGCTCCTGACGGTGGCGCCGCTGCCGTGGGGCGTCGTGGCCAGGTCCACGTCCGCGCCGTCCGGTCCGGCGACCGCGGCCATCACGTGCCATCTGTCCGGAGTGGTGATGAAGGCCGTCTGGAGCGGGACGTTGGCGGGCCGGCGCGTCGGGGTCCGGTCGGCCAGGTCCTCCACGTGCTGGGCAGGGATGGCGTTCTGGAACAGCGCCGCCTGCGCGAGGTCGTGGTGCTGGGGGTCCAGCAGGTTCAGGAAGTCGTCGAGGTCCTGGGCGACCCCCTTCCTGAACGTGGCCACGATCGCTTCGGGCCCGAGGCCGCCGAGGTCCCAGTACTTCTCGTCGCGCGTTCCCGAGTCGGCCAGGTCGATGAGCACCCCGGCCACGCGGCCCTCGGTCTTGCTCGCGTCCGCCTTGGTCGGCCAGCCCTCGCTGAACCAGTGCGGGCTCTCCAGGTCCAGACCGGTCGTGTACCACCGGTAGTGCGTCTCGTCGTAGGTCTGGACGGCGACCCAGTCCGCCCAGCCCTCTCCCCACGCGCAGACCGTGCTACTCATCGGCGTCGTCATGTAGTGCTTCCCGCAGTCGGTGCCGTCCGAGGGCATCAGGCCGTAGGTGTAGTCCATGATGAAATGCCCCAGCTCGTGGGGGACCGTCATCTTCGCCAGCGGGATCGACGCGTCCAGGTTGATCTGGAACCGGCCCAGGCAGTCGGCGCCGTCTGAGCCCGGGCAGTAGTACGACGTGGGCAGGACCCTGTCCGGGGCCCAGATGAGGGTCACGGACTGGCAGTTCTGCTCGCCCGGCTTCCAGCAGTCGTCGGCCGGGTCGTTCAGCCAGCCGGTGTAGGCCTTCCACGTGTCGTAGGCGGCGGAGTGGAGGCGGAAGGCCCCCTCCATCGGATCGCCGCCCGCGCTCTGGTAGTCGATGACGGTGGTCGACGTGCCGGGGGGAACGTCCTGCGTCGGCGCGCTCGCGTCGGTGTAGATGTCGTCGGCCTTCTCCGAGAAGCCCACGGTCCAGTAGATGTTGGCGGGGCTGACCTCGATGGTGACGTCCTGGCCGGTGCCGTCCTCCTCGGTGCCGGGGAAGCACACCTTGTAGCCGCCGGAGGCGTCGGTCTCGGCCCAGCCGAGCATGAGCCGGCCGCCCGCGTCGGTGTCGAACGCGTCCACCTCCGCCATCGGCACGCCGCCGATGGAACCGTCCGTCCTGACGTGGGTGACGCGTCCCTGGACGCACGTGTCGCCGGCCACCGCCGTCGCCGCCGATCTCTCCGTACGGCGTCCGCGGCCCTCGCGCGGCATGCCGAACACCGACGACTCCGCGCCGACGGTGACGTAGGCGAGCCCGTCCGAGCCGGGTCCGGGCCGCCCGTCGCGGGCCTGGACGCGGATCGAGGCCGGGCCGGGCCTGACCGCCGTGACGACACCCTCGTACCGGACCGGCTTGCCGGCGCGGGCCCGCCAGGTCCGGGTGGCCCGGTCCACGGGGCTGCGGCCGATCGTCGCGGCGGCACGGGAGAGCCCGGCGGGCGGGGTCGCCCACCGCATGGTCTCCGGCAGTTCGATGATCGTGGTGGCGTCGGGTATGTCCTGTTTCGGCGTCACCACGACCGTGAGTCTCGCGCTCTGCCCGACGGCGGGGGCGCGGTCGAGCGAGACCTCGACGGTGAAGCAGTCCCCCGGGTCGCACGGGGGACGCCCGGGTGCGGCGGCATGGGCCGGGGCCGTGGTGAGTCCCACGGCCGCCAGCACCCCCGCCAGGATGGTCGCCATCAGACGGCGTGACATCGGCATGTCTCCTGATCAGCCCGCGCAGGCCACGGGCGAGTCGAAGTGTCCTGGTGAGGTGGGATAGGGCGAACCGCTGTCGCCCGAGGCCGGGACGGCCACCTCCCGCGTCCCCGACGGGTCGCCCGCCGCACGCCCGGCGCCCGCGCCCCAGGCCACCTTGGCCAGGAAGTCGAGCATCGCCGGGGAGTGCTGGCGGACGATGTTGTGCCCGCCGTTGGCCGGGCCGCAGTGGGTGTAGAGGTTGAAGCCGCCGTTCCAGTCGATCATCTTGTCGCCGGGGTTGGGGCCGTTGGCCGTGCGGTCGCCCTGGAGCACGTCGCGGTCGGCGCCGCCGTACTGCCAGTCCACGCCCTGGTGGTGCTGGTCGTCGTCGGTGGCGGCGTTGTCCTTGTCGGTCATCCGGAACCACGCGCACGGGTCCACCACCGTGGTCAGCTCGCCTTCCGGCATCTTGCCGGGGGCGCACGAGCCGGGGTACGAACCGCGCGGGTTGTAGTCGAGCAGGTCCGCGCCGGCCCCGCCGAAGACGTGGTCCACGAAACGGTCGCCGGTGCCGCGCGCGGCCGGGTCGAACGCGCCGCCGGACTGGCAGTCCGGGGTGGCGGCGTCCAGGACCGGGTCGCAGCCCTTGCCGCCCCAGATGACGTCCGCGCCGTCGCCGCCGAACACCTCGTCGCCGCCGCTGTCACCGTTGACCAGGTCATCGCCGGCGCCGCCGTGCATGCTGTCGCGTCCGGGGCCGCCGCGCAGGCGGTCGTCGCCGCCCTTGGCGAAACCGTCGTGCGGCATGGCGGCGCTCACCCACGCCTCGCCGTCGGTGTCGTGCAGCAGGTCGGTGCGGCGGTCGTACGTGCCGGCCTGGAAGCCCTTGTAGGTCTCCTTCGGCGGCGCGTTGAGGCTGACGGTGAAGCCGAGCCGCTGGGCGTCGGAGGCGTCGATGCGCTCGTTCAGCACGCCGCCCCGGTCGCCGAGCATGGCGTCCTCGCCCGGGCCGCCATACAGGGTGTCGTCGCCCAGTTCACCGAACAGGTCGTCGTCGCCCTGGCCGCCGTGCAGTTCGTCGTCGCCGTCCTGGCCCCACAGCGCGTCGTCGCCGTCGTCGCCGTACAGGTGGTCGGCGCCGGAGGAGCCGGCCGGCTCGCAGGTGGCCTGGGCCTGGGTGCAGAACCTGGTGGAGTCGCCGGGCAGTGCCGGGTCGTGGCTGCGCACGCGGGTGGCGTCCGCGGGCGCCTGGCCCGCGGGGTAGCGCTCGGCGTGCACCTTCTCGCTGGTGCCGGTGAGGGTGCGGACGAGGGAGCCGTTGTCGCCGAGCAGGACGTCGGCGCCGCCGTTGCCCTCGATCGCGTCGGCCTGGTCGGTGGCGGCCTGTCGGGCCGAGCCGCCGATCAGGTCGTCCTGGCCGGGGGTGTCGTCGCCTTCCAGGTCGGCGGGGCCGCTGGGGTCGCCCTTCCAGCCGGGGTCGGGCAGAGGGCGGTTGATGGTCCTGGTGGACTCGGCCGACAACGGCAGGTCACCACGGATCTGGTCCGCGCCGTCACCACCCTCGGCGTAGTCCCCCTGGCCCCCACCCGACATCTGGTCGTCCCCGCTCTGCCCCCACAGGACATCCACCCCAGAACCCCCCGAAATCCTGTCCCCTCCAGAGCCGTCGCCCAGGAGGGTGACCGCGCGTGGGGTCATCGGGGTGCCCGACGAGCCCAGGCGGACGGTGGCGGCGGCCGGGGGGCCCGTCAGCGTCACCACGGCGTTGTCGCCGGCGATGACGTCGTCACCGGGGCCGCCGTACAGGGCGTCCGCGACGTCGTCCGCTGTGGTGTCGGCTGTCGTGTGGGTGCCGCCGACCAGGTCGTCGTTGCCCTGGTCGCCTTCGACCCAGTCCACGCCCGCGCCGCCCTCGGCGTAGTCGTCGCCTTCCTGACCGCGCAGCCGGTCGGGGCCGCCCTGGCCGAAGATCGCGTCGTTGCCCGCACCGCCGTCGGCCACGTCCGGGCCGAAGCCACCCGCGAGCAGCTTCACCCGGTGCGTAACCGCCTGCCCCGGCCGCGCGGCCACCGAAGTAGCCGCGTCCATGTCGGATGCGGACGTCCCAGACGGTGTGGCCGTGGCCGACGGCGTTGCGGTGCTGCTCGGAGTCGGCGTCGAGGTCGGGGGTTGGAGGGAGATGGTCAGGAGGGCGTTGTCGGCGGTGATCACGTCCGGGCCTTCGCCGCCCAGCAGTGTGTCGCCGCCGTCCGGGTACGGGCCCGAAGCGCCGCCCACCAGTTCGTCCTCGCCGGCCTCGCCGTACACCTTGTCGCCGCCGACGCCGCCTTCCAGGTGGTCGTCGCCCGCGTCGCCGTGCACCTCGTCGGACCCGATCCCGCCGTACCCCGCGTCGGCGCCGTCGCCGCCGTGGATCACGTCCGGGCCGCCGGCCTCCTCCGGGGTGCCGTCGAGGTCGAACGGGCCACCGGCGTCGCCGTTGTCGCCGATCAGCCGGTCCGCTCCCGCATCGCCGTACAGGACGTCGCCCTTGTCGTCCTTGCCCGCCGTACGCGTGCCGCCGATGACCAGGTCGTCACCCTCGCCGCCGAACAGCCGGTCCTGCCCGGACTCGCCCACCACGGTGTCGTCGTGAGCGCCGCCGTACAGGGTGTCGTCGCCGGAGCCGCCGGTCACCTCGTCATCGCCGTCGTCGCCGAGCGCCGTGTCGTCGCCCGAGCCGCCCGCGACCTGGTCGTCGCCCGAGCCGCCGGCCAGCCGGTCGTCGCCGCGTTCGCCGCAGACCCGGTCCTGGCCGCCACCGGCCTCGACCCGGTCGGCGCCGCCGCCGGCCGACACGATCTCCTTGCCCGCGCCGCCGAGGACGAGGTCCCGGCCGTCGGCGGCGCCGTCGTGCTCCTCACACGGTTCGTCCCGCCAGCGGTCGCCGAAGACGGTCGCGCCTCCGTCGCCGCCGACGACGTGGTCGTTCCCGTCGCCGCCGGACAACCGCTTGGCCGAGGGCTGCACGCCCGCCGGCAGCGGCAGATGACGCACCTGCCGGGCAGGACCGAAGTCGTCACGCCCCTGCGCCTCACCGACGTCGGACGGCTCGGCGATCACCCAGTCGTCACCGGGACCACCGAAGATCTCGTCCTTGCCGTGACCACCCGCCAGCACGTCGTCCCCGCCACCACCGATGATCTTCACGACCTCACCCGGAGCGGAATGACCGGCGACCAGATCAACGGCCTGACCGCCGAACACCTTGTCCGCACCCGCGCCGGTGTCGACGTGGTTCGGCCCCGAATCGGCGGGGCCCGCCTCGTCCCGGCCGAACTCCTCCCGCGGCCCGGTGTAGATCTCATCGGCAGCCGAACCACCGGTCAGCGTGTCCGCACCGGGTCCACCGACCAACAGGCTCGGCTGCGCCCGGAAACGCGGCGAACCGTCCGTCGTCGCCAGCGGACTGTCGGAGGCCACGGCGATGGTGTCGTTCCCGCCGTTGCCATAGAGCCGGTTCTCGCCGAGCCCGGCCGCGATGCGGTCGGCGCCGTCGGACGAGCCGTCGGCGGGCGTGCCGGGCAGATCCTCGGCGGTCCAGTCGGCGACCTGCACGTCACCGACCTTGCGGGTGGCGGGGGTCAGGTGGCCGTCACCGGCCACCCAGCCGCCCGCGCCGCCCATGGTGACGTAGTCGTCGCCGGGGCCGCCGGCCACGATCGCGGCGGGACCGTCGTACTGGTCGCCGCTGGTGATCTGGTCGTCGCCCTTGCCGCCGTCGATCACGTTCCGGCCGGCGCCGGCCAGGATCATGTCGTCGCCGTCACCGCCGAACGCCACGACGGTCCGGTCGAACGGGCGCGGCCCGGAGGTGTCGTCGCCGTACCCCTGGAAGACCAGCCGCAGCGCGCCCTTCGCGCCGCGGCCGTCGGCCAGCACCCGCGTCAGGCCCGCGTTGCGGTGCTCCTCGCGCACGCCCAGCGCGCTGACCACGAAACCCTCGTCGCCGGGGAGCTGGCTGACGGTCCACTGCTCGGCGTCGTCGCCCGGCTTGGCCGTGCTGCCGCCCCTGGCCTTGCGCATCGGTCCGACGTGCAGCACCAGGGCGTCGCCTGCGACGGTCGCGAGCTTCGGCGGGTCCTCGTCGCACTTCGGCCTGACCGAGAAGTCGAGGAGCTTGGCCTCGACGATCGTCCAGTCGAACCGTTTCTTGAAGATCGAGATGCCCACCTCGACCCAGGCCTTCAGGTAGACCTTCAGCTCACCGTCCAGGGAGAACAGGCACAGCGGGTTGCGCAGCAGGACGTCGGCGAACTCGGAGAACCTGAACTTGCCGTCGTTGGTGGGATCGAGCCAGTTCATGGCGACGGTGAGGAAGACGCCGCCGCTCACCCCCGCCTTGACCAGCACCACGTCGACCGCCGCGCCCGCCTCCAGCCGTCCGGTCAGGGTGATCGCGGGCAGGGGTCTGCCCTGGTCGTCGGTGGTCTTCAGGTACAGGCTGTCCAGGACCTGGAGGTCGAGCTTGCGCTGCTCGATCGCCTTGCGGATGCCGTACGTGTCGAAACCCGCCCTGATGTGGGCCTCGACCGCGGCGGTGCCGGAGATGACCACCATGATGGGCGGCGGCGACCAGACCGGGCCGAAGGACTGGCTGTAGGAGAAGCCGAGCCGCAGCGGCCCGGAGTCGAACGCGACCAGCTCGACGTCCTTGCCCATGAGCAGGCTGAAGATCGACCGTCCGGCGTTCTGCAGCACGGGGAAGCTGAAGCCCGCCTTGGCGGAGTGCTCCATGGGCCCCTGCGCGTCGGCGACGGCGGCCTTGCCCTTCCCGCACGTTCCGGCGCCCTGGTCGAGCGCCGCGAACAGGTCGTCCGTGGCGGGGGCCATGTCCTTGATCAGCGAGTCCGCGACGTCGGGCGAGTTCTCGGTGTTCAGCGCGCGGTCGCCGGCCACGGTGAAGCTGCCGATGGGGATGTGCAGCTCGCCCTGGCAGTCGGGCAGCGCCGAGACCAGCCTGCCGACCTCGATCATCCGCTCGATGAACTTGGTCGTGCCGCCGCCCGCCACCGTGTTGTACTTCTTGGCGATCGTCATCAGGTTCACCTCGCCGCCGCCCGCGGCCTTGCTCAGGTCCGACAGCACGGGGATGGGCGCGTAGAGCTGGTCGATCACCGGTCTGACCGGGTCCGTGACCTTCTTGACCTGGGTCACCACCGGGCCGAGGACGCTGCGGAAGAAGTCGCCGGCCTCCAGGTTCACGTTGTTGAAGGCGATGTTCAGGTTCGCCGGGTCGGGGGAGCCGCCCTTGGTGAGGTCCCAGTCCAGGTCGAAGTCGCCGAACAGGCCGGGGAACATGGCCGAGCCGGCCGTCACCTTGAAACGCCAGTCCACCGCGACCTTGGCATGCAGGGAGGTCTCCACCAGGCCGGTGGCGTCGGCGAGCTGGTCCAGCCCGATCCGGCCGACGGGCTTGAGCCCGATGGTGAAGGCGCCCGCGAACAGGTCGGGAGCGTTCTGCTCGCGGTTCTTGAGCGTGACGTCGAGGATCGCCAGCCTGGCGTTGATCTCCTCGGGCAGCGAGACGTTCACGCCGACGGTCGCCCGCGGGCGGTTGGCCTCGCCGGCGTCGAGGTAGAAGCCGCTGGTCCGGTCCAGGCCCACCATGGCCTCGGCGTGCCAGCCGAGCTCGGCCCGTACGCCCTTGCCCGCGCCCTGCCGCAGCGCGAGGCCCGGGACGCCGATGTCGAGCGGCCGCTCCACGCCCAGGCAGTCCTTGACGCAGCCCTGCTCGGGATCGACGTCGCCCCTGCCGATGCTGACCTTGAACGCGATGCCGGTCAGCTCGGCGCCCTTGGCCGCGTCGCACGCCTCGGGCTTGGCCGGGTCGGGGACGGGCGCCTGCACGCAGGTGATCACGGGCTGCACGCCGGGCCCGACCTTGGGCGCGAGTTCGTCGTTGTACCACTTGCGCAGGTCGCCGCCGGTGGGCACCTTGCCGCCGTTGGGCAGCTTCGCGAGGGCGGCCTTGATCTCCTGACGCTTGGCGCCGACGAAGTCGGCCCCCTGCTGGAGGTCGGCGCCGACCATGGGCAGCCGGCCCTGGCCGGAGGCCATGCGCATGCCGGTCTCCAGGGCGGTGAGGTAACGGTCGATGCCGTCGCCGAGGTTGGTCCAGTCCAGCTCCAGGCCGGGAGGCAGGGTCGAGAAGTCGAAGGAGGGCAGCTCCAGCCGGTTCACGTCGCCGGGCAGCTTCCTGGTCAGGTCGAACATCTCGGCCAGCGGGGCGGACCTGGGCAGCCGCAGCACGAGCGCGTGCTTGCCGTCCGCGGTCAGCGGGGCGCCGTTGAGGTAGGCGGGCAGGACGGCGCACAGCGCCAGGTCGGTGTCGTCGCGGTGCGGGTCGCGGTCGCAGGCGACCGGCTCGCTCGTCTCGTTCAGGGCCAGGTCGAGCCCGGAGAAGAACGCGGCGGGGGTGACGGCGTCCTGCGCCTCGCCGCCGTAGCGCAGACTCACGCCGTAACCGAGCCTGGCCTGAAGCGGGTCGTCGCCCTCCTTGCCCACGGCCAGCGGCAGCGGCCCGACGTCGGCCTTGACCACGCCGTCGAGCTGCGCCTTCGCCTGGAGGTCGAGGCCGGAGTCGGTCTCGATGAGCAGGTCGCGGGCCGGGTCGAAGTCGCGCTTGAGCGCCACGCGCAGGCCGAGACGCACCTCGCCCTCGACGGCGGCGTCGAGCGTGGCCGAGCCCTTGGCGGCGACCAGGCTGCTCTCGCCGAACGCGAAGCGCAGCGGCTCCTTCACGGCCGCCTTCTTGTCGTAGGCCAGCGACAGCCGCAGCGCGCCGTCCTCGTAGCCGATGTGCGCCTGGCCGCCCAGCGCCTTGTTCAGCTCGGCCACCAGCGCCTGGACGGTGTCCGGCGGGGCGGCGGTCAGGCGGTCGATCGCGTCCCTGAGCGGCGAGCGCAGCGCGTAGGCGGCGCCCGCCTCGGGAACGGCCTGGCCGAACTTCTCGGCGAAGGACAGCGTGTGCTCGCCGCACGCGGTCGCGATGGTCAGCACGCGGGTGCCGACGGCCACCCGACGGCCGATGTGCGCCTGCGTGAACGTGCGCGAGGGGTCGGTGACGTAGGCGTTCTCGTTGCCGCAGGCGCCGTCGCCGTAGACGACGCCGGGGCCCGAGCCCATCTCCTCGGAGGCCACCAGTTCGGACAGCGAACGCCCGAGCAGCGGCACCTTCGCCGTCATCGCCTCGCCGACCGGCCCGCTGCCCTTGACACTGTCGAGGTACGCGGCCACCGCGCCCAGCGACTTGATCAGCGCGCCGAACAGCGCCTGCGGGTTGTCGGGATCGAAGGCGAAGTCCTTGACCCTGCCGATCTGGTCGAAGCCGCTGAACGTGACGGTGGTGGGCTTGCCGATGTCCGGCATCTCCACCTCGCCGGAGACCTTGCCGCCGAAGAAGTCGGCCAGGCCCGGCACGCCCAGGGTGAGCCGCGCCTTGGCGACCGCGTCCACCTGGGAGGTCAGGACGTCGCCCGGCTTGCTCGCCAGCCGCTCGAACAGCCGGGTCAGCGGCACGTCGCCGAGGTCCTTGAGGCCGACCTTGACCAGGTCGCCGTCGTTCCTGCTGCCCATGGTGAGGTCGCCGGTGATCTGGACGCCCAGGTAGCCGGCGACGGCATTGACGTTCACCGAGGAGAGCACCGACACGCGGGCGCCGAACAGGTCGCGGCCGGTCCGCAACATGATCCGGTCCGCGGCCCTGGGCAGCTCGTTCACCACGGTGGCGCTGCCGTCGGCGTTGACGTGCTTGTACGGGCACGCCTTCTGCTGCCCGTCCGGCCGCTGCGCGCACCCCTGGCCGGTCACCGGGTCGCCGAGGTCGAGCACGACCGTGGCCGAGGCGTGGTAGCCGCGCATGACACCCGCCACCGCGGCGGTCGCGTTGGCGCGGTCGAGCCCCGCGGCGGTCTTGAAGGTGTCGCCGAAGGCGACCTGCCCGATCATCGGGTCGCTCGCGGAGATCCGGTACGGCGCGCCCGCGGCGGGCACACCACCGCGCCACCCCTGCTCGGCGAGGGTGACGGTGTCGGCGGTGTTGTCGGCCACGATGCCGCTGGACGCGCCCGCGGTGACCGTACGCCCGGTGAACTGCCCCGGCGTCCACTTCTGCCCGGCGTGCTTGAGCGTCTTGGCCGTGTACGTCACGCCCGTGCCCGTCCCGCTGACGGTCTGCCCCGCGGGGTTGAGCGGCTCGGGCGTGGGGTTCACGGTCCGGTCCACGACGAGGGTGAAGGCGATCTTCTTGGCGGCGTCGTCGTAGCCGGCGTCGGCGACCTTGATGATCGCGCCTCCGGGCAGGCCGCGGGCCTTGCCGAGCGCGGCGAACAGGTCCTGGATCGAGGTGAAGGTGGGCCGGCCGGTGTTCCGGTCCACGCTGGCGGCGGCGAAGGCGTGGATCGCCTCCGACACCTGCACGGCGTCGGCCAGGGAGCCGCGCATGAACGGCAGGTCGAGGTCGCCCCGCCCGTCCCAGCGGGCGCGCTGGGCGGCGGTGATCGCGTTGGCCAGGTGGGTCAGCCCGTCGAGCAGGTCCTTCGGGGTGAGCGTCTGGAAGCGGTCGAGCCGGTCCAGGTCGGCCTGGGTGACGGTGACGGCCGGGCCGCCGGTCGCGAGGTCGGGCCAGCTCACGTCGATGGTCGCGGTGGCCCCCTCGACCGGGGCGCCGGCGAACGGCTGCGCGGTGACCTGGAGCTTGGCGGTCGCCGAGCCCTTGCGGGCGAAGGTGAACAGGCTCTCCGAGCCCAGCTCGCCCGGGTCCAGCCTGCCGTTGCCGTCCGGGTCGGCGGCGGTGGCGGTGAACTCGGCGGTGAAGGAGAGCGCCGAGGCCGCCGACAGGTCGACGCCGAGGATGCCGAAGGCGGCGGTCGGCCTGGCCCCGGCGGCGAGCTTGCCGTCGGCCCGCACGGTGACCGTGGCGTCCTTGCCCAGCCAGGCGGACTTCGTGGCGGGGTCGTAGGCGAAGGGCAGCTTCGCGGTGAGCTTCAGCGTGACGTCCACGCCGCCCGAGGTGGTCAGCGAGACCTTCGGCTGGGCGCTGGCGATGGAGATCGGGCGGCCGGCGACCGTCCTGGCGACGTCGAGGGTCAGGTCGAGCCGCCTGATCCCGCCCTGGGTGCTCGCCTTGGCCAGCAGCTTGCCGGCGCGGGGGCCGGACAGCTCGTACTCGTCCTGGAGGTCGTCCAGGGCCGTCAGGTTCTTGAGCTTGTCGTGGACGGCCACCTGGAACAGGTCGCCCAGGCCCAGGGCGTCCTCGCCGCCGGGCACCAGGCCGACGAGCGGCAGTTGCTCGCCCATCGGCCCGACCGCGGCCAGGCCGCCGCTCGCGGTGGAGAACCGTTCCACCGCGGACAACAAGGCCGCCGTCTCGGCGTCCGGTTGTGTGGACGCGACGGCCGGCGGCGGCACGGGCGCCACCAGACCCGTGAGTAACGCCAATGCGCATAAGACACGCGACAATCGCCGGCTTGCCACCAGACCCCCCAGTGCGAAGACGCAACGAACCGGGCACGTGTCTAGCGATCAACGCTTGTGCGTCACTTGGATCCGTCCGCAAGCGCAGTTCAGCGACCGGCTGTGCGGCGCTCGCCGGGCCTATCCGGAGTGCGGCCGGTCCAGTGAGGCCCGCAGGCGGGCCATCTCCTCCGCGATCGTGGTCACGGTCCAGTGGGCGTTGAGCCCGCTCGGGTTCGGCAGCACCCACACGCGGGCCTCGCCGACCTGCTCGGGCTGGGGTCCGATGACCGCCTTGCGCCGCTCGAAGGCCGTCCGGTACGCCGAGATGCCCAGGACGGCCAGCACCCGCGGCCCCGATTCCGCCACCTTCTCCGCCAGCGCCCGGCCACCCTCCACCAGTTCGTCCCTGCTCAACTCCGACGCCTTGGCACTGGCCCGGGGGACGATGTTCGTGATGCCCAGCCCGTACGAGGGGAGCAGGTGCTGCTCGGCGGGGGCCAGCAGGCGCGGCGTGAAGCCGGACAGGTGCAGCGCGGGCCAGAACCTGTTGCCGAGCCGGGCGAAGTGGTGGCCGGTGGCCTCGGACATCAGGCCGGGGTTGATGCCGCAGAAGAGCACGTTCAGGCGGGGACCGAGCACGTCGACAAGCACGTGCCGGAGGTTAGTCCACTCCGCGGCGTGGTCAGCCCATCTCTTCGAGTCTGCGGCCCTTGGTTTCCTTGACCCATTTGGTGACGAAGAGGAATGACAGCAGGGCGAACAGGGCGTACATGGCGTAGGTGAGCGGCAGGTTCCACTCCGACAGCGCCGGGAACGAGATCGTGATCAGCCAGTTGGCGATCCACTGCGCGGCCGCGGCGACGCCGAGGGCGGCGGCGCGGATGCGGTTGGGGAACATCTCGCCGAGCAGGACCCAGACCACCACCCCCCACGACAGGGCGAAGAACAGCACGAACACGTTGGCCGCGATGAGCGCGATCGGCCCCTGCGGGCTCGGCAGCGAGACCACGCCGCCGATCTCCCGCGACGCGCTGAACGCCCAGGCCGCCGTGCCCAGCGCGATCGTCATGCCGACCGAGCCGATCAGCAGCAGCGGCCGGCGCCCGATCCGGTCAACCAGCGCGATGGCGATGAACGTGCCGATGATGTTGATGATCGAGCTGGAGAAGCTGATCAGCAGCGAGTCGCTCTGGTTGATGCCCACCGACTGCCACAACACCGACGAGTAGTAGAAGATCACGTTGATGCCGACGAGCTGCTGGAACGCCGACAGGATGATGCCGATCCAGACGATCGGCAGCAGGCCGAGCGCGCTCCCGCGCAGGTCCTTCAGCCCCGGCACGCGCTCGGTCCGCAGCACGTGCTGGATCTCGGCGATCCGGGCGTCGAGGTCCACGTCGTCACCCTCGACCTCGGCCAGCACCTCGCGGGCCTTCCTCGACCGCCCCGACATGATCAGGTAGCGCGGCGACTCGGGGATGGTGGAGGCGAACAGCAGGTACAGCAGGGCCGGAACGGCACAGGCGCCCAGCATCCACTGCCACGCCTGCAGCCCCCACAGGTGGTTGTTGACGTCGCCGCCCGCGAGCTCGGCGATCAGGTAGTTGACGAGCTGCGAGACCGCGATGCCGAGTACGATGGCGAGCTGCTGGAACGAGCCCAGCCTCCCCCGGTAGGCGGGCGGCGCGACCTCGGCGATGTAGGCCGGACCGAGCACCGAGGCCATGCCGATCGCGAAGCCCGCGATGACCCGCCACAACCCCAGGTCCCAGATCGCGAACGGCAACATCTGCCCGATCGAGCTGACGGTGAACAGGCCCGCGGCCACCTGCATCGACCGGGTACGCCCCCACCGGTCGGCCAGCCCGCCCCCGATCCAGGCCCCGAGCGCGGACCCGAGCAGCGCGATGGCCACGACGAAGCCGATCTGGACCGCGCCCACCTGGAAGTGCCGCTGGATGCCGGTGACCGCGCCGTTGATGACCGAGCTGTCGTATCCGAACAGGAAGCCGCCGATGGCCGCCGCCGCGGTGATGAAGACGACGTGGCCCAGATGCTCCTGATGGGTGTACCGAGTTGCCATACAGGTCCCTTCCCCGTGATCGGGGACCTACCCGGAGATCACCTGTGTAGCGCGGCGCTTACCCAACCTTGCCGCAAACCGGGCATCAGGACCGGGTCAGCCAGAAGACCGCGATCACGACGACCGCCGCCAGCAGCGCCAGGGCGTACCCCAGCAGCGCACGCCCGAGCCGGCGCCGGACGTAACCCGGACGGTGACGGTCGGCGGTCATGTCGTCTCCTTCGAGAGGACGGTGGTCATCTCGTCTCCTCCAAGGTCACAGGCGCGGGTCCACCGGCTCGGACTCCAGGGCCAGCACCGCGAAGACCGGCTCGTGCACCCGCCAGCCCGCCTCGCCGTCCGCCAGGCGCGACAACGCCTCCAGGCCGAGGGCGTACTCGCGCAGCGCCAGGGAGCGCTTCTTGCCGAGGAAGCGCCGGCGCAGCACGTCGAGGGACTCGGTGTAGTCGGGCCCGTAGATGATCCGCAGGTACTCCCGGCCGCGTACCTTCACGCCGGGCTGCACCCGGCCGGGCACGTACGTGGCGGGCTTGACCACCATGCCCTCTCCCCCGGCGGCGGTCAGCGACTCCCACCAGGCGGTGGCCGCGTCCCTGGACTCCGGCGAGCCGAGCGTGACGGTCACGTTCCTGGTCGGGGCGATCAGCGGCGAGTCGAGCAGCGCCAGCGTGGACAGGTGCCAGGCGTGCGGCTCCAGCGCCGTGGCCCGTCCCTCGCAGGCCAGGATCTGGAACGGCGCCAGCCTGATCCCGTCGAGCCCGTCGACCGGCCAGCAGTAGCGCGCGTACGCGTCGCGGAACAGGGCGGCGTTGGCGGAGCGGCGCCGGGTGCGGGTCAGCAACCCGCCCACGTCGAGCCCGCGTCCGGCCGCCGCCTCCAGGGCCGTGACGGCCTCGGGCAGCGCGGCCCGCGCGGCGGCGCCGACGGAGGCGTACTGCGACCTGATCAGCTCGCCCGCCTTGGCCGACCAGGGCAGCAGCTCGCAGTCGAGCACGACCCAGTCCGAGCGCAGTTCCTCCCACAGCGGCTCGCAGGCCGCGCGCAGCGCCTCGACCAGCGGCGTCATGTCCCGGAAGAACGGCCGCCCGGTACGCGTGAACACCGCCCCCGCGCTGCCGTCGGCCACGCCGAACCGGGCGGCGGCGACCTCGGGCGTCCTGGCCAGCACGGCGACCGCCCGCGAGCCCATGTGCTTCTCCTCGCACACGACCTCGCTCACCCCCGCCGCGGCGAACTCCTCGAACGCCTCGTGCGGGTGCTCCAGGTAACCGTCGAGCCTGGACGTCTCGGGCGGCGCCATGGTCGGCGGCAGGTAGACCAGCCAGCTCGGGTCGACGGCGAACCGGCTCATGACCTCCAGCGCGGCGGCCGCGTTCTCCTCCAGCACCTTGACCCGGCCGCCGAAGCGGGTCTCGACGTGCCGGGTGCCGATCACGTCGCCGACGTCGAGCATGCCGGGCTCGCGGGCGGGCCCGCCGAGCGGCTTGACCGGCTCGTACCAGACCTGCTCGGCCGGGACCTGGACGATCTCGCGCTCGGGGTAGCGCAGCGCGGTCAGGTGGCCGCCGAAGACGCAGCCGGTGTCCAGGCAGATCGTGTTGTTGACCCACTCCGGGGTGACCGTGGGCGTGTGGCCGTAGACGACCATGGCCCGGCCGCGGTACTCGTCGGCCCACGGGTAGCGGACCGGGAGGCCGTACTCGTCGGTCTCGCCGGTGGTGTCGCCGTACAGGGCGAAGGCGCGTACGCGCTTGGAGGCGCGGCCGTGGTAGGACTCCTTCAGCCCGGCGTGCGCGACGACGAGCCGGCCGCCGTCCAGGCGGTAGTGGCTGAGCAGGCCGTCCATGAACGTCCTGGCCCGCTCGCCGAACTCGGGCGGCTCGGCGGCGAGCTGGTCCAGCGACTCGCGCAGGCCGTGGGCGACCGTGACCTTGCGGCCGTTCAGCGCGCGCACGAGCTTCTGCTCGTGGTTGCCGGCCACGCAGATGGCGGTGCCCGCCTCGACCATGTCCATGACCAGGCGCAGCACGCCCGGCGTGTCGGGCCCGCGGTCGACCAGGTCGCCGACGAACACGGCGGTACGGCCCTCGGGGTGGGCCAGGCCCTGCCAGCCCAGCTTCCGCAGCAGCGTCTCCAGCTCCGAGCGGCAGCCGTGCACGTCGCCGATGATGTCGAACGGGCCGGTCAGCTCGGTCCGGTCCGACCACGCCTTCTCGTACGTGATCTCGGCGTTGTCGATCTCCTCCAGGCCGCGCAGCACGTGCACCCGCCGGAAGCCGTCGGCGGAGATCTTGGACAGCGAGCGGCGCAGCTCCTTGCGCTGGCGGATCACGACGCCGGGGCCGAAGTCGCGGTCGGGACGCGCGGCGTTGCGCTCGACGGCGACCTCCTCCGGCGTGTCCAGCACGATGGCGTCGGCCAGCACGTCGTGCTGCCTGGCCAGCTCGATGAGGCTCTTGCGGGCCGGGTACTGGACGTTGGTGGCGTCCACGACGGTGAACAGGCCCCTGGACAGGCGGACGCCGACGATGTGGTGCAGCAGGTCGAACGCGGCGGGCGTGGCGGCCTGGTCGTTCTCGTCGTCGGACACCAGGCCGCGGCAGAAGTCGGAGGAGATGACCTGCGTGGGCTTGAAGTGGCGGCGCGCGAAGGTGGACTTGCCGCTGCCGGAGACGCCGACGAGCACCACGAGGGACAGCTCAGGAACGCTGATCACGGGTGAAGACTCCCATCTGGGTGGGCGGGCCGACCTCGGGGTCGTCCTCGCCGACGGGTTCGAAGGCGACGTGGTAGCCGTACTGGGCGGCCACCCGGTCGGCCCAGGCGGCGAACTCGGCCCGGGTCCACTCGAAGCGGTGGTCGGGGTGGCGCAGGCCGGTCAGGAACTCGTAACGCACGTTGTGCTCGATGTTGGGGGTGGTGACGAGCACGTGCTCCGGCCGGGCGCGGCCGAACACGACGCGTTCGAGCGCGGCCAGCCGCGGCGGGTCGACGTGCTCGACGACCTCCATGAGCACGGCGGCGTCGTAGCCGGCCAGCCGCTTGTCGGTGTACGTCAGCGCGCCCTGGAACAGGGTGAGCCGGGCCCGCTTGGCGTCGGGCATGCGGTCCAGGCGCAGTTTGCGGGCGGCGATGGTGAGCGCGATGGAGGAGACGTCCATGCCGGCGACGCGGGCGAACCTGGGCCTGGCCAGCAGCGCGGCGACCAGCTCGCCCTGCCCGCAGCCCAGGTCGATCACGCTCGTCGCGCCGAGCTCTTCGAGCCTGCGCAGCACGGCCTCGCGCCGCAGCGTGTTGAGCGGCCGCGCCTTCGGCTCCGGCGGCCCTCCGGGCGCGGCCTCCCCCTCGGGTCCGGCTTCCGGAACGTCGGCAGCGGCGCCAGTGTCGGCAGCGGCAGGGTCGGAAGCGGCGGCGTCGGAAGCGGCGGGGTCGGCGGTGAAGGCGGCGGCCTCGTCGGCGGGGGCCTCCTCGGCGAGCGCCGGCTCCAGTTCCTCCTCGGTCTCGTCGCCCAGCTCGGCCAGCCTGGCCAGCGCGGCGCGGGCCAGCGACCAGCGCCGCCCGAAGTAGCGCCGGGTGATCAGGCCGCGCTCAGGATGCTCGCCGAGCCAGCCCGCCCCCGCCTTGACGAGCTTGTCGATCTCGTCGGACGCGATCCAGTAGTGCTTGCCGTCGTCCAGCACGGGGAGCAGCACGTAGAGGTGGTTGAGCGCGTCGGCCAGGAGCACGGTGCCGCTCAGGGTGAGCCGCACGTACCGGGACTCGCCCCACTCGGGGAAGCCCTCGTCCAGCGGCAGCGGCTGCGCCTCCACCGTCCAGCCCAGCGGCTCGAACAGCCGCCGGGCCAGCTCGGGGCCGCCCCGGCAGGGCAGCGCCGGCACCCGGATCTCCAGCGGCAACGCGGTGCCCGGCAGCTCGGGACGGGCCTTGCAGCGGCCCGCCCGCGCGGTGCGGAAGACGTCGGCGAGCGCGACGGCCAGCAGCGACGAGGCCGCGTACGGGCGGTCGTTGACGTACTGCGACAGGCTGAAGTCGGGCGAGTTGCGGCCGCGCGACCGGACCAGCGCGATCGGGTCGACCTCCAGCAGGAGGGCCGCCGTGCAGCGCTCCTCGCCCGCCTCCGGGTAGAACACCGTGGCCGTGCCGAACGATTGGCCGAACTCCTGCACGCGCTCAGGATGCTTGTGCAGGAGAAAGCCCAGGTCGGTGGCCGGCTTGGCGGTGGTCGTGATCGTCAGCAGCACGCCCCAAGTGTGCCGTAGCCGGACGAAGCACCGCCAACGGAATTACACGTGCGGCAACACCTCTGCGGCGATCAGCTCCAGGTGTTCGAGGTCGGCCAGGTCGAGGACCTGGAGGTAGACCCGCTCGGCCCCGAGCTTGGCGAACGCGCCGAGCTTGGCCACCACCTCGTCGGGGGTGCCGCACAGGCCGCCCTCGCGCAGCAGGCCGGGGTCCTGGCCGATGGCGGCGGCGCGCCGCTCGATCTCGGCCTGGTCGGCGCCGACGACGACGGTCTGCGCCGCCGACAGGATCAGGCCGCGGCCCGCCGCGTCGGCCGCCTCGCGCACCCGCGCGAACGCCTGCCCGGTGTCGGCCAGGGTGCGGAACGGCACGTTGTACTCGTCGGCGTACTCGGCCGCCAGCCGGGGCGTGCGCTTGGCGCCGAAGCCGCCGATGATCACCGGCGGACGGGGCCGCTGGACCGGCTTGGGCAGCGCCGGCGAGTCGACCAGCCGGTAGTAGCGGCCCTCGAAGGAGTAGGAGTCCTTCGCCGTCCACAGGCCGGTGACGATCTCCAGCTGCTCCTCGAAGCGGCCGAACCGCTCGCCGAGCGGCGGGAACGGGATGCCGTACGCGGAGTGCTCCCCGTCGAACCAGCCGGTGCCGAAGCCCAGCTCGACCCGGCCGCCGCTCATCTGGTCGACCTGGGCCACGGTGATCGCCAGCGGGCCGGGCAGCCGGAACGTGGCCGGCGTCACCAGCGTGCCGAGCCTGATCGTGGACGTCTCCCTGGCCAGGGCGCCGAGCGTCACCCAGGCGTCGGTCGAGCCGGCGCCGGGGTCGCCGGGGCCGATGCGCTGGTAGTGGTCGGACCGGAAGAAGGCGTCGAACCCCAGGCGTTCCGCGGCCTGGGCGACGGCGAGCAGGTCGTCATAGGTGGCGCCCTGCTGGGGCTCGGTGAAGATCCGCAGCTTCATGAGGCTCATTATCCGCCCACATCGGACGGCGACCGGAAAAGCCCCCCGCCACCCGGCGAAGGCTTGCTACCTTCACCATCAACCGCTGAAAGTAGCCGATCAATCACGATGGGTGGCATATGTCGCGGAAGGCAAGAGAGTCCGGCACGCTTCCCCGTCCCCTGGCGGTGCTGGCCGCGCTGGTGCTGGCCGGGGCCACGTGCCTGGCGATCCGGATGTTGCCCGCGGGCGCCAGCCCGGCGCCGCCGTCCGCCGCCCCCGCCCGCTTCGCGCCGCCGCGGCCGCCGGTGGCCGTGCGGGAGCCGCCGCGCTCGTTCGTGGGGTTCGTCGACACCGCCCGCGAACCGGAGTTCGACCTGGCCGCCGAGTCGCGCGGCAGCGGCGTCCGCCGGTACGCGCTCGGCCATCTCGTCGCGGGCGGCGACGGCTGCCTCGTCCGGTGGGACGGACCGGGCGGCGATCCGGTGGCCGCCGGGCTCGGGCGGCTGCGGGCGGCGGGCGGCGACGCCTTCCCGGTGTTCGGCGGCCCCGATGGGCAGGATCCGGCCGCCACCTGCACCAGGCCCGGCGGCCTGGCCACCGCCTACCGCAGGGCGGTCGGCGCGCTCGGGGCCGCCGCGGCGGGCGTCGAGATCCGCGACGCCGCCGACCCGGCCGCCGTGCTGCGCAGGGCGCGGGCGCTGCGCGCCCTGCAAGGGGAACGGCCGCTGCGGGTGAGCTTCACCCTGCGTCTGAAGCCGGACGGGCTGGACGCGGCCGACCTGGCGATGCTGCGCACGACCCGGCGGGAGGGCGCCCGGGTGGACACGGTCGAACTGCTGGCCGAGATGGAGCCGCGCGGCGGGCCGGAGGGGCGGCTGCGCAGGCTGGGATCGGCCGTGCGGGCGGCGGCCGGTCAGCTCGCGCGGGCCTACGCCCCGTCTGCCAAGGGGCCCGCCGAGGAGCCCGCCGATGAGCAGGCGTGGGAGCGGCTGGCCCTGACCCCGGTGCTCTCCAGGGCCGGCGATCTGGACGAGACCGAGGCCCGCAAACTGTCGGACTACGCCGTCCGGCACGGGCTGGCCTGGCTGTCGCTGCGCGGCAAACCTCCCAAACCGGACGTATCCCGAATTCTCTGGCTTACCCACTCCTGACATAGGATTTCGCACAAATCCAGGGGGTGAGGGAGACGGTGGCGAACCGGGCCGAGGGCGCGCGCAAGATCCTCATCTACTGGATGGACGCCATGATCACCCTCCTGGGCGTGGTGTTCGTGACCCTGGTCGTCATCTTCGCGGCGCGGGGCGTCATCACCGTCCCGCGGGCGCTGCTCACGATCGCCTGCCTGGTGGGCCAGTTCACGCTGTTCCCCCTGCTGCTGCGGGCCGCCTTCGACGGCCGGCCGCGGCCCACGGCCAGGCTGCTGCTGTCCGGGGCGTTCGCGGCCGGCTCGGTGCTGCTGCTGCCACACCAGGAGCTGGCCGACATGAGCACCTGGCTGGAGGCCGGCGTCCTGTGGGTGTCGGTGGCCGCGCTCTACCTGCCGCTGTGGGCCACGGCCTGCCTGGGCGCCGCCGTGACCGGCCTGGTCAGCGCGTACGTCACACTGATCACCGACCGGTCCTGGGTCGGCACGCTGATCACCGAGGTGGTCAGTTGCGTCCTGCTGGTCGCGGCCACGCTGCTGTGGCGCTGGCTCTGGTGGACGATCAGGGACGCCCACGACGGCCAGGAGGCCAAGGCCCGCCTGGCCATCGCGGAGGAACGCCTGCGCTTCGCCCGCGACCTGCACGACCTGCTCGGCCGCAGCCTGTCGGTGATCACGCTGAAGAGCGAGCTGGCGGCCAAACTGTCGGCCAAGGACCAGGCCAGAGCCCTCGCCGAGATGGACGAGGTGCGCCGGCTGGCCCAGGGCTCGCTGGCCGAGGTGCAACTGGCCGTGGACGGCTACCACACGCTCGACCTGGACGCGGAGCTCGCCGGCGTACGGGCCGCGCTGGAGGCGGCCGGCGCGCGCTGCCTGATCGAGACCAGGGCCGCCGACCTGTCCCCCGCCGGACGCGCGCTGCTGGCGTGGGTCGTGCGCGAGGGCGGCACGAACGTGCTCAAGCACAGCTCGGCCACCACCTGCGCGATCACGATCGACGGCGGCGTGCTGGAGATGCGCAACGACGGCGTCAAGGATCTCCCCGTGGCCCCCGGCAGCGGCCTGCGCGGCCTGGCGGAGCGCCTGACCACGGCGGGCGGCTCGTTCTCGGCCGCCCCGACGCCCACCGGCGAGTTCCTGCTGCGCGCGGCGGTGCCCGCATGAGGCGGCCGACCCGGCTGGACAAGGTCCGCTGGCTGATCGTCTACTCCACCGACATCATCCTGCTGGTCTCCGCGACCGGCTTCTACAACCTGTACATCCTCGCCCAGTCGGTCGACCTGCCCTCGCAGGCGTTCGTGGTCGCCGGGGTGCTGCTGCTGGTCTTCATGGCGCTGGCCACGCGGCCGTTCCGGATCGCCGTGCGCGGCGGCCCGCGTCCGACGGCGCTGCTGGCCGTCTCCGGGGTGCTCGCCCTGGTCCTCTCGGCCTGCACGGTCCTGTACGCCATACCGGTGTGGCTGGCCATGCTCGCCCCCTACGTCCGCCGGCGGACGATCGTCTGGTTGTCCGTCGGCTGGATCGCCGTGCTCGCGCTCGTCCTCGCGCTGACCATGGGCATGCCCATGGCGATGCTGATGGCGGTCGTGGTCCTGGCGATGTTCACCGCGATCGGCGTGGGCGGCGTGCTGGCGAACCTGTGGTTGTGGCGGGTGGCCAAGGAGGCGCACGAAGGGCAGGAGGCCAGGGCCAGGCTGGCGGTCTCGGAGGAGCGGCTGCGCTTCGCCCGCGACCTCAACGACCTGCTCGGGCAGAGCCTGGCCGACGTCTCGGCCAGGACCGCCCAGGCCGCCGGGTCGCTGCCGGCCGACCCGGCCGCCGCCGGGCGGACCATGTTCGAGGTGCGCGACCTGGCCAGGCGGTCGCTGCGCGAGGTGCGCGCGGTGGTGCAGAACTACCGGGCGCTCGACCTGGACGAGGTGCTGTCCAGCGTCCGGGCGGTGCTGGAGGCCGCCGAGGTCCGCTGCACGGTACGGGCCGAGACCGCGGCGCTGGCCCCGGAGGCGCGCACCCTGCTCGCCACGGTCGTCCGCGAGGGCGCCACCAACGTGCTCAAGCACAGCAAGGCCGAACGCTGCACGATCACGATCGAGAACGGGGTTCTGGAGATGTCCAACGACGGGGTGAGCGGCCCGGTGGGCGAGCACGCGGCCATCGGGCTGGCGGGCCTGGCCCAGCGGGTCGGCGCGGCGGGCGGCGTGCTGCGGGCCGAGCCGACGGGCGACGGCGGCTACCTGCTGCGCGCGGCGGTGCCGGCATGACCACCCGCGTGCTGCTCGCCGACGACGAGCACCTGATCCGCGGCGCGATCGCCGCCCTGCTCGACCTGGAGGACGGCATCGAGGTCGTGGCGCAGGTGGGCCGGGGCGACGAGGTCGTGGCCGCGGTCGCCGAGCACCGCCCCGACGTGGCCGTGCTGGACATCGAGATGCCCGGCATGGACGGCCTGAGCGCCGCCGAGCACATCAGCGCGCAGTGCAAGATCGTCATCCTGACCAGCCTGGGCCGCCCCGGCTACCTGCGCAGGGCGATGGCCGCCGGCGTGAGCGGATTCCTCGGCAAGGACGCCTCCGCCGAGGAGCTGGCGATGGCGATCCGCAAGGTCATGGCCGGCGGCCGCTACCTGGACGCCGAGCTGGCCGCCGCCGCGATGGCGGCCGGCGACAGCCCGCTGACCGAGCGGGAGCGCGACGCGCTGCGCCTGGCGGGCGACGGGGCGACGATCTCCAGGATCGCCGGCGAGCTCCATCTCACCGAGGGCACCGTGCGCAACTACCTGTCCAGCGCGATGACCAAGCTCAACGCCCAGAACCGGCTGGAGGCGATCCGCACCGCCCAGCGCATGGGCTGGCTCTGACCCTCAGCGCCAGTTGGTGACCCGGCGCAGCACGTACTCCACCGGGCCGTGGCGGTGGGTGCGCAGCCAGCGTCCGCTCGCCCACACCAGCAGGGTGTAGATCACCAGGGCGACGCCCATCACCGCGATCGGCGACAGCCGGCCCGCCAGCGCGAGGCCGTACCCGGTGAAGACCAGGGCGATGAGCAGGGACTGGCCGACGTAGTTGGAGGCGGCCACCCGTCCCGGGGCGGCCAGGACGCGGCCCGCCGCCGGGTACCGGCCGATCACCCGGAGCAGGGTGGCGACGTACGCGGCGGCCAGCAGGATCGAGGTGATCGTGTTGACCGCGCCGCCGACCAGCTCCACCGCGCCGTTCCGGCCCGACGTCCAGGCGTACAGGAGGCCACCGGGCAGGCCGACGCCGAAGCCCACCCACTGGACGCGGGGCAGCAGGTGCGACCAGCGTCCGAGGTCCTCCAGCAGCCTGGACTTGCCGGCCGCGAGCCCGAACAGGAACATGGCCAGCGCGGCCGGCCCCTGGAAGAGCCAGATCATGGTCACCAGCGGCGGGTACAGCTCGGTCTGCATCGTCAGGAAGTCCAGCGGGCCGCCGGTCGCCAGGCCCAGCACGCGGGCCGCCTCGGCCGGATCGGCCGGAACGGGCTGCCCCGCGGCCGGGTCGAGGGTCGACAGCCAGGCGAGCGCCAGCCAGAACAGGGTCAGCACGCCGATGATCGAGGAGCCGGCGATGACGGCCGTCCTGGGCTTCAGCCCGCGCAGGGCCAGCAGGACCACGCCGAGCGCGGCGTACAGGGTGAGGATGTCGCCGATCCACAACAACAGGCCGTGGGCCACGCCGATGACGAACAGGGCCAGGCACCGGCGCAGCGTCCTGGCCCGTACGCTCGCCCCCGCCCGCTCGGCCGCCCGCATCTGGAGCGTGAAGGAGTAGCCGAACAGGAACGAGAAGATGATGTAGAACTTCGTCAGCACGAAGGCGGTGACGGCCAGGGCCACGGGCCCGTCGGGGGCGGGCATGGCGCCCGACAGCGCGTACCCGGGGTCGGCCAGGAAGCCGATGTTCGCGACCAGGATGCCCGCCAGCGCGAAACCGCGTACGGCGTCGATCTCCTGCACGCGCCCGGCGAGGGTGGTGTGCGTCATGCCCCGACGCTAGGGACGCCTCCCCGCGCGGCGCGTCCGTCCTTGGTCTCGCCGGACGCGACCAAAGGCTCGGACCAGAGGCTCAGGAGGGCGGACCGGCCGTGACCGCGGCGGCCACGGCGGCGTCGACGGTCGTGTGGACCGGCAGGTGCGCGTCGACCCCGGTGATCTCCAGCAGCCGGGCGGGAGCACCCTGCGGGGCGGCGAGGTGGACGCGCGCGTCGTGCTCCAGCGCCTCCTGGTGGCAGGCGAGCAGGACGTGCAGCCCCGAGCTGTCCATGAACGTCATCGCGCTCAGGTCGAACACCACGTGGTCGCCCGGACGCGCCCTGGCCTGCCGGACGTGTTCCCGTAATCGTGTGTGGTTGGTGGCGTCGACCTCACCGCGCACCTCGATCACGGTCACGCCGGGCAGGTGCCGATGGCTCATCGCGAGCGGTGTCATCGGCGGCCTGTCCGATCCTGAGCGGCCCGTGCCTCCGGAGGCGACCATGGATGCACGATAGACAGCTTCACCCTCCCGAGGTTCCGGCAAACCGTCACGATGAGGTCACGCCTTGGCCGGGCGGCGGCTCTCAGCGCTTCACCAGCAGCGCCACGCACTCGACGTGGTGGGTCATCGGGAAGGCGTCGAAGGCCCGCAGATCGGTCAGATCGTAGCCCAGCTCGCCCAGCCACTTGAGGTCTCGGGCCAGCGTCGCGGGGTCGCAGGAGACGTAGACGATGCGCAGCGCCTCCAGCCCCGCGACGCGCTCCACCACCTCGCGCCCGAGGCCCGACCGCGGCGGGTCGACCACCACGAGGTCGGCGCGCTCGATCTGGAACCGGTCGAGCGCCTCCTCGACCCGGCCGCGCTCGACCCTGGCCTGCGGGAGGTCGCGCAGGTTGGCACGGGCGTCGCGGACGGCCGCCGCGTCGGACTCCAGCCCGAACACCGCGCCCTCCGGCCCGACCGCCTCGGCCAGCCCGGCCGCGAACAGGCCGACCCCGCAGTAGAGGTCGAGGGCCCACTCCCCCGGCTCGGGCGCGGCGTAGGCGAGCACCGCGTCGAGCAGCGTCTCGGCCGCCCCCGGGTGGATCTGCCAGAAGCCGCTGCCGGCCACCCGGAACTCGCGGTCGCCCACGTGCTCGTGGAGCACGCCGGAGCCGCGGCGCGGCACCGAGCGGCCCTTGCCCTGGTCGAGCAGGATCGAAGCCGGCGCGTCGAGGTCGGGCACGCTCACGCTGCGCCGCGGACGCGGGGAGACCACCACGGCACGGTCGCCGCCGGCGGAGGCGATGACCTCGACGCCCGCCGCGCCGGGCCAGTCGTGGTCTTCGGCCGCGACCGCCTCGACCTCGGGGTGGGCGATCAGGCAGGCGTCGACGACCTCGATCTCGTGCGAGCGGTGCCGGCGGAAGCCCAGCTCGCCCGCGGGGGTGGCGGCGAACTGCACGCGGGTGCGCCAGCCGAGCCCGTCCTTGGCGCCGGGCACCTCCTCCACGACGATCTCGCGCTCGATGCCCGCCAGGCGGTGCAGCTGCTCGGCCACGACCTGGGCCTTGAGCCGGCGCTGCGCCTCCAGCGTGGCGTGCTGCCAGTCGCAGCCGCCGCACCGGCCGGGGCCGGCGTACTGGCAGGGCGGGACGACGCGGTCGGGCGAGGGCTCCAGGATCTCCACGGCGTCGGCGCGCAGGAACCGGCTCGTCTCCTCGGTCACGTCGGCGATCACCCGCTCGCCGGGCAACGCGTGCCGGACGAAGACCACCCGCCCTTCATGGCGCGCCACACACCAGCCGCCATGCGCGACCGGACCGACCGTCAACTCCAGAGATGCCTGTTCCACACCCCCACCCTATGGTGAGCCGCCACGGGCGGCGTCCGCGTGCCCCGCCTCGCGCCCCGGACGACCACGTTCCGGACTTGAGTCACTACTGTGGGTGATGATGGACAGGACTCGGGTGGTGCGCCGGCGGCTCGGATTCGGGGGCACGCTGCTGGCCGTGCTGTTCGCCTGCGCCTCGCTGACACCCTCGCTGCTGCCACGCACGTGGCTGTTCCAGGGCGTGATGGGCGCGGTCACCGGCATCCTCGGCTACGGGGTGGGGGCCGCGGCGGGCGCGCTCGGGCGGGCGATGATCCCGTACCGGCTGCCGGAGCGGGGGCGGCGGGCCGCCTGGCAGATCATGGTCGGCGGCTGTTGCGGGCTGACGGTCGTGGCACTGTGGTACAGCATCGACTGGCAGCGCGACGTGCGGGCGCTCATGGGCATGGACACCCGCATCACCTGGTTCCCGCCGGTGATCCTGGCGGTGGCGGTCACGCTGTTCGCCCTGTTCCTGCTGCTGTCCCGTCTCGTACGGCTGGCCGGCCGCAAGCTGATCGACTGGCTCGACCGGTACGTCCCCGCGTACGTGGGCCACGTCGTCGGCGTGCTGATCGTCGCCTCGATGGTCGCGCTGTTCGCCGACGACGTGCTGTTCTCCGGCTTCCTCAGCAAGATGAGCGACGTCTCCTCGGTCGCCAACGAGGGCACCCACCCGGGCGTGCGCAGGCCGGGCTCGGCCAAGGTGTCCGGCGGCCCCGGCTCGCTGGTGACCTGGGACTCCCTGGGCCGCGAGGGCCGCCGCTTCACCGCCACCGCCTCCACGGTCACGGAGCTGGCCACCTTCTCCGGCCGTCCGGCCGCCGAGCCCATCCGCGTGTACGTCGGGCTCGACGCCACCACCTCGCCCCAGGAGCAGGCCGCGGTGGCCGTACGGGAGCTGGAGCGGACGGGCGGCTTCGGCCGTCCGGTGCTCGCGGTGCTCGGCACGACCGGCACCGGCTGGGTCGACCAGCACATCGCCGACTCGCTGGAGTTCATGTACAACGGCGACACCGCCATGGTCGCGGTGCAGTACTCCTACCTGCCGAGCTGGGTGTCGTTCCTGGCCGACAGGCACAAGGCGGCGGCCGCGGGCCGGGCCCTGTTCGAGGCGGTGCGCGCCAGGTGGGACCGGCTCCCGCCCGCCCACCGGCCCCGGCTGCTGGTCGCCGGCGAGAGCCTGGGCTCCTACGAGCTGGAGAACTCCTTCCGCGACCTGGCCGACCTGGCCACCCGGACCGACGGCGCGCTGTTCGTCGGCCCGCCGAACGCCAACCCCGTCTGGAACCACCTCACCGCCCACCGCGACCCCGGCACCCCCATCTGGCGGCCCGTCTACCAGGACGGCAGGACGGCCCGCTTCGCCCAGCACCCGGCCGACCTGTCACGTCCCAAGGGCCCGTGGCCGCTCCCCCGCGTGGTCTACCTGCAGAACGCCACCGATCCCGTCGTGTGGTGGTCGCCCACGCTCATCTACCACCGTCCCGCCTGGCTGGAGGGCGAGCGCGGGCCCGGGGTGAACCCGCAGATGAACTGGTTCCCGCTGGTGACGTTCTGGCAGGTGCTGGTGGACATGACGGCGGCGATGTCCGTGCCGCCCGGCCACGGCCACCGCTACGGCGCCAACATCGTGGACGGGTGGGCCGCCGTCGCCGCGCCGCGCGGCTGGACGGCGTCCGACACCTGGCGGCTGCGGACGCTGGTCAGCGCGCCTTGATCTCGCCTTCGTCCTTGACGGTCTGGTGCCAGGGACGGCGCACCGCGCCCGGCGCGTACGGCTCGGGGCGGCCCTTGAGCCGGTCGGAGGAGTGGAGCTGCCAGGGCACGCTGGTCACCATGACGCCCGGCTTGAACAGCAGCCTGGCCTTCAGCCGCAACGCGCTCTGGTTGTGCAGCAGGTGCTCCCACCAGTGGCCGACGACGTACTCGGGGATGAAGACGGTGACCACGTCGCGCGGCGAGCGGCGGCGCAGGGTCTTGACGTAGTCGAGGATGGGCTGGGTGATCTCGCGGTAGGGCGAGTCGAGCATCTTGAGCGGCACCGGGATGCCCAGCCGCTCCCACTCCTCCTGGAGCCGGCGCGCCTCGTCGCCCTCGACGCCCACGGTGATCGCCTCCAGCGAGGAGGGACGGGTGGCGCGGGCGTAGGCGAGCGCGCGCATGGTGGGCTTGTGGATCTTGGAGACGAGCACGATCGCGTGGTTGCGGGCCGGCAGCATGGCGGGCTCGTAGTCGTCGGTGATCTCCAGCTCGGCCGCGACCTTGTCGTAGTGGCGGCGGATGCCCTTCATCATGAGGAAGAGCACCGGCATCGCGATGACCACGATCCACGCCCCGACCAGGAACTTGGTCAGCAGCACGACGATCAGCACCAGGCCGGTCATGATGGCGCCGAAGAAGTTGATCACACGGGAGCGGTGCATCTGGTGGCGGACCTGGCGGTCGGTCTCGGTCTTCAGATGACGGGTCCAGTGGATGACCATGCCGATCTGGCTGAGCGTGAAGGAGACGAACACGCCGACGATGTAGAGGTTGAGCAGTCGGCTGACGTCGGCCTGGAAGCCCCACAGCAGCAGGCAGGCGCCGAGCGCCAGGATGATGATGCCGTTGGAGAAGGCCAGCCGGTCGCCGCGGGTGTGGAGCTGGCGCGGCAGGTAGCGGTCCTGGGCGAGGATCGAGCCGAGCACGGGGAAGCCGTTGAAGGCGGTGTTCGCGGCCAGGAACAGGATGAGCGCGGTCACCGCGGAGATCACCACGAACGGCAGCGAGCCGCCGCCGAACACCGCGTCGGCCACCTGGGAGATGATCGGCTGCTGGTAGTAGCCGTCGCCGACCGGCGTGCCGTCGGGCCTGAGCAGGTCGTGGGCGACGACGCTCGGCTCGGCCACCCGCACGCCGGAGGCCAGCCCGAGCGCGATGATGCCGCCGAACATGGTGATGGCGATCAGGCCCATCATGAGCAGGGTCGTGGCGGCGTTCTTGCTCTTGGGCTTGCGGAAGGCGGGCACGCCGTTGCTGATGGCCTCGACGCCGGTCAGCGCGGCGCAGCCGGAGGAGAAGGCGCGCAGGATCAGGAAGGCCGCGGCGAAGGAGGCCAGGTTCGCCTGCTCGGGCCGGATGGAGAACCCGGCGCTGGGCGCCCGCAGCTCGTCGCCGAACACCAGCAGCCGGATGCCGCCCCAGGCGACCAGGCCGATCACCGCGAACATGAACGCGTACGTGGGGACGGCGAAGGCGGCCCCGGACTCGCGGATGCCGCGCAGGTTCACCACGGTGAGCAGGATCACGATGATGATGGCGATCGCGGGCCGGTGGTCGGCCACGAACGGGATGGTCGCGCCGACGTAGTCGACGCCGTTGGCCACCGACACGGCGACGGTCAGCACGTAGTCGACCATGAGGGCGCTGGCGACGGTGAGCCCCGCGTTCTTGCCGAGGTTGGTGGTGGCCACCTCGTAGTCGCCGCCGCCGCTGGGGTAGGCGTGCACGTTCTGCCGGTACGACGCCACGACCGTCAGCATCACCACCACGACGGCGACGGCGATCCAGGGACTGTAGGAATAGAACGAGACGCCCGCCAGCGACAGGATGACCAAAATCTCCTGCGGGGCGTAGGCCACCGAGGACAGAGCGTCACTGGCGAAGACCGGCAGGGCGATGCGTTTGGGCAGGAGTTGCTCGTGGAGCTGCCCGCTTCGCAGGGCGCGCCCCACGAGCACGCGTTTGACAAGATCCGTTACCTTCGCCACGTAACGAGATGCTAGCCGCATGCCGATGCCCTAAACGCGGCGCTCCCCCATCGGGCCATACTGGTGTCGAGCAACCGGCCGACCGCGAAGTGCGGGGGAGTATGCATATAGTGATCATGGGATGCGGCAGGGTCGGTTCGACCCTCGCCCACATCCTCGAGGACAGCGGCCATTCCGTCGCCATCATCGACCGCGACCCGCAGGCGTTCCGCCGCCTGCGCGCGGGGTTCCGGGGGCGGCGGGTGACCGGCGTCGGCTTCGATCGCGACGTGCTCACCGAGGCCGGGATCGAGTCGGCGACCGCGTACGTCGCCGTCTCCAGCGGCGACAACTCCAACATCATCTCCGCGCGTGTGGCCCGCGAGACGTTCGGCGTCGACAACGTGGTGGCCCGCATCTACGATCCCCGGCGGGCCGAGGTCTACCAGCGGTTGGGCATCCCCACGGTGGCCACCGTCCGCTGGACGGCCGACCAGATCCTGCGCCGCATCCTGCCCGAGGGCGCCGAGCCGCTGTGGCGCGACCCCACGGGCACGGTCGTTCTCGCCGAGGTCGCCACCAACCCGACCTGGATCGCCACCCGTGTCGTCGACCTGGAGAGCCGGGCCGGCGCCCGCGTGGCCTTCATCAACCGCATGGGCGAGGCCCTGACCATCACGGACGAGACCGTGGTCCAGGAGGGCGACCTGCTCCACGTCATCGCGGCGGAGAACGACATGGACCGGATCAACAAGGTGCTCGCCGCGGCGCCGGAAGAGGACGACTGATGCGCATCGCCATCGCCGGCGCGGGCGCCGTGGGCCGTTCCATCGCCTCCGAGCTGCTGGAGAACGGCCACGAGGTCCTGCTCATCGACGTCGACCCGCGGGCGATCAAGATCGACAGCGTGCCGCGCGCCGAGTGGCTGCTCGCCGACGCGTGCGAGATCGCCTCGCTCGACGAGGCCGGGCTCAGCAACTGCCACGTCGTGGTGGCCTCCTCCGGCGACGACAAGGTCAATCTTGTGGTCTCGTTGCTGGCCAAGACCGAGTACGGCGTGCCGCGCGTGGTGGCCCGCATCAACCACCCCAACAACGAGTGGCTGTTCAACGAGTCGTGGGGCGTCGACGTCGCCGTCTCGACGCCGCGGCTGCTGAGCGCCCTGGTGGAGGAGGCGGTCAGCGTCGGCGACCTGGTGCGGCTGATGACGTTCCGCCAGGGCCAGGCCAACCTGGTCGAGCTGACCCTCGCCGAGGACGCGCCGGTCGTGGGCCAGCGCGCCGGGTCGGTGCCGTGGCCGGTCGACTCCGCGCTGGTGGCGATCCTGCGCGAGGGCCGGGTGCTGGTGCCGACCGCCGACGACCCCCTGGAGGCCGGCGACGAGCTGCTGTTCGTGGCCAGCCAGGAGGTCGAGGAGGAGCTCGCCCACCTGCTCTCCCAGCGCTGAGCCCGGTCTTGGACGCCGCCCGCGCCCGCTCGCTGTTCGCGGGCGCCCGCGTCGCCCGCCTGGCGACGGCCGACGCGGGTGGGGTGCCGCGTCTGGTGCCCGTCACCTTCGCCGTCCTGGGTGACACCGTGGTGTCCGCCGTCGACCACAAACCGAAGAGCACGTACGACCTGAGGCGGCTGCGCGACATCCGGGCGAACCCGCGGGTCAGCCTGCTCGCCGACCACTACGAGGACGACTGGACCAGGCTGTGGTGGGCCCGCGCCGACGGCACGGCGACCGTGCACGAGGACGGCTTGTGGGCCTTGGAGTCCCTGGCCGACAAGTACCACCAGTACCGCGACCGGCCGCCCGAGGGGCCCGTGATCGTGGTCGCGGTCAGTCGGTGGTCGGGGTGGGCGTACTCGGGATGAGCAGGTCGCGGTGGGCGGCCTGCAGGCCCTCGGGCAGGTCGTCGGGGGCGACCCAGCGGGCTTCGAGGATCTCCAGCGGGTCGATCCTGAGCGTGCCGCCGACGAGCACGGCCTCGTAGGCCACCTCGGCCCGCAGCCCGAACCCGCTGCGCACGCGCAACAACCGGCCCGTGCGCACACTCAGGCCGGTCTCCTCGAACACCTCGCGCTCCACCGTGCCCTCGAAGGTCTCGCCCCTCTTGGCGAACCCCGTGGGGAAGCCCCATTGCCGCCCTTCCTGCCACAGGCGGTGGCGCAGCACGAGCACGCGTCCGTCGGCGTCGCGTACGAGGCCGGTGACGCCGACCATGAAGGTGGCATGGGTCAGCCACAACACCCGCCAGCGAACGCGCCCGCCCAGCGCCTTCCACACCCACGCCACCACCCGACCCACCCAGTTCCCCCTCACCCCACCCAGGCTCCCACGCCCCCGAACCCCCCGAACCCTCCCGCCGCACCACCTGACCCCCTCCTGGCGGCCCACTCCGTGTCGCCTAGGGTGTCGATGGTGACCACCAGCCCCAGCTCGGTCGCGGTGAGAACGAACGTGGCCGCCCCGCCCTTTTCGCCCCCCTGCGGCGACCTTCAGCGGCGCTTCGGATGGGATGGAGGTCCGCACGGCCCCTTGCCCCAGCAGCACGCAGGGGCCCTTGCCCGTTGAGCTTCGAGCATCACGGCGGGTCAAGAGGTCAGAGGCGGTGGATCCCGCTCAGGTCGACGTCCAGGTCGAAGGGTACGGTCAGCTTGAGCCTGTCGTGGTGGATGCCGGTGAGCGCGTAGGCGCGGGTGGCGGGGTCGCGCTCGTAGACGTAGACGACGGGCTCACCGGGGGAGCGGCTCCGCGCAGGCCGGCAGCGAAAAGGTCGACGATCACCGCGTGAAAGGACGCTTGAGCACGGGCGAAGACCAGGCTTCCGTCGATCAACTCGGTGTGCGCAGGCAGATCCGGAAGGTCATCGAGGTCTTCTGCGACGAAGCCTCCCGGCGGCGGGAAGACCCAGTCGGGCAGCGAGGACGTGGTCATCTCCAGGCTCACCGCTTCGGCTGTCGTGCTCCAACGCTCGTAAGGTGCCAGGTGGGCGGACCCACCTGGTTCGGTGACCGGGAGCAAGCCCCGGCGGGTCAGGCCGGGGCGACCGGGGGCTTGATGGGGGTGCGGCCGCGGCCGAGGAGCCAGAGCATCGCGGCCAGGGCCGCCACCTGCAGGGGCCAGCCCATCACGATCTTGGCGAAGCCGAGCGCGGCCACCGCCTGGTCGCCGCCGCCGAACAGGTAGACCGGGCCCTGCACCGCCACCCGCACCACGCACGGCAGCATGAGCAGCCAGGTCAGCCGCGTGCAGAGACGGACGATGCCCGCGTCTTTGTGCCAGCCCACCGGGTCGTTGGTGACCGAGCCGATGAGGAAGCCCACGACCGGCCAGCGGGTGACGATGGACAGCAGCATGCCCACCGAGTACGCGCCGTTCCACAGGATGCCGGGCAGGAAGTAGTCTTTCGCGTCGCCGGACCGGCTGGCGAAGAACGCGCCGATCGCGATGCCGATCAGGCTGTTGATCACGAACTGCGGCGTGGACCGCTGGATCACCCGGGCCAGCAGGAGCAGCACCGACAGCGAGATGCTGATGATGAGCGACTTCTTCAGGTCTTCGGTGAAGATCCACGACAATGTGAAGGCGATCGTCGGCACCGCGGCCTCGATGATGCCGCGGACGCCACCGAAAGCCTTGGCGAGCTGGGCTCGCACCGCCGCCTCGACGGTCTCGTGCGCGACCTCTTCCGCCTCAGCACTCACCTGATCAACTCCCTGGGCGCAGTTCGTATCGCGGATTGAACATCACTTTGCGCCCGTCCTGCATGCTGACCAGGCCCTCGGCCTTGACCGTGCGGCCCGGCTCGATGCCGGCGATCTTGCGGCGGCCGAGCCACACCAGGTCGATCACGTCGGACCCGTCGTACAGCTCGGCCTCCAGGGCGGGAGCGCCGCCCCTCGGACGCAGTGTCACCGTACGTAGCGTACCCGCTACACAGAATCTGCGGCGCCCGCCACACGACACGATGGGCGTCGCGCCGACCTCGTCGGCGTCTTCCCGCAGTTCCTGGGCCTCGATCTCGGACTGGGTCGTGGCCAGCCGACTGAAGAAGCCCCGCAATCCCCCGCGTTTCGGAGGCTCTGCCGTACTCATGATGGTTCAGCCTATGTGATGGTAAGCCGTCAGCGAATAGCCGATGGGGGGTCTTGGGAATGTCGCCGGACGGGCCCGGGCGAGTGCCCGCAAATGTAACACTCAGCGGGTCTCGCTGATTTCCGGACCGCGCTTGAAGGGGCTGAACGCCGGCCGTTCCTCCTGCTCCCCGGCCTGCCGCTCCTGCGGGCGGCTCAGCGTGATGGGCTCCTCGCGGGTCATCGGCTCGTCGCCGCGCACGACCACGACGTCCTTGACGAAGTCGATGAACGCCCCGGAGACCCGTTCGTCGAAGGCTCCCGGGCCGGTGATGGCCGCCAGGAGGAACCAGCGCGGGCCGTCGACGCCGATGTAGCGGGCCGCCCTGGTGCCGCCTTCCATGGCGACCTCGCCGGCCAGCTCGACGCCGAACGGGCCCTCCCGCTCCTCCAGGGTCTGGGCCTGGGCCATGATCTTGGTCCTGACCTCGTCCCACAGGCCGGCCGAGCGTGGCGCGGCCAGGGCCTGGAGCTGCAGCGAGCTGTCCTCGTACAGGACGACGACGCCGACGTGCTGGTCGCCGAGCGAGGCCAGGCGCACATCGAAGTCGGGGTTGTGCGGCAGCCGCAGGCCGCCGAGGTCGATCCTGTCGGTGTCGGGGTGGGGCTCGTCGGCGTCCCACGGGCCGGACTCACGGGTGGGGGCCGCTGACTCCTGCTCGGCCACCGCTTCCGGCTGCTCACGACGACGACGTCGGAACACGTTCCTCACTCTCCCTGTTCGCGGGGCCGTGGCCCCAGGCTTCTTCCCGGACCGCCGCTTCAGCGGCCCGTCGATCCGAATCCGTTGGCGCCGCGCACCGAGCCGGGCAGGCGTTCGACCTCGTAGAAGGCCGCGCGCTCGACCCGCTGGACCACGAGCTGGGCCACCCGGTCACCTCGCCGCAGGCGGAACGGCTCCTTGGCGTCGGTGTTGATCAGCGTCACCTTGATCTCGCCCCGGTAGCCGGCGTCGACCGTGCCGGGGGCGTTGACGAGCGTGACGCCGTGGCGGGCCGCCAGGCCGGAGCGCGGGTGCACGAACGCGGCGTAGCCGTCGGGCAGCGCGATCGCGACGCCGGTGCCGACCACGGTCCGCTCGCCCGGCAGCAGCTCGACGTCCTCGGCCGCGTAGAGGTCGGCGCCGGCGTCGCCCGGGTGGGCGTAGGACGGCACCGGCAGCCCGGTGTCGAGCCGCTGGATGAGGACCTCCACGTCGCTCACGGGTTCACCTCGAAGTCCTGGTGTTCGGCGGCGATCGCCGCGAGATCGCCGTGCTCGGCGAAGTGTTCCATGCTCACCTCGATGAACAGCGCTGCCGCGCGGACGGCGACCGGTCCGTCGGGAGCGCCGATGCGCCCCTCAGCCTCAAGGTACGCCTTCCTGCCCGTGATCCCGTTGCACCAGGCGCGCAGGTGGAGTGTCGTGCCCACGGGAACGGGGAGAAGGTAGTCGGTCTCCAGCCGTGCCGTCACATAGGGCTTGTGGAACAGGTAGACGGACATTCCGATGACCTCGTCCATCGCCGCGGCCAGCACGCCGCCGTGGGCGAGCATCGGCGCGCCCTGGTGGGCCTCCCCCACGGTGAACTCGGCCTCGACCGTGACGCCGTCGGGCGTGGCCGCCTTCAGGTGCAGGCCGGTCGGGTGGCCGTGGCCGCAGCCGAAGCAGCGGCTGTAGTGGGAGCCGAGGGAGCTGCCCGGCGCCGGGGCGCCGGGATGGGCCGCGGGCGCCGAGGCGTCCGGCGGCGGGGTGGTGAGGGAGGAACGGGTCACGGGTGACGAGGTTACTCGCTGCGGCCCCCGGACTCGCCCTCGACACCGGATCGGGACCGCCCGGCCGGCCCCACGTCATCACCCTCCGACGGCCCGCCGGGCGCGGACGGCGCCTCCTCGGCGGGACGCCCGCCCGCCGGCGCGTCGCCGGACGGCGGCTCCCCCGCCGAGGGCCCGTGCTCGGGCGGCGGCGGGAGGGCGGGCGGTTTGTGGCGCAGCTCCGGCAGCGCCCGGTAGATCACCGCCGCGACCGGCACGGCCACGGCCGCTCCGGCGATGCCCGCCAGGATGCCGCCCACGGACAGCACCAGGATGATCGCCAGCGGGTGGAAGTTGAGCGCCCGGCCCACGATCAGCGGCTGGAGCACGTGGTTCTCCAGCTGCTGCTCGACGATGAGGATGCCCAGGAAGATCAGCGCGTAGACCAGGCCCTTGGCGCCGAGGGTGACGAGGGTGGCGACGGTGCCGGCGAAGAAGATGCCGACGATCGGGATGAAGCTGGCGAAGAAGATCAGCACGGCCAGCGGCGCCCACAGCGGCACCCCCATGCCGGCCAGCACGATGCCCATGATCAGGCCGTGCACGGCGGCCACGGCCACGGTGCCCTGGACGTAGTGGGAGAGCGTGGTCCAGGCCGCCCGGCCCGCCCGGTCGACCCGCGGCGACATCGAGCCGAAGGCGCGCAGGAACCACGACCAGATGCGGTCGCCGTCCTTGAGCAGGAAGAACGTGACGAAGAGCAGCAGCACGATGGACGCGAGCACCTCGATCGCGACGGCGCTGGCCGAGAGCACGGTGCCGGTGATGGCGGTGCGCTGGGCGTTGACCATCGTGGCGATCTCGTCGACGTACCCGGTGATCTGGGCCTGCTTCAGGTGCAGCGGGCCGGTGATCAGCCACTCCTGGACCGAGCGCGCGGTGGCCTGCACCTGCGTGACCAGGTTGGGGAACTCTTCGCTGGCCCGCGCCCCGACCAGCCAGCCGGTGCCGGCCAGGACGGCCAGCGCGACCAGCATGGTCAGCCAGGTGGCGTAGATGGGCCGCAGGCCCGCCCGTCGCAGGCTCTTGGTCAGCGGGAACAGCAGCGCGGTCAGCAGCAGCGCGATCGCCACGGGCAGCGCCACGAACGTGAGCCGGGCGATCGCCTGGACGAAGAAGTAGACGACCACGCCGACGAGGATCAGGCACCCGCACCATGCGGCCATCTTGGCCAGCACGGGCGGTACGAGTGTGGTGGGGCGGTCGATCTGCACGTGTTCAAGACTGGCACGTCCGCGCCGAGGATGCGCACCGATAAAACGCCCGGGTACCGAAGTGGCCCGCCCAGGCGGCGACACACCGGGCCCGGCGACGCCCGCCGGGACGGTGAGGGACCTGGCCCCTCACCGTCCGAGGCGGGCGCCGCCGCGGTTCAGCCCAGGTGCACCTCGACCGTCAGCTCGTCGCCGCCGGTCAGGACGAACTCCTCGACGTTGCCCGCCGCGCACAGGTCGTCCTGGGCCTGCCGGACAAGGTCGGCCTCGGGACCGGAGACGGTCAGCCTGGACACCTCGGCCCGCATCGACGACTTGGCCTCCGACTTGGCCTTGCGCATCCGCCGCAGCACCTCCGAGGCCACGGTCAGCACCGCCGGATCGCCCGTGCCGCGCTCGGGGGCCGGCCAGGTGGCGCGGTGCACCGAGCCCTCGCGCCACCACGACCAGACCTCCTCGGTCACGAACGGCAGCACCGGCGCGAACAGCCGCAGCAGCGTGTCGAGGGCCTGCCGCAGCGCCGCGTGCGCCGAGGCGGCGGCCGGCCCGGACTCGTAGGCCCGCGCCTTGACCAGCTCCAGGTAGTCGTCGCAGAAGGACCAGAAGAACCGCTCGACGGCCTCCAGGGCGCGGGTGTGGTCGTAGGACTCGAACGCCTGCGTGGCCTCGCGGGCCATGTCGGACAGGGCGGCCAGCATCGACAGGTCGATCGGCTCGGTGACCTCGCCCTCGCTGCCGGCCAGGCCGAGCACGAACTTCGAGGCGTTGAGGATCTTGATCGCCAGCCGCCGGCCGATCTTGAGCTGGCCCACGTCGAACGTGGTGTCCACGCCGTAGCGGCCGTTCGCGGCCCAGTAGCGGACCGCGTCGGAGCCGTGCTGCTCCAGCAGGTCGAGCGGGGTGACCACGTTGCCCTTGGACTTGGACATCTTCTTGCGGTCGGGGTCGAGGATCCAGCCGGAGATCGCCACGTCGCTCCACGGCAGCGCGTCGAACTCCAGGTGGGAGCGGACCACCGTCGAGAACAGCCAGGTGCGGATGATCTCGTGCGCCTGCGGCCGCAGGTCGTAGGGGGACACGCGCCGGTAGAGGTCGTCGTCGGTCGCCCAGCGGCCGGCGATCTGCGGCGTCAGGGACGAGGTCGCCCAGGTGTCCATGACGTCGGGGTCGGCCATGAAGCCGCCGGGCACCCCCCGCTGCTCCTCGGTGTAGCCGGGCGGCACGTCGGAGGACGGGTCGACCGGCAGCGACTCCTCGGCCGGCAGGATCGGCGCGTCGTGGACCGGGTTGCCGGACTCGTCCAGCGGATACCACACCGGGAACGGCACGCCGAAGAACCGCTGGCGGGAGATCAGCCAGTCGCTGGTCAGGCCCTCGACCCAGTTGTCGTAGCGCACCCGCATGTGCGGCGGGTGCCAGGCCAGCTCGCTGCCGCGCTCCAGCAGCCGGGCGCGCAGCGCCTGCTCGCGCCCGCCGTTGCGGATGTACCACTGGCGGGTGGTGACGATCTCCAGCGGCTTGTCGCCGCGTTCGTAGAACTTCACCGCGCGCTGCACCGGGCGCGGGTCGCCGTCGAGGTCGCCGGACTCGCGCAGCAGCTCCACGATGCGCTCGCGGGCGCTGTGGACGGTCTTGCCGGCCAGCTCCTTGTACGGCTCGGCGTCCACGCCGTCGGGCGGCTCGGGGAGCAGCCGGCCGTCCCAGCCGATGACCGGCCGGGTGGGCAGGTGCAGCTCACGCCACCAGGTGACGTCGGTGATGTCGCCGAACGTGCAGATCATCGCGATGCCGGACCCCTTGTCGGGCTCGGCCAGGTGGTGGGCCAGGATCGGCACCTCGACGCCGAACAGCGGCGTGAGCGCGGACGTGCCGAACAGCGGCTTGTAGCGCTCGTCGTCGGGGTGGGCGACCAGAGCGACGCAGGCCGGGATCAGCTCGGGCCGGGTCGTCTCGATCCAGACGGGCCCGCGCTCGCCGTAGAAGGAGACGCGGTGGAAGGAGCCGGGCCACTCGCGGTCCTCCAGCTCGGCCTGGGCCACCGCGGTGCGGTAGGTGACGTCCCACAGCGTGGGCGCCTCGGCGAGGTAGGCCTCGCCGCGGCCGAGGTTGCGCAGGAACGCCCGCTGGGACACCGCGCGCGACTCGTCGCTGATCGTGGTGTAGAGCAGGTCCCAGTCGACCGACAGGCCGACCCGCCGCCAGACCTCCTCGAACGCCTTCTCGTCGATGGCGGTGAGCTGGTGACACAGCTCCACGAAGTTGCGCCGCGAAATGGAGATCTCACGTTTGCCGGGCTTGTCCGGTGGAACGAAGTCGGGGTCGTACGGCAGCGACGGATCGCAGCGCACCCCGTAGACGTTCTGCACCCGCCGTTCGGTGGGCAGGCCGTTGTCGTCCCAGCCGATGGGGTAGAACACCGACTTGCCGATCATCCGCTGGTAGCGGGCCATGATGTCGGTGTGGGTGAAGGAGAAGACATGACCGACGTGGAGGGAGCCGGACACCGTGGGCGGCGGCGTGTCGATGGAGTAGACCTGCTCGCGCGGCCGGGTGCGGTCGAAGCGGTAGGTGCCCTCCTCCTGCCAGCGAGCTACCCATACCTGCTCCAAGCCGTCGAGGGTCGGCTTTTCCGGCATGGATGCATGGCGTAGTCGCTGTTGAGTCATGCCTCCTTATGGTACGGCTTCGGGGGGACGGCAAGCGTTAGAGACTAGTGTTCGTTACATAGGGGAAGGGAGTTGGCATGGCGGAGGACAAACCCGACATCGCCTGGCGTGTCATCGGTGGTCTGGTGGGCATGGCGACCGCTTGGGGGATGAGAAAGCTGCTCGGGTTCGTCTGGGTCAAGGCGACCGGCAAGGAGCCGCCACTCGACGACGACTCGCCCGAGGTCAGCATGGGTGAGGCGATCGGTTACGCGATCCTCACCGGCGTCGGGATGTCCGTGGCGCAGATCGTGGTCAACCGGACCGCCAAGAAGCGTTACGACGCGTGGAAGTCTGTGAAGCAGGTGTCTCAAGGGCACTGAGGAACTCGCTCGCCCAGCGGTCCACGTCGTAGGTGGCCACCCGGCGGCGCATCGTGCGCATCCGGCGGGCCAGCTCGTGCGGCGTGGCCCGCATGGCGGCGATCATCTGGCGCTTGACGTCCTCGATGTCGTACGGGTTGACCAGGTACGCCTGCCGCAGCTCGTCGGCCGCCCCGGTGAACTCGCTGAGCACCAGGGCGCCCTGGAGGTCGTGGTGGCAGGAGACGTACTCCTTGGCCACCAGGTTCATCCCGTCACGCAGGGGCGTGACCACCATGACGTCGGCCGCCAGGTAGAGCGCGGCCAGCTCGTCGTGGCCGTAGGACTGGTGGAAGTACTGGATCGGCTGCACCCCGATCTGGGCGTGCTCGCCGTTGATCCGGCCCACCTGCAGCTCGATGTCGTCGCGCAGTTTGCGGTACTCGTCCACGCGTTCGCGGCTCGGGGTGGCGATCTGCACGAAGACCGCCTCGTTCGGGCGCAGGCTGCCGTCCTTGAGCAGCTCGCCGAACGCCTCCAGGCGCTGGCCGATGCCCTTGGTGTAGTCGAGCCGGTCCACGCCGAGCAGCACGTGCTCCGGATCGCCCAGCTCGCCCCTGATCTCCTTGGCCCGCGCCACCACCTGCGGCTCGCGCACCAGCGAGTCGAGCTGCCCGAAGTCCACCGAGATCGGGAACGCCTGCGTGGTCACCACCCGGTCGTCGAGGAAGATCTCGTTCCCCTTGTACGGCAGCCCGAGCAGCCGCCGGCACAGCCTGCGGAAGTTCGAGGCCCCGCCGGGAAGCTGGAAGCCGACGAGGTCCGCGCCGAGCAGCCCCTCGACCAGTTCCTTGCGCCAGGGCAGCCGCCAGAACAGCTCGACCGGCGGGAACGGGATGTGCAGGAAGAAGCCGATCCGCAGGTCGGGCCGGAGCCGTCGGAGCATCGCGGGCACGAGCTGGAGCTGGTAGTCCTGCACCCAGACGACGGCCCCCTCCTCGGCGGCCTCGGCGGCGGCCGCGGCGAAGCGTTCGTTGACCGAGCGGTAGGTCTCCCACATCTCCCGCTCGAACACCGGCGGCGCCACCACGTCGTGGTAGAGCGGCCAGAGCGTGGCGTTGGAGAAACCCTCGTAGTAGAGCTCGACCTCGCGGGCCGACAACGGGATCGGGATGAGGCTCATGCCGTCCTGCTCGAACGGTTCGAGCTGCTCGTCCGGCGCGCCGTGCCATCCGGCCCAGGCGCCGTGGCGGCGCTTCATCACGGGCGCTATGGCCGTCACGAGCCCCCCCGGGCTCCTGCGCCACGAGGCCGTTCCGTCTGGCTCGATCGCGCGATCGACCGGCAAGCGGTTCGCGACGATAAGAAACGAGCTACGGCCGGTCACGCAGTCCTCCTAGGGCTCAGGTAGAGGAGAGCCGCAGGCGCGGCTCACGGCGGCCGCGACCTCGTCCGGCCCCCCGCGGGGAATGATCGCGGCGATGTGGGCATCTGGCCTGATCACCCATGCTTCGTCCGGCCGCGCGCCCAGTCTTTCGGCGAGCGAGCCGGACGCATCCATCTCCGTGAGCTCGCGGACGGCGAGCGGTGCCGTAATGACCTTGCCCAAGACCTGCACAAACAAACGCGAATCACACATATCGCCCAACAGAACGAGGAAACCGTCCCGGCAGAACTCGCGCAGCCTGCCCTTCGCCAGCGGCACGTCCGGCAGGATCACCCCGGGGGCCGGCTCGCACAGCGCGCCCTTAGGCGGACGGCCCCGGAACGGCCGTTCCGGCTCGGGCGTGGTGAGCGGCGAGTCGACGTACCAGTAGGGCTCGGCGAAGCGTCCGGAGTCGACCTCGGCGACCAGGCCGCCCTCCAGCACCTCCCGCCGTCTGGCCCGGTCCCGGGCCGTCCGCGGCGCGAGGAAGCGCATGGTGGCGGCGGTGACCTCCAGGTTCTCCAGCGCCGCCGCGTGCCGCTCGACGTGGTACGACTCCAGCAGCTCGGGCCCGGCCCAGCCGTTGAGCGCGAAGGCCAGCTTCCAGGCCGCGTTCTCGGCGTCGGGCACGCCGGAGTTGAGCCCGCGGGCCCCGAAGGGCGCCACCAGATGGGCGCAGTCGCCCGCCAGCAGCACCCGCCCGACCCGCATCCGGGACGCGACCCGCGAGTGGAACCGGTACGTGCTGTGCCAGATCACCTCGTACGGCCGATCCCCAATGATTTGCCGGATTTTCTGCGAAATATCATCTTTTGTTGGGATGAAGTCCGGCGCGATCTGCCAGTCGATCCGGTACGTCCCGTTCGGGCAGGGATGGATGAGGACCTGGCGGCCCGGGTTCCACACCGGGTCGAAGTAGAAGCGCCGCTCGTTCTCCCAGCCGGGCAGCTCCGCTCGGATGTCGCAGATCAGGAACTGGTCGTCGAACGCCTCGCCGTCGAAGGAGACGCCGAGCGACCGGCGTACCTGCTGGGCCCGGGCACCCGCGCAGACCAGCACGTAGGGGGCGCGCAGCAGCCGCTGCCCGCACTGGACCTCGACCCCGGCCGGGTCCTGGACCAGCCCGGTGACCTCGTGGTTCCAGCGCACCTCGATCAGCGGCTGGTCGGCGATGACCTCGTCGAGCAGCTGCTCGGTGCGGGCCTGGGAGATGTTCACGCAGGGCGGCAGCGGGCCCTGGCCGTCGAAGGACCAGGAGAACAGCTCGCGGTCACGGTAGTAGGTGCGGGCCGTGGTCCAGGCCAGCCCCTCCTCCGCCACCCGGCCCGCGCCCGCCGCGGCCCAGATGTCGAGCACGTCGCGCTGCTGGCAGATCGACTTCGAGCCGCCGCCGTCGCGGGCCTGGCGCCGGTCCAGCACCAGCACCCGGATGCCCCATCTGGCCAGCAGCAGCGCGGCGGTCTGGCCGACCGGGCCCGCGCCGACGACGATCACCTGCGGCACGGACTCCCCGGGTCTCATGACTGGAGCTCGTCCCACACTTCGCGGTCGCGTTCGGCGGTCCAGATGCGCGGACGTTCGACGCCGTGGAGCTCGTCCCAGAGGCGGGAGACGTTGAAGGGCAGGCAGTGCTCGAAGATGGGCCAGCCGCCGTAGCGGGGCGCGAGGGCCCGGTGGGTGCGCTCGAACGCCTCCTTCAGCCCGCCCGCCGCGCCGACCTCGCGCAGCATCACGGTCAGGAAGTCGCGGCTCTGGGTGATGGCCGCCTCGACCGCGGTCTTGCCGTGGGCCACCGCTCCCCTGCCGCCCACCAGCGTCTCGGCCCCGAACGAGGCGACGCGGTCGAGCGTGCCGGCGGCCCATTCGCGGTGGAAGGCGTCGCCGGTGTAGAGCGCGGCCTGCGACTCGACCAGGTCGCCGGCGAACAGGATGCGCTGTTCGGGCAGCCAGGCCACCAGGTCGCCCTCGGTGTGGCCGCGCCCGCAGTGGGCCAGCACCAGGTCGCCCCTGCCGCCGCCGAGGTCGATGGTGAAGGTGTCGCCGAACGTGGCGGTGGGCCAGGTCAGGCCGGGGATCGAGGCGGGGTCCTTGAACAGGCGGGGCATCCGGGCGTACTCGCTGGCCCAGTCCTGCTCGCCGCGCTCGGCGATCAGCTCGCGGGTCTTGTCGTGGGCCACGATGACGTCGGCGCCGAACGCCGAGGCGCCCAGCACCCGGACCGCGTGGTAGTGCGAGAGCACGAGGTATCTGACCGGTTTGCCGGTGTGCTCGCGCAGCCTGGCCAGCCAGTCGGCGGCGGCCGTGGGCGTGGCCAGGGCCTCGAAGCAGACCAGGAAGTCCTCGCCCTCGATCGCGCCCACGTTGGGATCGCCCTCGGCGGTGAGCGCGTAGACGCCGTCCGCCAGCACCTCAAGGGACTGCCGCTTCTCACCGAGATCCGCCGACGAGGCGAACGGCTTGCTCATCGTCTCTCCTCACGCGCCGAGGCCGACCCGCTGATGAACCAGGACATACCCCACAAACGGCCCTTACCGCTCCACCGCGCCGGCCCTCCCTTGACAGTGCTCGGCAGGACGGTGAAGTGTTTACCGAACATTCGGTCAGTAAGCAAGGGAGACCTGTGTGGAGAGCGCGCGTCGCATGATGGACGCCGACACCGCCTCCGCCGCCCTGGGCATCGAGCTGGTGGAGCTGGCCGAGGGCCGCGCGGTGTGCCGGATGGCGGTGACCGCCCAGATGATCAACGGACACTCCCTCTGCCACGGCGGCTACGTCTTCCTGCTGGCCGACACCGCCTTCGCCTGCGCGTGCAACACCCGCGGCCCGGTGACCGTGGCGGCCGGGGCCGAGATCACCTTCGTCGCCCCCGCCCACGAGGGCGACGTGCTGGTGGCCGAGGCGGCCGAGCGCACCAGCTACGGCCGCAGCGGCATCTACGACATCACCGTGCGCGGGGCCGGCGGCCGGGTGGTCGCGGAGTTCCGCGGGCGCAGCAGGGAGCTGAGATGAGGCCCGTCCCCCCGCCGTCCCCCGAGGAGCTCGACCCGGTCGAGCGCGTCTCCAGGGACGAGCTCATGGCCCTGCAACTGCGACGCCTGCGCTGGACGTTGGCGCACGCCTACGACAACGTGCCGCTCTACCGGCGCAAGTTCGACGAGCACGGCGTCCGCCCTGACGACTGCCGGAGCCTGGACGACCTCGCGCACTTCCCGTTCACCACCAAGGAGGACCTGCGCGAGTCCTACCCGTTCGGCATGTTCGCCGTGCCGCGCGAGCAGGTGGCGCGGATCCACGCCTCCTCGGGCACCACGGGCAAGCCCACGGTCGTGGGGTACACGCGGGCCGACCTCGACGTCTGGGCGCAGGTGATGGCCCGGTCGATCCGGGCGTCCGGCGGGCGTCCCGGCGACGTGGTGCACGTGGCCTACGGCTACGGGCTGTTCACCGGCGGCCTCGGCGCCCATTACGGGGCCGAGCGGCTGGGCTGCACCGTCGTGCCGGTCTCCGGCGGCATGACGGCCCGGCAGGTCCAGCTCATCACCGACTTCCGGCCCAGGGTCATCATGGTCACGCCGTCGTACCTGCTGGCGCTGCTCGACGAGTTCGCCGCGCAGGGCCTCGACCCGCGCGAGAGCTCGCTGGAGATCGGCATCTTCGGCGCCGAGCCCTGGACCGAGCGCATGCGCGCCGAGATCGAGGAGCGCTTCGACCTGCACGCCGTCGACATCTACGGCCTGTCGGAGGTCATGGGCCCCGGCGTGGCCAACGAGTGCGTCGAGACCAAGGACGGCCTGCACGTCTGGGAGGACCACTTCTACCCCGAGACCGTCGACCCCTTCACCGGCGAACCGGCCCCGGACGGCGGCGAGCTGGTGTTCACCAGCCTCACCAAGGAGGCCATGCCGGTCATCCGCTACCGCACCCGCGACCTGACCAGGCTGCTGCCCGGCACGGCCAGGCCCGCCTTCCGCCGCATGGAGAAGGTCACCGGCCGCACCGACGACATGATCATCCTGCGTGGCGTGAACGTGTTCCCGACCCAGATCGAGGAGCTCGTGCTGCGCGTGCCCGGCCTGTCGCCGCACTTCCAGCTCCACCTGACCCGGCCGGACCGGCTCGACGTGCTCATCGTCAGGGTCGAGGCGCGGCCGAGCGCGACCGCTCGTGAGGAGGCCGGGCGCGCGCTGCGCCACGCGGTCAAGGCGGGCGTCGGGGTGAGCGTCGAGGTCGAGGTCGTGGACCCGGAGACGCTGGAGCGGTCGGTGGGCAAGCTCAAGCGCGTGGTGGACGACCGGGACGTCTGAGCCGTCCCGGTGCGCCGGACTACGGCGTCAGCTCGTCAGGGGGAGCCTGCGGCGGCAACGACGGGCCCTTGAGGCGCAGGTCGGCGCGGATGGCCTTGCCGAGCTTGCCGGTCGCGCCGCGGTTGAGCGCGCCGCCGGCGACGGCCCCGGTGAGGAAGGGGCCGAAGGTGGTCAGATGACGCCCGAGCGTACGCATGAGGCGGTTGCGAAGAGCGGCCTTGGACGCCGCGCCGAGCGCGAGCGAGACGGACGCGGGGGCGAGGGGGTCGATGCCGCGCTGTTTGGCCCAGGCGGAGGTGAAGGCGAAGGCCCGCTGGGTGCCGGTGCCCTGGACGCGGACGCCGTAGACCTCGTGCAGCTCGGCCAGGAGCTTGACCTCGATCGCGGCGACGACGATGGTCTCCGCCACGAGCTGCGCGGGCGCTGAGAGCAGGAGGGGTGGTGCGGCGAACTGGGCCGCCGCGAGTGCTCCGCCGATGGCCCCGACCGTCATGGTGGCCTTCTGGGCGGTGCGCACCAGGTCGTCGGCGAGCTCCTCGCCGGTGAGGCCGTGATGGTGCTCCGACAGCGTGTGCAGGTCGCGGATGGGGATGCGGGGCGCGATGCTGAGGAAGACCTCGGCCAGCCAGCGACCGCGGCCCGCGCCGCTCGCTCGTGCCTTCTTCGCCCCTGTGGCCAGGGACTTCGCCAGTCGGCCGAGCAGCCTGCGCCGCTCGGCCGGCTCCAGCTCACCCGGCTGGGTGAGCCGTACGACGAGCTCGCCGACCTCCTTCTCGGGGTCGGCGCTCCCGTCGTCAACTTGCCGGTCGTCCTTCTCAGGTTCGGCCACGCGATGCCTCCGTCCACTTGGTCACGACCGCTCAGGGCAGGCGGGCTCGGTCGTTCCTTGGGTCCCTCACCCTGAGCTCCTTCGCTCCAGCGGTCAGGCGGCGCACTCCCGGCAGACCTGCTGGCCGTTCTTCTCGGAGGCCAGCTGGCTGCGGTGGTGTACCAGGAAGCAGCGCGAGCAGGTGAACTCGTCGGCCTGGCGGGGAATCACCCGCAGGGAGAGCTCTTCGTTCGACAGATCCGCGCCGGGCAGCTCCAGCGACTCGGCGAGGTCGGTCTCGTCGATGTCGATGCTGCCGGACGACTTGTCGGTACGCCGTGCCTGGAGTTCTTGGAGGCTGTCCTCCCCCAGGTCGTCGTCTGTCTTTCGCGGGCTGTCGTAGTCGGTAGCCATTGTGCTTACTCCATCCCCCTCATCTATATGTCTTCGCGCTCATCGCGCGTCTTCTAACGTCCGGGAGGCCCATCTTGTGCCCGTTCCGTCGGGGAGATTTTCCATCGGTACCCCGCACGAACGGACAACGAACCTCCCAACACGTCCGGGCCTGCCGCCGACGGCAATGGTTAGCCAAATATGGCGAAACCCACAGCCTTGGCGTCATGCACCACCGTGTTCGACGGCACATCCAACCACATGTACGGCGAGAACGAGACGCCCCCACTACATCAACACGCGGACGAACACACCGGAACGTCACCCCGTCAGCGCCCCATGGCCCACACAAGGGCGCTCGATCAACGTGTCGGAAGCCGAATCGTCACCACAAGTCCTCCGCCATCTCGTGGCACAGCGGTCACGTTCCCACCGTGTGCCTGCACGACCGCACGGACGATGGACAGCCCCAGCCCCGAGCCCTTGGCCGATTCCACGCGGTCGGCGTGGAGCCTCCTGAACGGCTCGAACAGGCTGTTCACCTCGTACGCCGGGACGTGCTGCCCCGTGTTGGCCACCTGAACAACCAGCCCCCCGTCCGCCATTCCCGTTCGGATCCAGACTTTTCCGCTTTCGGGAAGGTTGTACTTGAGGGCGTTCTCCAGCAGGTTGCCGACCGACCGCTCCAGAAGCACCGGGTCGCCCACGGTAGGCGCGCTGACCAGTTCGGCCACAACGGTCACGCCCTGTTCCGCGGCGAAGGGCGCGAGCTGTTCCATGGCCGTCTGCGCGACTTCCTGAACGTCGAGCGGTTTGCGCACCGCGAGTTCGCGTTCGCTCCTGGCGAGCAACAGCAACCCCTCGATGAGCTTCTCGTTACGCGCGTTGACTTCCAGCAACGTACGGCCGAGCGCTTTGAGATCCTCCGACGCCTCCGGATCCGACAGCGCGATCTCCAGGACGGTCCGGTTAATCGTCAACGGCGTGCGCAATTCGTGGGAGGCGTTGGCCACGAATCTGCGCTGGGTGTCGAAGGCGACGTTGAGCCGGGTCAGCATGGCGTCGAAGGTGTCGGCCAGCTCCTTCAGCTCGTCGTTGGGGCCGCGCAGGGCGATGCGCTGATGGGCCAGCGTGCTCTCCGACAGCTTGCGGGCCGCGCTGGTCATCTGGGCGACCGGCCGCAGAGCCCGGTCGGCCACGAAGTAGCCGATGATGAGCGCGAGGATGCCGACCCCGGCCAGCGCCATGAACGAGCTGCTGAACAATGCGTCGCGGGCGCTGCTGACGGCCCGCCCCTTGGCCAGGGTCCACCGGTTCTGCATGATGGCGGCGTCGAGGGGGTCGAGGTCGTCGGTGATCAGGTCGGGCCAGGCGTTCTCGATCGACCTGCCCACGATCGAGTAGACGACGAACAGCAGCACGGCCGCGGCGGCGAACACCAGGGCGCTGTAGGTGAGCGTGAGCCGCCACCGGATGCTGACCTTGGCCGGCAGCCCCTTGACACGTTCCAGGGGGCTGCGGACGGGCGTCTCGGAGCCGGGCGGGGGCGGGCCGTCCCAGGCCGGCGGCCCGCTCGGGGGTGGCGCCTCCTGCACGCGCGTCGCCTTCCTGGCCGAATGGGGGCTGATCATCGGATGCGTCGGCCCCGCCCCGCCCTCTGGCCGTTCACTCACAACTTGTACCCAACCCCGGGCACGGTCTCGATCACCTGAGGCTCGCCCAGCTTCTTCCGCAACGTCATCATGGTCACCCGGACCACGTTCGTGAACGGGTCGATGTTCTCGTCCCACGCCTTGTCCAGCAGGTCCTCCTGGCTGACCACCGCGCCCTCGGCGCGCATCAGCTCCTCCAGGACCGCGAACTCCTTCTTGGTGAGCACGATCTCCTTGCCCTCGCGCTCGACCAGCCGCTTGCCCGGGTCGAGGCGGATGCCGGCCCGCTCCAGCACGGGCGGCAGCGCGGGCGCGGAACGCCGGCCGAGCGCGCGCACCCGGGCCACCAGCTCGATGAACACGAACGGCTTGGCCAGGTAGTCGTCGGCCCCGAGGCCGAGCCCCTCCACCTTGTCGTCCACGTCGCCGGAGGCGGTCAGCATGAGGATCCGCGAGGCCGAACGCTGCTCGACCAGCCTGCGGCACACCTCGTCGCCGTGCACGACCGGCAGGTCGCGGTCGAGCACGATGACGTCGTAGTCGATGTAGGAGGTGCGCTCAAGGGCGCCGCCGCCGTCGTAGGCGACGTCGACGGCCATGGCCTCACGCCTCAGCCCGGTCGCGATCGCGTCGGCGAGCACCCGCTCGTCCTCTACAACCAGCACTCGCACGCCTGGTACACCTCTTTCCGGTTCCGGTGCCTCATTCTGCCTACAGGCTCGATAAGCGCACGGTAAGGCATGTCCAGGGGTGGACCGGGCAGGGGCCGCGGAAATTCATGTTTCAGGGGGCGATAACCCGGGGTATGCCGTCGGGACACCCATTGCCCGGACATCCACTGGCAATGGGGTCCACTTCACCCCGCACGGATCGAACCCCTGAGAGAGTAGGTGAGATGGGCGAGTTCACCACCACGATCGAACGCCGCCTCGACCAGGCTTACAAGGGCCTCACCGAGGCCCGTTGCACCGGCGACGACTACCTCGCCGACACCCTCACCGCCGAGATCGAGGACCTGCGCCGCCTGGCCGACGATCACGGCATCCCGCTGCCGCGTTAGACAGACGTGTGCGACGGCCGGGGCCCATGGGGTCCCGGCCGTCCCGTCATGCGCGCCGCTCCGTCAGGAGTCGCGTTCGGGGTCCAGCGGCACGAGCAGGTCGTGCAGCTCCTCGAACAGGCCGGGCGCCGCGCACAGCACGAACTCGGGCCCGGCCGGACGGCCGCGCAGCCCGCCGAGCCGGGCTCCCGACTCGGTCGCCACCAGCCCGGCCGCGGCGAAGTCCCACGCGTTGGTGCCGCGCTCGTAGTACGCGTCCACCCGCCCGGCCGCCACCGAGCACAGGTCGATGGCGCACGAGCCGCCGCGCCGGATGTCGCGAACCCGCGGCAGCACCGACGCCACGACCCGCCCCTGGACCTCGCGGCGCGGCGCCGAATAGCCGAACCCGGTCGCGACCAGAGCCCTGGCCATCGGCACCTCTCTGTTGCAGCGCAGCCGCGCGCCGCCCAGCCAGGCGCCCTCGCCGAGCGCGGCGGTGAACACCTCTCCCCGCGCCGGCACGTTGACCACCCCCGCCACGACCTGCCCGGCCACCTCGACGGCGATCGAGACCGCCCAGTCCGGCAGGCCGTACAGGAAGTTGACGGTGCCGTCCACGGGGTCGACGATCCACCGCACGTCGGACGCGCCCGGCGCCTCGCCGCCCTCCTCGCCGAGGAAGCGGTCGTCCGGGCGGACCGCCAGGACGCGCTCGCGGATCAGCTCCTCCGACGCCTTGTCCAGGACGGTGACGACGTCGGTGGGGCTGGACTTGGTCTCGACGTCCGCCGACATCGTGGGCCGCTTGGCCAGCAGCATGTCGCCGGCCTCCCGGGCGATGTCCTCGGCCAGCCGCAGGAAGTCGGTCATCAGGCCACCGAGTCCGGGCGCTTCCACTCCTCGCCGAGCACGTGCTGGGCGAGGAAGGCGAGAACGGTCTCGTACCAGGCGATGACGTTGCCCGGCTTGAGGATCCAGTGGTTCTCGTCGGGGAAGTACAGGAACTTCGACTCGACGTCGGAGCGCTGGAGGTCCCACCACAGGCGCAGGGACTCGCCGATCGGCACCCGGTAGTCCTTGTCGCCGTGGATGACGAGCATCGGGGTGGTGATCTTGCCGATCGCCAGGTGCGGGGAGAGCCGGTCGTAGCGCTCCGAGCCCGGCTCGCCGAACTCGCGCTGCCAGTACAGGGAGGAGTCGGTGGTGCCGGCGAACTGGTCGAGGTTCCACAGCGCGGCGTGGGTGACGATGGCCTGGTAGCGGTCGGTGTGCCCGGCCAGCCAGTTGGCCATGTAGCCGCCGAACGAGCCGCCCATCGCCGCCACGCGCTCGTTGTCGATGTCGTCCCTGGCCAGGGCGACGTCCACGATGGCGTCGAGGTCGGCCTGGGTGCGGGGGCCCCAGTCGCCCCAGCCGCGGTCGATCATCTCCTGGCCGTAGCCGGTGGACAGGCAAGGGTCGGGCATGAGGACGGCGTACCCGCGCTGGGCCATGATCCACGACTGCCAGCGCCACTGCCAGTCGTTCCAGGACGCCACCGGGCCGCCGTGGATCCACAGCAGGAACGGCGCGGGGCTGTCGGCCGAGGCGCCCTCGGGCAGCACGAGCCAGCCGCGCACGGTCGCGCCGTCGTCGGCGGTGGCCGAGATCTCGGTCAGCGTGCCCGGCACCTCGGGACGCGGGGCCGGCGAGGGCAGGTCGGCGATCTCGCCGGTGGCCACGTCGATCCTGGCGGGGGCGGGGGCGAGCGCGATGTTGCTGCGCAGGGCGTAGACGTACGTGCCGTCGGCGCTCGCGTTGACCCCGAGGTAGGCGGCGTCGTCGGCGGTGAGCCTGGTGTGCTCGCCGGCCAGCGGGACGCGGAAGACCGGACGGCGGCCCTGGTGGTCGGCGACCAGATAGAGGGCCGAGGAGTCGGGGGCCCAGGCGACGTCCGTCGGGAACAGGCCGGGGGCGTAGGCCCGGCCCTCGCCGGTGGCCAGGTCGGCGATCCACAGCTCCACGCGGACGGAGACGTCCACGCTCGTGATGCGCTCGCGCGCGCAGGCCACCCGCGTGCCGTCGGGCGAGACGGCGATCGGGCCGCCGAAGTCGTGGGCCTCGTCGGTGAGCAGGGTGCGCCGCTCGCCGGTGGCCACGTCGATGGCGACCAGGTCCGTGCGGCTGTCGCCGCCGGGCAGGTACCGGCGCCAGGAGGCGATCACGGTGGAGCCGTCGGGGGTGAGCTCGAAGGTGGTGTCGCGCAGCGCCTCGCCCGCGTCGGGGGTCAGCTCGCGCACGTCCTCCAGACGGTCGGCGCCGAGCCGGCCGGCGAACAGCCGGGTGCGGGCCGGGCCGAGGTCGTGGTCCCAGTAGCGGACCGGGTAGCCCTCGTGCAGGATCGCGCTGATGCCGGCGTCCTTGCGGGCCTTGCGCCGCTCGTCCTCGGTCGCCTCCTCGCCGTCGAGCACGTCGGAGGCGAACACCACCACGTCGCCCGCCGTGCGGGCGGCGCCGATGCCGCCGGGACGGGTGGCGATCTGGCGGGCCTCGCCGCCGGCGCGCGGCAGCAGCCACAGCGCGGGCACCTCGTCGGCCGCGTCCTTGACGGTGGGGTCGGGGCGCGCGGAGGTGAACAGCACGTCCCCCGCGTCGGTGAAGACGGCGGCCGACTCGCCCTTGGTGGAACGGGTCAGGCGGTACGGCTCACCGTCGACGGGGATCGCCCAGAGCGCGGTGCCGTACGACTTGCCGTCGGGTTCGAGCGCCTGCACGACCGAGATCAGGCGGGAGCCGTCAGGCGAGAGCTTCAGGGAGAGGACCCGGGGAATGGCCACATAGTCACGAATGTCATCGAATGCGCTCACTCGATCGAACCTACCTGGTCACCGCCGCTCCACGGGAGGCGGCGCGCTCGGTGCTCCCTCCGGCGCGGACCACCGGGCCTCCTGACTAGGCTTGACACGTGGCTGATTACGACGCTCTCCTCCTCCTGTCGTTCGGCGGCCCCGAAGGGCCCGACGACGTGCTGCCGTTCCTGGAGAACGTCGTGCGGGGGCGCGGCGTCCCTCGCGAGCGGCTGCTCGCGGTGGCCGAGCACTACCAGGGCTTCGGCGGCGTCAGCCCGATCAACCAGCAGAACCGCGAGCTGGTCGAGGCGCTGCGCCCGGTCGTGGGCGTGCCGGTCTACTGGGGCAACCGCAACTGGCACCCCTTCGGCGAGGAGACCGTGCGGCGCATGGCGGCCGACGGCGTGCGCCGGGCCGCCGTCTTCGCCACCTCGGCGTTCGCCGGGTATTCGAGCTGCCGCCAGTACTACGAGGACATCGCCAGGATCTCCGTCGAGGGCGGCCCCGAGCTGATCAAGATGCGGCACTTCGGCGATCACCCGGGGTTCGTCGCGGCGATGGCCGACCACACGCGCGCGGCGCTGGAACGGCTCGGCCGCGACGACGCCAGGCTGGTGTTCACCGCCCACAGCATCCCGGTGTCGATGGCCGAGACCGCCGGCCCCTCGGGCGGCCTGTACGAGTCCCAGCTCCGCAGGAGCGCCGAGCTGGTCAACCGGGCCCTGGGCCGTGACGAGCCATGGGACCTGGTGTGGCAGTCGCGCAGCGGCCCCCCGCAGGTGCCGTGGCTGGAACCCGACGTGTGCGACTTCCTGCGCAAGACGGACGCCGGCTCGGTCGTGCTGGTGCCGATCGGGTTCGTCTCCGACCACATGGAGGTCGTCTACGACCTCGACACCGAGGCCCGGCAGGTGGCCGCCGAGCTGGGCCTGCCGATGGAGCGCGCGGCCACGGCCGGCACCCATCCGGCGTTCGTCCGCATGGTCAGGGAGCTGATGGACGAGCCCGAGCCCGTCCCGTGCCCGCTCACCTGCTGCCCGCGTCCGGTCCGTCCCGGCGGGCGGCCTCAGGCGTAGGTGCGGGCGTACGCCTCGGCGATGCCCATGACCTTGTTCACGTAGTCCCACGAGTGGTTGTAGAACCAGATCGCCTTGCGCAGCTTCTCGGGGCCCTTGCCCGCGCCGTTGGCGCACAGGTAGTTGGCGGCGCCGGGCACGGCGTCGTACGGGCTCCAGATGTCGGCCTTGCCGTCGCCGTCGCCGTCCACGCCGTAGTGCTTCCAGGTGGCGGGCATGAACTGCATCGGTCCCAGGGCGCCGGCGCTGGAGGGCCCGTTGTTGCGGCCGTGACTGCTCTCGACCTGGCCGATGGCCGCCAGCACCGTCCATGACAGGCCGGGGCAGCGGGTGGCGGCGGCCTGGTAGAGCTCCAGATAGCTGCCCGGCCGGCCGACGTTGACCGGCTGCTGCTGTTGTTGCTGCTGCCGCCGCCGCTGCTGGGCGCGGCTGGCCGCGTCGAGCACGACGACCTGCGCGCCCTTGCCCAGCAGCTTGCGCACCCCGGTCTCGCCGATGGTGCCCGGTTTGCCGTGCAGCAGCACCGCGACGCCCTTCGCGAAGCCGAGCGACCTGCCCACCTCGACACTGACCAGGCCGTCCACGCCGGAGAGCCCGAGCGTGGCCGAGGCCGCGACCCGGAGCCTCGGGCCGCCGTCCACCTGGTACATCGCGCCGAGGATCATGCTGTACTTGCGCATCGTGCCGGCCTCGGCGACCAGCTCGCCCCTGGCCAGCGCGCTCCAGACGGCCGGCTGGTCGGCGACGGGCTGCGGCGTCCAGGAGCGGAAGTCGGCGGGGTCGACGGCCAGCAGGTTCAGCGACGTGCCGGAGACCTTGACCGCGCCGGCGTCCACGACGGCCGCCTTCTGCACGTGCCTGAGCGCGCCGAGGGCGAGCCTGGTCCGCCTGGAGACCGTGCCGGGCGCGATCGCCAGCACGCGCGGCGGCGTCACGGTGACGCCCGGTCCGCCCTGTCCGAAATCCTTGACCGGCGCCGTCGTGGGTACGAGCTTGTCGAGGCGCGGAGCGGCCTCCGGGGTCACGCGGGTGATCGGCCTGCGCACCGGCTCCTGGGCGGTTCTGACCAGGTCATCGCCCACGAGCACGACGACTCCCCCGGCCACGGCGGTGACCACGAGCACGCCGAGGACCATGAGCAGGACCGCGCGGAGAGAGGGAAGACCGGACATCAGGCACACGTTAACCCACTCGCCGGAAATTTCAGTTGCCATCCGGACAGACAGTGCGCGATCGTTGGGTCGCCAAGTAAGGGGGAAACAGCGTGGTCGGGCCTTACCGGGGTTTGTTCAACGGGCCCGGCGTCAAGGGATTCGTGCTGGCCGGGTTCGTCGGCCGGATGCCGATGTCCATGCTCGGCATCGGGGTCGTGCTGCTGATCTCCACCGTCACCGGGTCCTTCGCCACCGCCGGCGCGGTCGGCGCGACCACCAACGTGGCCTTCGCGATCGCGGCTCCGCTGTCGGGGCGGCTCGTGGACAGGTTCGGGCAGAACCGGGTGATCGCCCCCTTCTCCGTGGTCAACGCGCTGGCGATGGCCGCGCTGATGCTCAGCGCCGCGCTCCGCCTGCCCGAATGGACCCTGTACGTCTCCGGCCTGCTGATCGGCGCCTCCTCCCTGTCCATCGGGTCGATGGTGCGCGCCCGCTGGTCCACCATCCACGGCGGCACGGGGACGCTGCACACCGCCTTCGCGTTCGAGTCCGTGGCCGACGAGGTGGTCTTCGTCACCGGGCCCGCGCTCGTCACGGTGCTGGCCACGGCGGTCAACCCGTACGCGGGGCTGGTGGTGGCGCTGGTGTGCATGCTCGGCGGCTGCCTGGCCCTGGCGGCGCAACGGCGTACGCAGCCGCCCGTGCAGCTGGTCAGGACGGGCGGCGGCACGCCCATCCTGATCCCCGGCATCGCCCTGCTGGCGTGCGTCTACCTCGGGCTCGGCTCGGTGTTCGGCTCGGTGGACCTGATCATGGTCGCCTTCGCCGAGGAGCACGGCGTGAAGGGCGTCTCCGGGTTCCTGCTGGCCGCGTTCGCGGGCGGGTCGATGGTGTCGGGGCTGTGGTTCGGCTCGCGGCAGTGGCGGATCTCGTTGCGCGCCCGGTTCGTCCGCGCGCTGGGCGTGTTCGTGGTCGGCCTGGTGCCGATCCTGCTCGTGGACGACCCGTGGGTCATGGCCGCCGTGGCGTTCGTGGCCGGTCTGGCCATCTCGCCGACGCTCATCACCGGGTTCTCGCTCACCGAGCGGCTGGTGCCGCCGTCCCTGCTCACCGAGGGCATGGCGTGGATCTCCACCTCGATCGGGTTCGGCGTGGCGATCGGCGCGTGGGCGGGCGGGCGGCTCACCGACCTGTTCGGCGCGTCCAGCGCGTTCGGTTTCGCGGTGTGCGCGGCGCTGCTGGCGGCGGTCGTGGGCGTCGGAGGTTCGGGTTTGCTGAGACTTCCGGAAGCGCCTTCACCCGTGAAGAGTTGATCCGCTACGGTCGGGAGTTATCCCTCGCAACACCCATCACACCGGAAGCTTTGCTATGTCCCGACAAATCACTTCACTTCTAGCTATCGCTGCAGTTTGCGTCACTCTGGCTCCCGCGCCCGCGTTCGCCCAGACGCCGAAGAAGGCCGAGGTCGATTGCGAGCAGGTCAAGTGCCTTGCGCTGACCTTCGACGACGGGCCCGGCCAGTACGCGGGAACTCTGCTCGACACCCTCAAGAAGACCGGCGCCAAGGCGACGTTCTTCCTGGAGGGCCAGTACGTCACCAGCCGTCCGGCCTTCGTCAAGCGCATGGTCGCCGAGGGCCACGAGGTGGGCAACCACAGCTACAAGCACCCGGACTTCACCAAGATCGAAGCCGGGGAGATCAGAAGCGAGATCAAGAAGACCCAGGACGCGGTCAAGAAGGCGGCGGGCGTCGAGCCCAAGCTGCTGCGCCCGCCGTACGGGCTGGCCGACATCCAGGTGTCCGACGTCGCGACCGAGTTCGGCATGCCGATGGTCCTCTGGACGGCCGGCTCGCACGACTGGGAGAGCAAGAACGTCGAGGCCATCAAGAAGAAGACCCTTGAGGTGGCCCAGCGCGACGGCATCATCCTCATGCACGACTGGGTCAAGCAGACCGTGGACGCCATGCCGTCCATCATCAAGTCCCTGCAGGCCAAGGGGTACCAGCTGGTGACGGTCTCCGACGTGATCAAGCGGCAGAACCTTGAGCCCGGCCAGATTTTCCCGGTTCCCGAAGGCTGGCAGAAGTGAGTATCGTTCACGTTTAATCGGAACGACGCTCGGAGGGGCGCCTCATGGTCTTCACTAACTGGGCCGGGAATCAGACGGGCGCCCCTGCCGAGGTGCGCACCCCCACGAGCGTGGCGGACGTCGTCCAGGCCGTACGGGACGCCTCGGCCGCCGGGCGGCGCCTGCGCATGGTGGGCACGGGCCACTCCTTCACCGGGGTGGCCCTCACCGACGGGATCATGCTGCGTCCCGAGGGGCTGAGCGGCATCAGGTCCGCCGCTGAGGACCGCGTCACCGTCCAGGCCGGCACGCCGCTCAAGGTGCTGAACGAGCTGCTCGACCAGCGCGGCCTGGCCCTGGCCAACATGGGCGACATCACCGAGCAGACCGTCGCCGGCGCGATCCAGACCGGCACCCACGGCACCGGCCGCGACAGCGGCGGCCTGGCCGACCAGGTCGCCGAGCTGGAGTTGGTGCTCGCCGACGGCTCGGTCGTCACGGCCGCGCCCGGCGAGGACCTGTTCGACGCGGCCCGGGTCGGGCTCGGGGCGCTCGGCGTGCTGACGGCCGTGACGTTCCGGGTGGAACCCGCGTTCCTGCTGCGCAACCGGCGGCGCAGGATGACGCTCACCGACATGCTCGCCTCGCTCGACTCGATGACCTCGGCCAACGAGCACCTCGACTTCTTCTGGCTGCCGCACACCGACGCCTGCCTGGTCAAGACCAACAACCGGGACGCGGGCCCGGCCAGGCCGCCGAGCGCGCTCAAGCACTGGCTGGACAACGTGTTCCTGGAGAACACCGTCTTCGGCGCCGCGTGCGCCGTCGGCGGGCGGCGTCCGGCGCTGATCCCGCGGATCAACGCGATCAGCGCGGCGGCGCTGGGCGACTCCGAGGCGGTGGACACCTCGTACAAGGTGTTCACGGCCCGCCGCGACGTGCGTTTCCTGGAGATGGAGTACGCCGTGCCGCGCCGGTACCTGGCCCAGGCGCTGCGCGAGACCCGCGACCTGATCGACAGGATGGACTGGAAGATCACCTTTCCCGTCGAGGTGCGCGTCACGCCGCCCAGCGACGCGTGGCTGTCGACCGCGTACGGCCGCGACTCCGCCTACGTCGCCTGCCACATCTACCGCCCCACGCCCAACCCCGCGTACTTCGAGGGCGTGGAGGAGATCATGAACCGGCTGGAGGGCCGGCCGCACTGGGGCAAGCTGCACACCAGGGACGCCGCGTACCTGCGCAAGGTCTACCCCCGCTTCGACGACTTCGTCGCGCTGCGCGACCGCCTGGACCCGCGCCGGGTGTTCACCAACGACTACCTCGACGTGGTGCTGGGCTAGCGCTGCGGCTGGCGGCCCTCCTGCTGGAGGGGCGGGTCGTCCTGGGGTTGCGTGGGCGGGGGCGCGCTGGACTGCTGCTCGCCCGGGTCGGGGCTCTCCTGCTCCTCCCCGTCGGGCTGAGGTGTCTCGACGGGCTCGACCGTGTCCGTGGGCGTGGGCGTCGGAGTGACGCTCGGCACCGGCTCCTCGGTCGGGGACGGCGGCGGCGTGCGCGGCGTGTCCGTCGGCGTCGGGAGCGGGGTCGGCGACTCCGCCGGCCCGGTCGGCAGCACCTCGCGGTCCCGGCGGTCGCGCCCCTGGTCCTGGACGGGGGCGCGCTGATGCTCCTTCACCGGCGTCTGCCTGCCGGTGACCCGCTCGTGCAGCGTCTGGTGGTCGACGGCCTGGAAGGCGAGGATGCCGCCCATGCTGACCGCGAACACCAGCGCGGCCGCCACCGCCATCTTCAGCCACGGCAGCCCCCTGTGCCCGTCGGCGGGAACGGCGACCGGCATGACCAGCGTGTCCCGCCCGCCTTCGCCACCCGGTCGAACGGCGAACACGGCCGTGTCCTCGTCGTCCTCGTCGTCCACCGGGGTACGGAACGCGGCCGTCTCCTCACCGGCCGCCGGGGGGCGGCGGGCGGCCGTCTCCTCGCCCGCGGCCGGGGTGGCGTACGCGGCCGCGGCGAGCAGGCCCTTGCCCTCCTCCTGCTCCTCGTGCCACGCGGACAGCGTGTGCTGCTTGACCCGCTCACCGGTGCGCTTGAGATAGTGCGTGTAGACGGCGCTGGCCACCGTGCTCGCGATGCTGACCACGGCGGCGCCGATCACGGTGCCCGCCACCCCGAGGTAGGAGGCGGCCACCGCGGCGGTGACGGCGGCGAGGGCACTCCCGAGGATCTGTGGCACGCTCAGCTCGAACTTCCGCTGCTCGGCGGTCATCCCCCGGATCAGTCCCCTCTGGTCATACGTTCGGTAAAGAGCTTCCTCGTGAATAGACGCGAGCGCGTGTCCCGTTGTTCCTGTGACCTGCGCGACAGGCATCCTCGTAACTCGTGCCCCGACGATTCGGCCTACCCTCCGTCTACCTCGCCGCGGCCGTGGCGACCGCCGCGACGACCGCTGTCCCTCTCGCCATGACGCCCGCCTCCGGACTCGCCCTGCGCCCCTCCGCCTCCGAGCCCACCCGGCCCTACATCGTCACCGCCCGCAGCCGCGCGGACGCCCGGGACCTCGTCGCGGAGGTGAGATGGCGGGTACGGCGCTACTACACCGAGGCCCTGCCCGGATTCGCCACCTTCCTGACCGCCGGCGAGCTGACCGAGCTCAGATCCGACCCCCGCGTCCTGGCGGTCGAGCCCGACCGCGAGATCCACGCCATGCCCGGCGACACGCCCGCCGCCGCTGACACCTCTGACACGTCCACCGGCGCGGGCACCACCGTCTACGTCGTGGACAGCGGAGTAGACGTCACCCGGACCGAGTTCGGCGACCGGGCCTGGCGCGCCTTCGACGCCACCGGCGGCACCGGGCGCGACTGCGCCGGGCACGGCACGCACGTCGCCAAGGCCGTCGCCTCGCGGGCGCCGGAGGCCAGGATCGCGTCGGTGCGGGTGCTCGGTTGCGCGGGGTCGGGCTCGCTGGCAGACGTGCTGGCCGGGCTCGACTGGATCCGGCGGCACGCGCGCGGCCCGTCCGTCGTCACGCTCGCCGCCGACGGGGCCGACTCGCCCGCGCTCGGCGCCGCCGTACGGTCGCTGGTGCGCTCGGGCGTGTTCGTCGCGGGCGCGGCCGACTCAGGTTGGTGCCAGGTTGCCTCCGGCGGGCAGGCGTTCTCGGCGGCCGCCCCGTATCTCGCCGCGGCCGCGGCGCGTCTTCTCGAACGCAGTCCCGATGCCGGCCCGTCCCTTGTCGCGAGTTCGCTGAAGTGCACAACAGCACGCCCCGCGATTCGCCAGAATCCGTCGAGGAGCTCTAACCTCCTCATGCACAGCGGCGGGCACTAGAGGAAATGGATTCCACAAATGTGACCGGCGTCACATCGCCCCCGGGGCTTCCCAGGAAGGCGATGTTCGGACATGCCGGGTACGGTGCTGGCAGGCAACCGGCACACGCGAGAGACTCAAGGGTCCGGGGGAAGAATGGCGACGCTGACGAAGGGACTCGCATGCAGGAGCTCCGACTCGTCGCGGTGAGTGAGGACGGCACCTATCTCGTGCTGGCTACTGCCGGGCGAGGTACGCGCTTCACCCTTCCTGTGGACGATCGGCTCCGTGCTGCCGTCCGTGGCAACTTCTCCCGTCTCGGCCAGTACGAGATCGAAGTGGAGAGCCCGTTGCGCCCCAAGGAGATCCAGGCACGCATCCGCGCCGGAGAGACAGCGGAACAGATCGCCGCGACCGCCGGGATCCCGGTCGAACGAGTCCGCTGGTTCGAGGGCCCGGTGCTGCAGGAGCGAGAGTACGTCGCCCAGCAGGCGCAGCGTGTCGCCGTCCGCATGCCCGGGGAGACCGCTCCCGGTCCCACCCTCGGCGAGCTGGTGGCCGAGCGGCTGACCAGGCGCGGCGTGCCCACCGACGAGATCGACTGGGATTCGGCCAAGCGCGACGACGGCCTGTGGCGGGTCAAGCTCGGCTACGTCTGGAACGGTCACACGCGCCACGCCGAATGGCTCTTCGACCCGCGCAAGCGCCACGTCTCCCCGCACGACGACGAGGCCATGCGCCTGTCGTCCGCCGACTTCGATCCTGATCCCGCCGTGGTGGAGGACACCACGGTCACGCCGTTCGCGCCTCGGGTGGCCAAGCTGCAGCCGGTGCCGCCGCTCGCCTCCGACCCGCTGCCCTTCCCGTCGGTCGTACGCCGCGAGCCGGAGGAGCCGGCCGTCGGCTACACCCCGCCGCCCAGGTCCGCCGACACCGGCGGTTACGGCCGGGGGCCGGACATGCCTGGGCGTGACGTGCCGTTCGACCGGCCGTCCCCGTCTCGCGAGACCGCGTCGGACACCTCGTCGTCCCTGTCCGACAACACCCGTGCCCCCTTCCGGGGCGAGGGCTTCCACCCCGACCCGTCCCGCGCCGACGGCTCCCGCCCCGCCTCCCGAGGGGACACCTACCGCCCCGAGCCCCCCCGCCCCGACGGATTCCGCGGAGAGGACACCCGCGCCCAGGGCTTCCACGGCGACGACCGTGGCCAGGGCTTCCGTGGTGACGACGGCCGGGCTCCTGGGTTCCGGGGCGAGGACACCCGCGCCGAGGGGCACCGTGGGGAGACCGCGGGGCGCGAGACCGGGTTCGGCCGCTCCGCCGACGCCTCCTCCCGCCGCGGCGGCACGTCACCGTGGCTGCCCGACTTCGGCTCCAGCCGCTCCGGCGAGCGCGACGACACGATCTACGCGCCCGCCAACCCGGCCTCCCGCCCGCTCACCTCCCAGCCTGCGCCTTCGCAGCCGACGCCCTCCGAGCCCGCCGCACCGCCTCAGCCGCACACGGACGGCCCCACCCAGCACGCACCCACCCCGGCCCCGGCGCCCGCCCCCGAGGCCCCGCCGACGGCGACCGCTCCTGACGCCCTCCAGACGCCGACCGCTCCTGACACTCTCGCGACGTCCGCCGCTCCTGGCGGCACGGCGACGGGGGCGGCTGAGCAGCCGTCCACGGCGGCGGCGGCCGACGAGCCCGCCGTCCGGTCCGAGGCTCCGGACTCGGCCCCGGCCCAGCCCGCCGCCTCGGCTTCAACGCCGACCCAGCCGGAGCCCGCCGCCACCTCGGCAGCCCAGCCAGAGCCGCCGGCCGCCTCCACCGTCCAGCCGGAGACGTCCGCCAGTTCTGCCGTACAGCCGGAGACGTCGGCCACGAACGCCGGGCCGGAGGCGTCCGCCGCCACCGACGTCCAGGCGGCGAGCTCGGCGGCCGTGGATGCTCAGCCGTCCACCGCGACGGAGACCACCACCACCGGTTCTCCCGCGCCTGGAGACACCACCGCCCCGGAGCCCGCCGTCGCGCCGGCCGCCTCCGAGACCGGCGATGCCCGGACCACCGAGCCCGAGACCGGCGCGCCCTCGACGCCTCAGGTCACCACCGCCACCTCCGCCGACGACGCAACGCCCGCCACAACCGCCGTCCCGACGGCCGACGCGGCGAACGTTGCGACAGCCGACGCACCCGACGCCTCAACGACCGGTGCGACGGACGACGTCCCGAAGGCCGCTGCGGAGGATGCCTCCGCCGCCGCATCCGCCATGAGCGAGAAGCCCGCCACCGCGGAAGCGGCCCCGCAGGCGACCACCGAGGCCACACCGGCGACCACGGCAGCCTCCCAGGACGCACCGGCCACCGAGACGCCGCAGGCGACCACCCATCACGCATCGACGAACGAGACGCCCACGGCCACCTCGCAGGACGCGCCGCGCGACGAGACGCCCGCAGCCACCTCGCAGGAGTCCTCGGCCGCCGCGTCGCCAGTCGCACAGAGCGCGGCGGACTCCGCGCAGGCGGAGCAGACGAGCCCGGCGCCAGCACCGGCAGCCCCGTCCACCCAGGACACGGCCATCCAGGACGAGGCCACCAAGGACACGGCCACCCAGAACGCCGCCGCGCCGGAGGCGCCCGAAGAGGCGGCCTCGAAGACCGAGGTGCCGGAGACGCCTGAAGAGGCGGCCCAGAAGGCCGAGACGCCCGAAAGGGTGGCCGAGAACACCGAAACGCCCGACGAGGTGGCCGGGAAGGCCGAGGCGCCTGAGGAAGTGGCAGGGAAGGCCGAGACGTCTGAAGAGGTGGCCGAGACGGTCGAGGTGCCGGAGAAGAAGGCGCCTGCGCCCAAGCCCAAGCCCGGCCCCGGCGCGCCCAAGGGCGCCCCGCCGATCCCGGCCGCGCGTCCCGGCAAGGACGACGCCAAGGACGACAGCAAGGGCCTCGGCAAGGAGGACGTCCCGGTGCCCTCTCCGCCGCCCGCGCCGGCCGCGCGTCAGGCGCGCAAGGGCGCGCGGGGCCGCCGGGCCTCCGTGCCGACGTGGGACGAGATCATGTTCGGCGCCCGCCGCCAGGACTGACCCACCCGCGATCAGGGACACCGATCGCCGTCATCGACCAGGGGCCGCGCCCACCTCGACAGGAGGGCGCGGCCTCGGCCGTTCAAGGACGCGGTGCCGCCCAGGCCGCGCGGAACGGACAAGGCCCCTCCGCAAACCTCACGAGGAAATCGCCGTCCGACCCGCCGGCCCCTCGTGCGGACGCCTTGCGGCGGGACCAACCGGGCCCCGGTGCGGGGTCGCCGGCGCGATGTCGCCGCCTTGCGATGGAACCAGCCGCCGGAAGGCTGAGGGGTTCAGTGGTGTGGCGGGAAGGGGCGGGCCGGTACGTCGGGCTGCGCGAACGGGGCCAGCCACTCCGGCGTCACCTCGGCGGGGAACGCGGCCCCCTGAGCCTCGGAGACGTCCAGTGCGTGGTAGCCGCCCTTCCCCGCCCCGACCCCCGCGATCAGCGTCAGCACCCCGGCGCGTCGCTGGAACCAGGTCTGGCGCAGCCGCCAGCCCACCACGGCCCGGCGTTCGACCACCGCCTCGGCGCGGCGCAGCGAGCCCGACCGGACGACCAGGCGGGCCCCGTCGTAGCCGTGCCCCAGGGAGGCGTACCGGTCGAGGCCCAGGAACACCCCAGCGCCCGCCAGGAGCAACGCCAGGACCGTCAGAACCCACCAGAGCATCATTCCTGTGGCCCACGCCCCCGCGGCGCTCAGCGCGGCCAGGAGGAGCCAGGGGAAGACCGCCCGGAACAGGCGGCGGTTGCGGGCGATGGGCGGATGGGGGCGCAGGGTGGAGCGGAAGGGTCCGACCGCGTCGGCGGTGACGCCGACGGCGACCTGGCGCGGCACGTCGGGCAGGAGTTGCCCGCGCGTCTCGGAGTCGCCGAGCCCGGTCACGATCGCCCAGACGCGTACGACCCCGGCCAGGCGTTCGGCCAGACCGTCGACGATCTCGTAGCCACGCACCCTGCGGGACTCCAGCGACACGCTGCGCCGGTTGATCAGCCCGCGCTCGGCCACGAGGTAGCCGTCGCGGCGGGTGAGCCTGAAGTCCCAGTTGAACACCGCGTACATGACGCCGCCGACGAACGGCATGGCGACGACCAGCAGCAACGCCACGACGAGCAGCAGGTAGGGGTGCTCCCACAGCCACTCCCCCGCGCTCCAGGCGGCGTCCTGGCCGAAGCCCAGGTCGTCGCCCCACTGGAAGGCCAGCCCCACCGCGCCGCCGGCGAGCGCGAACGGCGTGAGCAGGTACGCCCCGGACAACGGCCCGTACAGGAGCCACCGGCGCGGGACGGCGATGATCGACCGGTCGACGGGCGCCGGACCGGGCCCGGGGATGTGCTCGGCGGCCCTGACCTGGACGGCGCGGCGCAGCAGCACCGCCTTGAGGCGTTCGGCCTCGCCCAGGGTGACGCCGTCGAGCGCGGCCTCCTCGTCGTCGCCGCTCGCGCCCGTGTCGACCTTGAGCACGGCGAGCCCGAGTATGCGGTGCATGGGCGGCGTGGAGACGTCCACGCCGCGCACCCGCTCCAGCGGGATGGTCCGGATCGAGCGGCTGATCAGCGAGCGTTTGGTCTCCAGGCGGTCGCCGACGATCTCGTACGTGAAGGTGGCCCAGCGGATGACCGCGAACGCCACGGTGCCGACGACGCCGATCGCCGCCCACGCGTACGACCTGGCCGAGAAGCCGCCCACGAACAGCACGCCGACCAGGGGCAGCAGCAGCGAGGGCAGCATGCGTACCGGATCGATGAGCAGCACCTTGGGGCTCAGCCGCCGCGGCGCGGGGGGCGGGGGCGGCTGAGGCGGAGGGGGCGGCGGCGGGGGCGACTGGGTCACGTGGCGTCGTCCCTGAGCTCTTCGGCGCGGTGGGCCAGCCGTTCGGCGAGCCCGGCCGCGACCTCGAAGTCGAGGCCCTTGATCGTGGAGGAGCCGGCGTGGGAGGCGGTGCGGATCTCCAGCGTGGCCAGGCCGAGCAGCCGTTCCATCCACCCCTGGGCCTTGTCGACCGTCTGGATGCGGCTCACCGGCACGAACACCCATTCCCTGGTCAGGAACCCCGACCTGGCGTAGACGACGTCGCCCGACAACTCCCAGCGGTGGACGGCGTACCGGACGAACGGCTCGGCCGCGAGGAACGGCGTCAGCACCACCCCGACGACCAGCGGCAACAGCCAGGAGTGCGCGGCGAGCCAGGACGGCACCCACGACCACCCGCTGCCGCCCACCCACCCGGCCACCACGGCCGAACCGCCCACGAAGAACACGAACCCGATGGCCGCCTGCAGCAACCACAGGCGGCGGGCCTTGGGCGAGACTCGGTGCGCGGGGTCACGCAGTGGGCCTTTTGACGTCACACGACCAGCTTAGGGCGCACGGCCCGAAAGACGATCTGGCTACGCCCCCCGAAGATCGCCCTCAGGGGCCTCAGGACGCCCATGGGGAGTGGCGCCCGCGACCCATCGCGCTCACCGGCGGCGGCGGGTAAAGATCGGTCGGCCGTAGCGGCGTGTCGGGCGGACGCCCGGACGCGGCGGGTGCATGCTCGGTGGCGGCCGGCCGCAGGCTGTCGAGCTGGGCCACGTCGGCGGCGCCACGTTCGTGCCATCCAGGCCCGGCGGCGCGTTACCGCACCACGCGCGAAACGCCCTCACGAAGCGTGGCAGCCGCCGTCCGCCGCAAGGCACAACCGCCACTTCCGGCGCAGCTGAATTTTGCCTGCCGGACGCCGACCGAAACCATGCCCGTTTTGTCCCTACCTCCCGCCCGCCGGGACCCCGCCGCGCGCCCCGGGGAACGGGCAGGCCAGGAAGGTCATGGCGACACCCGTCCCGCAGACCCGCCGACGGCGTCGCTGTGGCCAACTTCACCTCCAAGATCCCCGCATTCTGGCCGGTTTCGGCTCCTTTGCCGACGACCGACCATCGGGAAACGGTCTGCGCACCGCCGAGAGCCGCGTAGCATCATCCGGCATGGGGCTGTGTAACACGGCATCACGTGTGAGGCGGGCCGCTGTCAGTGTGACAGTGGTGGCTTTCGCGCTCACCTTGTCAGGTTGCGCCGCCCTGGGCATCGGAAGGTCCCAGGCCAAGGAGATCGCGGAGATCAACGTCTCGAGCCCGGAGTTGCGCGACGGCATGCCGCTGCCGGGCGAGTACTCCTGCCGGGGCCGCCAGGGCAGCCCTCCGCTGCGCTGGTCCAGCGAGCCCTTGCCGAAGGCCAAGTCGATCGCGATCGTGGTCGACTCCCACACTCCCTCCGAATCGGCCGTTCACTGGGTGCTCTACAACATCCCGGCGACCACGACCGAGCTGGGGCCGGGTGCCGCCGAGAGTCCGCCCGAGGGCTCCGGCCAGGCCAAGGTCACCAGTGGGAAGGCGGGCTACGAACCGCCCTGCAACACCCCGGGCAGCTACCGGTTCACCGTCTACACGTTGAACGACAAGGTCGAGGCGAAAGAGGGCGGGCTCCCCGAGATCTTGAAGGAGATCGCCGACCACACGATCGCCCGGGGCCGGCTGACGGCGGTGAACATCCAGTGACAGGGCGATCACCGCAGGTAGACCGGATGGACCAATTCTTTGCGTAGGGTGTGACAACTCTCATAGTGGTCCGACAGAATCAAATCCAATTGTTAGGCATTGGTGATCAAAGGGGGCAGATCGCGTCGATGGCCGCGCGATCTCACCGATGCCACAGGGAGGCCATGGCTTTGAGGGTGGTGCAATGATCGCGGTCGTCGTGAGCTTGGTCGCTGTCGTGCTCCTCGTGCTCGTCGTCGTGGCACTGGGCATGCGTTCCATGAACCGCCGGGAGAGCTCTCTCCCTCCGGAACGGCTGAAGGAGATGGCCGAGAAGGAGGAGATGACGCACGCCCGGTCCACCGACGAGTTCGCCGCGCACGAACCACGGATGGCCAATTTCAGCCCTGACTTCTCCCCGATCGACGAGGTGAAGCCCAAACCCGTCCGCACCGGCCAGCGTGGCAGGCGTGGCGTCGACGAGTGGGGCAACCCGACCACCGACCACGAGGACGAGGAGTTCTGGGCGAACATCCGCAGCGACGCCGAGGAGGGCGGTTTCGGTGCCGGCGGCACCGTGGCGGCCAGGAAGGGCGCCGCGCGTCCCGTCGATCGCGAGCAGCCCGCAGAGCGCCGTGAGCGCCCGGCCGAGCGCCGTGAGCGTCCCGCGAAGCCGCAGCCCGTGGCCGCCGCGGCCGACCCCAACGCCGCGACCGTCCAGGCCCCCCTGCCCCAGCGCCAGCCCGCCCCGGCCGCCGCGGCCAACCTCGCCGACCTGGTGGAGCCCGCCAAGCGACCGGTTCCCTCCGCGTCCGACATGGCCGACCAGCGCACGGTGACGTTCGCGGCGCCGACGCCCGACGTGCTGAGCCTGCTCGGCGGGGCCGCCCAGCCGGTCGTGCCGGCCTCGCGTCCCGAGGCCCTGCCGGCGAGCGGCGCCCACCCCGCGAACGGCAACGGCTCGTTCCCCGCCTCCCCCTCCTACCCGGCGACGTCCGGCGGGTCCTACTCCGGCGTCACCTCCAGCGGGTCCTTCCCGGTCGCCCCGGTCACGCCCATCCACGGCGCGCCGACCAGCGACCCGTTCCCCGCCTACAACAACGCGGCCGACCCCCTTGAGACGACCTGGACGGGCGCGCCCGCCGCGGCCACCTCGGGCTCCTGGCCCGCCGCCTCGCCCGACATCCTCGACGACCCCTCCCCCGCCTCCTACGCCGCCCCGGCCGGCTCCTGGCCCGCCTTCGTCGAGCAGCCCGCGGCCACCGCCTCCCCGTCCGCCGCCTTCCCGGCGTCGTACGAGGTGCGCGCCGGCTGGGCCGTGGCCGACGACTCCGGCTCCCCGATCACCGGGCCCTCCCCGGCCACCGGCACCCCGACCGTCCCCGCCCGCGCGGTCTCGGCCTACGACGACGTGCTGTCGGCTCCTCCGGCGACGCCCCAGCCGTCCTCGGTCGCGTACGAGACGGGCGACTTCGCCGCCGGGCCCGGCCCCGCCTGGCCCGAGCCGCCGTCCGGCACGGCGAACTGGCCGACGTACGGCGGGCAGTCGCAGGGCGCGGCCGCTCCCGGCCAGGCCGACAACGGCGGCGGCCGCCGCCGGGCCCCGGAGCAGGACTACAACGACTACTACCGCTGATCTCCGGCCCCTTACCGAATGAGTAAAACCCCCGCGACGACCCGCTAAAGCGGGGGTGGCGCACCACTAGGGTTTCCGACATGATCGGCGATACCCTCAGTAGCTGGTTGCGTACGCTACGGCATGATCTACCCGCTTCGCTCGTGGTCTTCCTCGTCGCAGTCCCGTTCTCCCTGGGCATCGCGACGGCCTCGGGCGCACCGCCGGCCGCCGGTCTCATCGCCGCCGTCGTGGGCGGGGTCGTGGCCGGCTCGCTGGGCGGATCGGCCGTCCAGGTGAGCGGACCCGCGGCCGGGTTGTCCGTGGTGGTCGTCGAGCTGGTGCGCATTCACGGCTGGCGGGCCACGTGCATGATCACGCTGCTGGCGGGGGCCGTCCAGCTGGTGCTCGGCGTGGTCAAGGCGGCCAGGGTGGTGCCGGTCCTCTCCCCCGCGGTCGTCCGCGGCCTGCTGGCGGCGGTGGGCGTGATCCTCGCGCTCTCCCAGCTCCACGTGGTCCTCGGCGGGCAGCCCCAGCTCTCGGCCCTGGCCAACCTGGCCGACCTGCCCGGGCAGATCGCCGGCCTCCACGGGCACAAGGTCGCGCTGGGCCTGTTCACGATCGTGGTGCTCGCGTTGTGGACGCGGCTGCCCGAGCGGGTCAGGGCGGTGCCGGCGCCGCTGGTCGCGCTGCCGGCCGCGGCGGGCGTCGCCTGGCTGTCCGGCTGGGACGTCACCCGCGTCGACCTGGCCGGCAGCTTCTCCGGGTGGGGCTTCCCCGTGCTGCCGTCCGCCGACTGGCACACGATCGTGGGCGCGGTGCTGCTCGTGGCGATGCTGGGCAGCGTCGAGTCGCTGCTGGGCGCGACGTCCGCCGACGGAGGTCACCCCGGCCGTCGTGCCGATCTCGACCAGGAGCTGGCCGGACAGGGCGTGGCCAACATGGTGTCGGGGGCGCTGGGCGGCCTGCCGATCGCCGGTGGAATCGTGCGTACGGAGGCGAACGTGCGGGCCGGCGGGCGCACCCGGTCGTCGTCGATCCTGCACGGGGTGTGGGTGCTGGTGTTCGCGGTGGGGTTCGGCTGGACGGTCCGGCTGATCCCGCTGGAGGCGCTGGCGGCGCTGCTGGTGTTCACCGGCGTGCGGATGGCCGGCCTCGCGCGCCTCAGGAAGGGCCGCGGGCACGGCGAGGTGCCGGTCTACGTGGTGACGGTGGTGTCCGTGCTCGTGCTGGGCCTGGCCGAAGGGGTGCTGGCCGGGCTGGCGCTGGCCGGGCTGCTCGCGCTGCGCCGGCTGACCTGGGTGAACGTACGCAGGCGCGAGGAGCAGGACGGCCGCCTGCACGTGACGGTCACCGGCTCGCTGACGTTCCTCGGCGTGCCCAGGCTCACGCACGGGCTGCGGTCGATCGCCGCGGGCACGCCGGTCGACCTCGATCTCACCATCGACTTCATGGACAACGCGGCGTTCGAGGCCATCCACTCCTGGCGGCTGGACCACGAGCGGACGGGCGGCACGGTCGACCTCGACGAGCCGTACGACGAGTGGTACGCGCTGGCGGCCCGCGGGACCCGTACCGGCAGGTCCCCCGACCGGCGGTGGGTGCCGTGGACGCCGCGGACGCGTCCGGGACGCCGCACCATCCCCGACGACGGCGGCTCGACCCCGGCCACCTGCACCGAGGGGTCGCGCGAACTCCACCACCGTGCGGCTGCGCCGGTGCGGCCGATCTTCACCGAGCCGGCGGGCAAGCAGCAGCCGACCCATCTGTTCATCACGTGCGCCGACTCCAGGATCGTGCCCAGCCTGATCACGGCGAGCGGCCCCGGCGACCTGTTCACCGTGCGCAACATCGGCAACCTGGTGCCGCGCCGCGGCTCCGAGCCGCACGACGACTCGGTCGTGGCCGCGATCGAGTACGCCACGCAGGTGCTCGGCGTGCGCACGATCACCGTGTGCGGGCATTCCGGATGCGGGGCGATGGCCGGGGTGCTCAGCGCCGGGGTGCAGGCGGGCAGCCTGCCGGGGCTGCGGCGCTGGCTGCGGCACGGGAACCACAGCCTGGCCAGGTTCATCGAGACCGAGGGCGACCGGCTGCACAACGGGGCCCTCGACGTGCTGTGCCGGGTGAACGTGCAGCAGCAGCTGGAGAACCTGCGGACCTACCGGAAGGTGGACGAGCAGGTCAGGGCGGGCAAGCTGGAGCTGGTGGGCCTGTACTTCGACATCGGGTCGGCGCGGGTGCACCTGGTGCCGCCGCTGCGGTCTTCGCTCTCCGTGAAGTTGTGAGCCCGCGTCCCGCCGGGCGCCGAAGATGGGTTCATGAATATTTTGCTCATCGGCGGCACAGGGTTCCTGGGGCGCGCCATCGCGGAGGAGGCGTTGGCTCGTGGCCATGAGGTCACGACGTTCAACAGGGGGCTGAGCGGCGACGACGTGCCGGGCGTCGAGACCGTGCGTGGCGACCGCGAGTCCGTCGCCGACCTGGAGCGGCTGACCGACGGGCGGTCGTGGGACTTCGTGGTGGACACGTCCGGGTATGTGCCGCGGGTGGTGGGCGAGTCGGTGCGGGCGCTGTCGGGCAGGGCGGCGACGTACGCGTTCATCTCCAGCGTCTCGGCCCTCGACGGGTTCCCGGCCAAGGCCGCCACCGAGGACACCGCCGGATGGCCGTGCGAGCCCGACGCCGGCCCCGACGACGGCGACTACGGCGTGCTGAAGGCCGGCTGCGAGCGGGCGGTCGAGCAGGGCTTCGACGGCAACGCGTTGATCATCCAGCCGGGGCTGATCCTCGGGCCGCACGAGAACGTGGCCCGGCTGCCCTGGTGGCTGACCCGTATCTCGCGGGGCGGCCGGGTGCTGGCGCCGGGCGATGCCGCCACGCCGATGCAGCTCGTCGACGCCCGCGACGTGGCGATCTTCACCCTCGACCAGGCCGAGCGGGGCGTCGCCGACCGGTTCGCGGTGACCGGCCCGGCGGGCAACACCACCTACGGCGAGTGGCTGGAGCTGTGCAGGCAGGTCACCGGGTCCGACGCGGAGCTCGTGTGGATGGACGCGGAGTTCCTGGTCGAGCAGGGGGCGGGCACGTTCGTGGAGCTGCCGCTGTGGGGCGGGCCGGCGTCCGAGGAGATCGACCACTTCTGGAGCGTGCCGACGGGCAAGGCCGAGGCGGCGGGGTTGCGGGCGCGTCCGGTCGCGGAGACCGTGCGTGACACGTGGGCGTGGTTGCGCGAGATCCCGGAGGAGCAGCGTTCCTACGGCCGCAGAACGGTCCACGGGATGGCCCCGGACAAGGAGGCCGGCATCCTCGCCGCCTGGGACGCCCGCTCCTCCTGACCCTCACGGCGAACCGTCCGGGCCCGGCGACGCGCCACCGTCGGCGGCCCGCCGGCCCCGGGCAGGCGGCCGGGGCCAGCTGGGCGGGCGGGCCCGGATGAGGCTGAAGGGGCCTCGTTCCGGTGCCGAGAACCTCGTGACGTGGGAATACGCATACACCGCAAACCGGCGGGCAGGTGACCCACGGTGTACGTGAACTCACGGGGGAGGGTTCGACGATGACGTACCAGAGCAGGCCCGTCACGGGCTGGGTGGGCTGGGTGTGGTTCGCCGGCATGCTTATGATCATGTCCGGCGTGTTCAACATCATCACCGGCCTCTACGCGGTGATCAACAGCGGGCTGTTCGTCCGCACGCCATCCCGCCTGCTGTTCTTCAACATCGGCACCTGGGGCTGGATCCATCTGCTGTTCGGGATCGTCCTGCTCCTGACCGGTATCGCGGTGACCGTGGGGCAGACCTGGGCCCGCATCGTGGCGGTTGTCCTCGTCATGATCAACGCGATGACACAACTCACCTGGATCGCGGTCAACCCGTGGTGGTCGCTCGCGGTCATCGCGGTGGACGTGCTGGTGCTGTACGCACTGATCGTGCACGGCCGGGAGGCCCAGGAACTGGGAGGTGAGAGACGAGCCGGCCTGTAGGCCGGGTTCTGTCCTTCGCGAACGAAGGGGCGACCATCCATCTAGGGCCGCCGTTGCCGGCGGCCTCAAGCGGTCTACCCGCGCGGCTCGGGCGGGCAGCCCTCGAACGTCGCGCGCGGAACGCTCCGGAGAGCGTCCCTTCTTGACCTTGCTCCGGGTGGGGTTTACCTAGCCGCCCACGTCACCGTGGGCGCTGGTGGTCTCTTACACCACCCTTTCACCCTCACCCCCCACCGAGGCGGGGGGCGGTCTGCTTTCTGTGGCACTGTCCCGCGGGTCACCCCGGGTCGGCGTTACCGACCACCCTGCCCTGTGGAGCCCGGACCTTCCTCGGCGGGCCCGGAGGCCCGACGCGGCCGCCCGGCCGACTCGTCTTCAGGGAAGATTATCAAACCTCAAGCCGTTCCCAACCGAGTCGCAAGATCGATTGGGTGGAATGGGCATGTCACCGCCTGAGGGGGGCGGAGGCAGCAGTGGCCGCGCCGGGATGTTCTGGCGGCTCCCGGCGCGGCCGCGCTCAACGCAGATGGGCCGTGTCGTTGAACGACTTCACCACGGCCGGGCCGTCGGCGTAGTACTCGATCAGCGACAGGCAGGCCAGGTCGAGGTGCATCCGGTAGAGCGCGCCCAAGGGCGCGGTCAGCGCTTCGCGCAGCAACATCTTGATCGGCGTCACGTGGGAGACGGCGAGCACGGTCTTGCCCTCGTAGCGCTCCACCAGCCGCTCCCCCGCCGCCTGGACGCGACGGGCCGCCGTGGCGAAGCTCTCGCCACCGGGCGGCGCGGTGTCGGGACCGGCCAGCCACGCGGCCAGCTCGTCGGGCCACTGGCGCTGCACCTCGGTGAACGTGTGCCCCTCCCAGGCGCCGAAATCGGCTTCCCTGAGGTCTTCGTCCACCTCGACGTCGAGCCCGGTGCGCTGCGCCACGGCCTCGGCCGTCTGCCTGGCCCGCCTGAGCGGCGAGGAGACGATCACCTCCGGCCGGTACGGCTCCCGCGACAAACGTTCGGCGGCCGCCGCGGCCTGGGCCAGCCCGTTGGCGGTGAGCTCGGCGTCGCCGAGGCCGGAGAAGCGGCGTTCGACCGACAGCGGTGTCTCGCCGTGCCTGAGCAGCAGCAACGAGGTGGCCACGCGGGTGGGCGGGGCCCAGCCGGTGCCCTTGGTGCGCTGCTGGGCGGCGGCCACGGAGGCCGTGGGGGCCGACAGCCCGGAGATCTCGCCCGCGTCGAGGAGGTCGGTCTGCTCGACCACCACCGGCGGCGTGCGGACCGCCGCGCCGGGCACGGGCACCGCCGGTGCGCCGGCGTCGTGGGTGCCGCCCGCCTTCCAGGTCAGGCCCTTGGCGGCGGCGTCCATGGCCTCGTTGGCCAGCCGGTCGGCGTGCTTGTTGTGCTCGCGCGGGATCCAGGTCCACTCGACCACCCGCAGCCGCCTGGCCAGCGCGCCGGCCTCCAGGGCGAGCGGGCGCAGGCCCTCGTTCTTGATCTTCCAGCGGCCGGCCATCTGCTCGATGACCAGCTTGGAGTCCATCCGCACGGCCACCTCGGCGCCCTCGCCGCCCACCCCGAGCACGGTGGTCAGCCCGGCGATCAGCCCCCGGTACTCGGCCACGTTGTTGGTGGCGACGCCGATCGCCTCGGCGGCCTCGGCCACGACCTGGCCGTCGGCGGCGTCCCTGACGACCGCGCCGTAGCCGGCCGGGCCCGGGTTGCCACGCGAGCCGCCGTCGGCCTCGATGACGTACGACGTCACAGGCCGGACTCCGGGGTGCGGACCAGGATCCGCCGGCATTCCTCGCAGCGCAGCACCTCGTCGTGGGGGGCGGCCTTGATGGAGTTCATCTCGGCGATGGACAGGGCCACCTTGCAGCCCTGGCAACGGCCGCCGCGCAGCATGGCGGCGCCCACGACGTACTGGTCCTTGAGCTTGTCGTAGAGCTTCAGCAGGTCGGCGGGGATCTCGCCGGCGACGGCGGCGCGGCGGGCCTGGACCTCGCCCGCCTCCTTGTCGATCTCCTGCAGCGCGGCGTCGCGGCGGTCTTCGGCGGCGGCGCGGGTGGTGGCCACCTCGTCGCGCTGGGCGACCAGGTCGGTGGCCTTGCCGTCGGCCGCCTCCCTGCGCTCCATGATCTCCAGCACGATCTCCTCCAGGTCGCCCTGGCGCTTCTGCAACGAGGTGATCTCGGACTGCAGGCTCGCCAGGTCGCGGGGGGAGGTCACGGCGCCGGAGTCGAGGCGCTTCTGGTCGCGGTCGGCGCGGGTGCGCACGGCCTCGACGTCGGTCTCGGCCTTGGTCTGCTCGCGCGCGAGGTCGCCGGCCTCGGTCTCGGCCTCGATGACCTGGGTGACGAGCCTGGCCAGGCGCTTGGACTGCTCGTCGATCTCGGCCAGCTCGGGCAGGGTGCGCCGGCGGTGCGCCAGCCGGTCGATCACGGAGTCGAGCTCTGCCAGGTCGAGCAGTCGCTTCTGGGCCTCAGGGGCTGCTTTCATGATCAATATCCTCTTGTCCAAGCATCGGTGACCGTGGCGGAGACGCGCGTTTCAACGGTAACGCCACTGGAGCGCAGGATGGACGCCGCGCTGTCGAGCCAGGGCCACTCGGTGGCCCAGTGGGCGGCGTCGATCAGGGCGGGGCCGCCCGACTCGACGAACTCGCTGGCCGGATGGTGCCGCAGGTCGGCCGTGAGGAACACGTCGACGCCCGCGGCCCTGGCCGCGCCGAGCAGTGAGTCGCCCGCGCCGCCGCTGACCGCGACGCGTGTCACGGGGCGGGCCAGGTCGCCCGCCACGCGCAGGCCGCCGGAGGTGCGCGGCAGCCCCTTGGCGGCGCGCGCGGCGAACTCCCCCAGCGTCGAGGGCTCGCGCAGCTCGCCGATGCGGCCCAGGCCGCGCCAGGGGTCGTCGGGGAAGGGCTGGAGCGGTACGAGGTCGCCGGTCAGGCCCACGGCCCTGGCCAGGGCGTCGGAGACGCCGGGGTTGGCGGTGTCGGCGTTGGTGTGGGCGGTGTAGAGGGCGACGTCGTGCTTGATCAGCCGGTGGATCAGGCGGCCCTTGGGGGTCGTGGCGGCCACGCTCGTGGTGCCGCGCAGGTAGAGCGGGTGGTGGGTGACGATCAGGTCGGCGCCCCACTCAAGGGCCTCCTCGGCCACGACCGCGACCGGATCGACGGCGAACAGCACCTTGTGCACCCGTTCGGCAGGGTCGCCGCAGACCAGCCCCACCGCGTCCCATGACTCGGCCCGGGCGGGCGGGTAGGCCGCCTCGAGCACCTCGATCACCTCAGTCAGCGTCACAGCAGCCACCTGCGCAGACTACCGGCCCATGGGAGGGCCGCGCGGGGCGTGGCGGAGGGTGTCGCCAGAACGCGGTTCGGCGTACTGTAAGTGGATCCTGACTTCGCGGAGGACGGCATGGCACCCAGCGTCGCGATCATCGGAGCGGGCTTCGGCGGCCTGTGCATGGCGATCCGGCTGCGGCGTGCCGGAATCGGCTCCTTCACGGTCTTCGAGAAGGCCGCGGACCTCGGCGGCACGTGGCGGGACAACAGCTATCCGGGGGCGGGCTGCGACATCCCATCGCATCTGTACTCGTACTCGTTCGAGAAGTACGCGAGCTGGACCCGTCGCTACCCGGCCCAACCCGAGATCCTCGGCTACCTAGAGCATTGCGCCGATAAATACGACGTCAGGCGAAAAATCCGCTTCGGGACGGAAGTGCGGCGGGCGGTCTTCGACGGCCGCCGCTGGCAGGTGACCAGCGCCCACGACGGCGTCGAACACACCGAGGCGTTCGACGTGGTCGTCATGAGCGTGGGCCAGCTCAACCGCCCCCACCTGCCCGAGATCCCCGGCATGTCCGACTTCGAGGGCGTCTCCTTCCACTCGGCCCGCTGGAACCATGACCACGACCTCACCGGCCGCCGCGTCGCCGTGATCGGCAGCGGCTCGTCGGCGGCCCAGCTCATCCCGACCGTCGCCGAGCGGGCCGCGCATCTCGACGTCTTCCAGCGCACGCCCAACTGGGTGATCCCCAAGCCGGACGCCACGTTCGGCCCGCTCGCCCGGCTGGCCTTCCACCACGTCCCCGGCCTCCAGCGGGCCTACCGCGAGTGGATCTACCGGTACGCCGAGGCCACGCTCTACCCCGCCCTGGCCGAGGGGTGGAGCGCCGGCCTGCTGAGGAAGCGCGCCCTGGCCCACCTGCGCGCCCAGGTCCCCGACCCCGTCCTGCGGGCGAGGCTGACGCCCGGCTATCCGCCCGGCTGCAAGCGCGTCGTCATCGACAGCGCCTTCTACCCGGCGCTGACCAGGCCGGACGTCGAGGTCGTGACCGACCCGATCGTCCGGATCGGGCCGAAGGGCGTAGAGACCACCGAGGGCCTGCGCGAGGCCGACACGATCGTGTACGCGACCGGCTTCCGCAGCACCGAGTTCCTGGCCCCGATCGAGGTCACCGGGCTCGGCGGGCGGACGCTGGCCGAGCAGTGGCGCGACGGCGCGCACGCCTACCTCGGCATCTCGGTGCCGAACTTCCCCAGCATGTTCCTGCTCTACGGCCCGAACACGAACCTGGGCCACAACTCGATCATCTACATGATCGAGTGCCAGGTGGACCACGTCATGGCGTGCCTGCGGAGGGTGGCCGAGCAGGGGCCGATCGAGGTGCGTCCCGAGGCGATGGCCGCCTGGAGCCGGCAGCTCGACGCGGCCATGGCCCGCATGGTGTGGGGCGAGGGGTGCCGGAGCTGGTACAAGACGGCCGAAGGACGGGTCACGAACAACTGGCCCGGCTCGACGACGCTCTACCGGCGACTCACCGGCAGGCCGCCGCGCGGGGCTTACCGGACCGTCGCGGAAGGGCCGTCTTCGGCGTAGGAAGGCGTGGGGGACGGTCGAGGAGGGGCCGTCTTCGGTGTGGCGGACAAGATGGCGGGGGAAAATCGCGCTTGGGGTGCATTGGAGCAGGTCGGGCGCGCGCGGTAACGTCCTTCGCATGACGCTTCCCCTGCACCGGCGTGCCGTCGTGGCCGACACCCACAATGATCTCCTCATGGCGGTCTCCGCCCGGCCGCCCCAGCAGTGGGCCTCCTTCTTCCGCGAGCGGTGGCTGCCCCAGCTCGTCGAGGGCGGGGTCGACCTGCAGATCCTGCCGGTCTTCATCGACGACCAGTACCGGCCCGAGGGCGCGCTGCGGCAGACGCTGCGCATGATCGAGTGCGCCCACGTGATCGCGGAGGGCAACCCCGACGCCGTACGGCTCTGCCTGGACGCCTCGGCGATCGACGCGGCGCTGGAAGAGGGCAGGATCGCCCTGGTGCTGGCGCTGGAGAGCATGCCGGGGCTCGACGAGAGCGTGGAGCTGATCTCGACCGTCCACCGGCTGGGCGTGCGGGTGGCCTCGATCGCCCACTTCGGGCGTACGCCGCTGGCCGACGGCAGCGCCGAGGACGCCACCGGCAGCGGCCTGACCAGCCGCGGCGTGGCCGCCCTGAGCGAGATGGAGCGCCTGGGCATGGTGTTCGACGTCTCACACCTCGGCGCGTCGGGCGTGGCCCACGTGCTGGAGCTGGCGACCAAGCCGGTGATGGCCACCCACTCCGCGGCCCGCGCCCTGCGCGACCACCACCGCAACCTCACCGACGACCAGCTCCGCGGGGTCGCCGCCACGGGCGGCGTGGTCTGCGTGAACTTCTACGCCCCCTTCCTGGCCGACCGTATGGAGGACATGACGCTCGACCGCCTGCTCGACCACATCGAGCACGTCGCGCAGGTGGCCGGGATCGACCACGTCGGCCTCGGCCCCGACTTCATCCGCGAGGTCATGGACGACCTGACGCCCCCGTGCTGCGAGGACCTGGAGCCCGATGGCCTCGACCCCAAGGCGTCGGTCCCCGGCCTGGAGGGGCCCGCCGGGCTGCCCATGGTGACCGAGGGGCTGCTCGCCCGCGGCCTGCCGGAGAAGGACGTCACCAAGATCATCGGTGGCAACGTCCACCGGTTCCTCGGAGAGCGGCTGGCATGATCGAGGATCTGGAGGAGCTCGTCCTGTGCGAGTCGTTCTCGCGCGACCTGGAGGCCGTGGCCCGCAGCGCCGAGGTCGTGGCCGCGATGGGAGCCCGTCACCTGGGGGCGAAGCCGGAGTTCCTGGTCATCGACGGCGTCACCCATCTGCGCTGGACGTTCGGCACGCCCCGGGTGCTGCTGCTCGGCCACCACGACACCGTCTGGCCGATCGGCACGCTGGCGACCCACCCGTGGTCGGTCGTGGACGGGGTGGCGCGCGGGCCGGGCGTGTTCGACATGAAGGCCGGGCTGGTGCAGACGTTCCACGCGCTCGCCGGGCTCGACTCCCTCGACGGCGTCACGCTGCTGGTCACCGGTGACGAGGAGCTGGGCTCGATCACGTCCGCGCCGCTGATCACGGACACCGCGCGCGGGCTGGCCGCCACGTTCGTCATGGAGGCCAGCGCGGACGGCGGCGCGCTGAAGACGTCCCGCAAGGGCACGTCGATGTACACGTTGCGGGTGCGCGGCAAGGCGGCGCACGCCGGGCTGGAGCCGGAGAAGGGCGCGAACGCGGGCGTCGAGCTGGCGCACCAGATCCTGGCCATCGCCGCGCTCGGGGCCGGTGACACCACGGTCACCCCGACCGTGCTGCGCGGCGGGACCACGCTCAACACCGTCCCGGCCGAGGCGACCGTGGGGGTCGACGTGCGGGCGAGCACGGTGGCCGAGCAGCTGCGGGTGGACGCCGCGATGCGGGAGCTGGTCCCGGCGGTGCCCGGCACGCGGCTGGAGGTCGAAGGGGGCCCCAACCGGCCGCCGCTCGAAGCCGCGATGTCGGCCTCGCTCTACGCCCTGGCGCAGGACCTGGCCGAGCGGCTGGACGTGGGCCCGCTGCCCTCCGCCGCGGTGGGCGGCGCCTCCGACGGGAACTTCACCGCGGGGGCGGGCTGCCCGACGCTCGACGGGCTGGGCGCGGTGGGCGGCGGCGCGCACGCCGACCACGAGCACGTGGTGGTGGCCGAGATGCCACGCCGCACCGCCCTCCTCCGCTCCCTCATCGAGGCGGTGCGCTGAAGGAGCGAGGCGGTGCGCCCAAATCCGTGAGGCTGTGCGGGGTGCGCCGGGAAGCCGGGCCCGCGTCATGGCCTCGCGCCGGACGGACGGGTCCGGCCTCGGGGCCGGGGTGATCATCGGGGACAGCATTCTGTCACTCCTTCACCAGTGGTATCGATACAGTGACTCCCTGTAGTCCTTTGACGTGCGCCGCCACTCTCGGGGCGCACGTTGACCAGGGAGGTTCCCATGACATTCATGCTGACCGCCGCTCGCCGGACGGCCGCCCTAACCCTTTGCGCGGCCGCCGCGCTCGCCGTCCCGTTCGGGGCGAGCCCGGCGGGCGCCGCCGCCGCCGACGACGAGCCGGGCGTGCTGCTGTTCATCACCGTCACGCCCAGCAACGGCGGCGGCGCGTACTCGATGCGGCTCACCTGCGACCCCGACGGCGGCACGCACCCGCGCCCCCGGACGGCCTGCGCGGAGCTGCACGAGGTCGACGGCGTGATCAAGGACCTCAACGTCGACCCGGGCGCCTGCCCGCGCAACTACGCGCCGGTCGACGTCCACGTCAGAGGCCACTGGTACGGCCGCACGACGTCCTACGACAGAAAGTTCGAGAACGACTGCGTCATGGAGCGCACGCTCGGGGCGCTCGTGAAGTGAGCCCCGGCCGTGCCTGACATGCCCGTCCGCGACCCGCGGGCGGGCATGTCGCCGTCCGGCGGGCATAGTGGGGGCATGACGAGCCGGGAGGAGGCCGCCGCGGCGGCGGCCAAGAGTGGTGTGGTGATCCGCGAGTTGCACGAGATCGGCGAGTTCTCGCAGGTCTTCCGGCTTTTCGAGCAGATCTGGCGGCCCGACCCGGGCAACGCGCCGGTCAGCGTCGAGATGATGATCGGGTTCGCGCACGCCGGGAACTACGTGACCGGGGCCTACGAGGGCGACGTGCTGGTGGGGGCGTCGGTGGGCTTCCGCGCGGCGGGCGGCGCGCTGCACTCCCACGTGACGGGCGCGTCGATCGGGCGGGGCATCGGCTACGCGCTCAAGCTGCACCAGCGGGCGTGGTGCCTGGAACAGGGCCTGGAGCGCGTCACCTGGACGTTCGACCCGCTCGTCCGCCGCAACGCCCGCTTCAACCTGGTCAAGCTGGGCGCCCGCCCCGAGGAGTACCTGCGCGACTTCTACGGCGTGATGGCCGACGCGATCAACGAGGGCGATTCCTCCGACCGCCTGCTGGCGGTGTGGCCGCTGGACGAGCGGCCGATCGAGCCACGGGTCGAACCCGCCGAGGGCCGCCCCCGGGTGCTGGAGGAGGGCGGCGACGGCCCGCTCGTCCGGGCGGCGGACACGGACACGGATGCCGACGTCGTGCTGGTGGGCACGCCGCGCGACGTCGAACGGCTGCGCGGGCAGGACCCGGCGGCGGCCAGGGCCTGGCGGGCGGCGATGCGCGAGGTGCTCGGCGGCCTCATGGAGTCCGGCGGACGGGTGGTGGGGCTCACCGACCACGGGGACTACGTGGTGACCCTGACCGGATAGTTCACCGGCGTAAGAGATCTGCGTAAGGTGACGGTACGGGAAGCCGAACAAGGAGATCCGCATGACGGACTTCACCCCCACCGTCCCGGCGCGAATCCTGCCGTCCGTCACCGTCCGCGACCTGCCCGACCTTCCCCGCTCGACCTGGCGCGTCATCGGCCCCGGGCTGGTCGGGGCGGGGGTGGGGCTGGCGTCGGGCGAGTTCATCATCTGGCCCTACATCGCCTCCCAGGTGGGGCTGGTGTTCGTCTGGGGCGCCGCGGTCGGCATCGTCACCCAGTGGTTCCTGAACATGGAGATCGAGCGGTACACGCTGGCCACCGGCGAGACCGCGCTGACCGGGTTCAGCCGGATGTGGAAGCACTGGGGCCTGGTCTTCGTCGTGATGACGCTGGCCTCGAATCTCTGGCCGGGCTGGGTGACCACGTCGGCCACGATGGTGACGTACCTGACCGGGTCCGGCGCGGGCGGCGTGCGGTGGATCGCGATCGGCATGCTCGTCGTGATCGCGCTGGGCCTGACGCTGGCGCCGGTGATCTACACGGCCCTCGAACGGGTGATCTTCGTGAAGATCGCCCTGGTGGCCACGCTGGCCGTGGTCGCGATCCTGTTCGCCGTCAACGCCGACAGCTGGGTCGAGCTGGGCAAGGGGCTCACCGTCAGCGCGCGTTTCCCCGCAGAGGAGCTCGGGATCGCCGTGCTCATGGGCGCCGTCGCCTACGCCGGCGCGGGCGGCGGCCAGAACCTGTGCCAGAGCAACTGGATCCGTGACAAGGGCTTCGGCATGGGTTCGTACGTCCCGCGCCTGGTCAGCCCGGTCACCGGCGAGGAGGAGGCGGCCGCCTCGACCGGCTTCCAGTTCCCGCCGACCGAGGGCAACCTGGCGCGCTGGCGCCGGTGGTGGCGCTTCGCCAACGCCGAGCAGGGCGCCACGTTCGCGCTGGTGTCGTTCCTGACGATCGCGCTGATGTCGATGCTGGCCTACTCGACCGTCTTCGGCCGGCCGGAGGTGGCGGGCAAGAACGACATCGGCTTCCTGAAGGTCGAGGGCGAGGTGCTGCAGGGCGCGGTCGGCACGTGGTTCGGGGTGCTGTTCTGGGTGATCGGCGCGCTGGCCCTGTTCGCCTCGGCGATGGGCATCGTCGACTACACCTCGCGGCTGGCCTCGGACACGATCAAGACGGTCTACCTGCGCGACCGGCCCGTCTCGGTGAACCGGGTCTACTTCGTCACCGTCTGGGCGATGACGCTGGTGGGGATCGCGATCCTGCTGCTCGGGTTCGACCAGCCGCTGATCCTGCTGGTGTTCTCGGCGTGCTTCGCGGCGGTGATGATGTTCGTCTACTCGATCCTGCTGATCGTGCTGAACCGGCGGTCGCTGCCGGAGGCGATCAGGGTCAGGTCGTACCGGCTGGGGGCGCTGGTCTGGTCGGTGGCGTTCTTCGGGACGCTGACCGTCCTGGTGGTCGTCCAGCAGGTGCAGAAGCTGACCGGGTGAGCGCCGGGGTTGACCTCAAGTTCGCTTGAGGTAGGACACTCGGCGGCATGGATGTTGTCGAGGTGACGAAGTTCGGTGGTCCCGAGGTGCTCCGGGTGCGGCGGGTGGACGATCCCGTCGCGGGGCCGGGGCAGGTGGTGGTCGGCGTCTCGGTGGCCGACGTGATGTCGCTGGACGCCCAGTTGCGCGCCGGATGGGGACAGGAGTGGTTCCCCAACCGGCCGCCGTTCGTGCCGGGGACCGGGGTGGCCGGGCGGGTGCTGTCGGTGGGCGAGGGGGTGGACCCCGCCTGGACGGGACGGCGGGTCGCGGCCCTGGTGCCGGGCGGGTACGCCGAGCGGGTCGTGACCGGGGTGGACACGCTCGTGCCGGTGCCCGACGAGGTCAGCTCGTGGCTGGCGGCGGCGTTGCTCCAGGTCGGCCCGGCGGCGATCAGCCTGGTGACGGCGGCGGAGCTGAAGCCGGGGGCGCGCGTGCTGGTCACGGGGGCCGGCGGGGCACTGGGCCTGCCGATCGTCCGGCTCGCGCGGGCCGCCGGCGCCCGGGTGACGGCCGCCGCCCACGGCCCGGCCAAGCGGGCGGCGGCGCTGGCGGCGGGCGCGGCCGAGGCGGTCGACTACCCCGCCCTGACCGCCACCGGCTTCCGGACAGCCGAAGCGAGCGGGGACGCGGTGGGGGCGTTCGACGTGGTCTTCGACGGGGTCGGGGGGCGGGTGGGGGCCGAGGCGTTCGCGTTGCTCGGGCCCGGCGGGGTGTTCTTCGCGTACGGGGTGCCGAGCGGCTCGACGGCGCTGGTGGACCCCGCCGAGGCGGCGCGGCGCGGCGTGCGGCTGGTCGGCATGGAACAGGTGCAGTTCGCCCCCGAGGAGTTCCGTCGACTGGCCGGGCAGGCGCTGGGCATGGCGGCCACCGGCGAGCTGACGACCGTCGTCGGCCTGGCCGTGCCGCTCGACCGCGCCCACGAGGCGCACGCCGCCCTGGAGGCCCGTGAGCTGGTCGGCAAGGCGGTGCTGCTGGTCACCGCCCAGGCCGTGCGCTACCACGAGCACGGCGGCCCCGAGGTGCTGGCGCTGGAGGAGGTGCCGCTGCCCAGGCCGGGCGCCGGGCAGGTGCGCGTGGCGGTCCGGGCGGCCGGGGTGAACGCCCTGGACTGGAAGCTGCGCACCGGCTTCCGGGGCACGCCCCCCGACGGCCCGCAGGGCACCGGGATCGAGCTGGCCGGAACGGTCGACGCGCTCGGCCCGGGGGTGGCCGGCCTGGAGGTGGGCCAGGCGGTGTTCGGCCAGGTCGCGTCGGGGGCGGCGGCCACGTACGCGCTGGCCGAGGCCGCCGCGCTGCGTCCCAAGCCGGAGCACCTGTCGTACGCGGAGGCCGCCGCGCTGCCCGTCGCGCTGGAGACCGCCCACCGCACGCTGGAGGAGCTGGGCCTGCGCGCGGGCGAGACGCTGCTCGTCCACGCGGTCGCGGGCGGCGTCGGCCTGGCCGCCGCGCAGGTCGCGCTGGCCCGGGGCGCCCACGTGGTCGGCACCGCGAGCGAACGCCACCACGCCTTCCTGCGCGAGCTCGGCGTCGTCCCCGTCACCTACGGGGACGGGCTGGAGCAGCGCCTGCCCGGCCCGGTGGACCGGGTGCTGGACGCCTCAGGACGCGGCGAGGTCGGGCTGTCGGTCGGGCTCACCGGCGACCCGGACAAAGTGCTCACCATCGCCGACCCGGCGGGCGCGGCCGAGCACGGCGTGCGCTTCTCCACGGGTAAGGGCGGGACGTTCCCGGCGGACGTGCTGCCGCGCGTCCCGGTCGCGGAGGTGTTCCCGCTGGAGCGGGCGGCCGACGCCCATCGGCGCAGCCAGGACGGCCACTTCCTCGGCAAGCTCGTCCTGGACGCGGAAGCCTCCTTGCCGCGATAGCGGGCACACTGGGCCCATGCTGGAAACCTCCGCCCGCCTGCTCAAGCTGCTGTCGCTGCTCCAGGCGCATCGCGAATGGACGGGTCCGGAGCTGGCCACCCGGCTGCGGGTCTCGACCAGGACGATCCGCAACGACGTCGAGCGCCTGCGCTCGCTCGGCTACCCCGTGCACGCCACGCCCGGGACGGCCGGCGGGTACCGGCTCGGCGCCGGGGCGGCGCTGCCTCCGCTGCTGCTGGACGACGAGGAGGCCGTGGCGGTCGCGGTGGGCCTCGGCCGGGCGGCGGGCGGCGGCGTGGAGGGCATCGAGGAGACCTCGGTGCGGGCGCTGGCCAAGCTGGAGCAGGTCCTGCCCGCCCGGTTGCGGCGCCGGGTGAACACCCTCAACGCCTACACCGTGCAGGTCCCCGGCTCGGGGGCGGCGCCCGTCCGGCCGGAGGTGCTGACCGCGATCGCGAACGCCGCCCGCGACCACGAGCGGCTGCGCTTCGACTACACCGGGCACGACGGCTCGCCGGCGGTCCGGGACGTGGAGCCGTACCGGCTGGTCCACCGGCGGGGGCGGTGGTATCTGGTGGGCTTCGACGTCGAGCGGGACGACTGGCGCACGTTCCGGGTCGACCGCCTGCTGCCCCGGACGCCGACCGGCCCCCGGTTCACGCCCCGGGAACTGCCCGGCGACGGCGACCTGGCCGCGTACGTCGAGAAGGGCGTCAGCACGGCGATGTGGCGCCACCGCGCGACGGTGCTGCTGCACGCGCCCGCCGAGCACATCGTGGCGCTGCGGCCCGGCCTGGCGGTCGAGCCGGCCGGCGAGCACGCGTGCCTGCTGGAACTCGGCGGCGACGACCTCACCGGGATGGCGGCGTGGATCGGCTTCCTCGGCGTCGACTTCGAGGTGCTCGACCCGCCGGAGCTGGCCGAGACGGTCCTCGGCCTGTCGGAGCGCTACCGGCGGGCGGTCAGCGGACGGTAGGAGCCCGGTCAGCGGACGGCGGCACTCTCGCGGCATGACGAACATGACCTGTGTCGCAGGCGGCAATGACGACTTCCAGCTTGTCACGCACCTCACTGTCACCGGCAGCCAGTTCGAGATCGGCCGGGTGCTCACCGAGGAGGCCCGCCGGCTCGGCTGGTCGCCCAGGGCCGCCGACCCCGCGGTGAACAGAGCGAGGATGTCCTGGTTCGAGCGGAACTGGCCGCAGCACCACGCCCGTCTGGACGGCGCGGCGGCCGCGCTCGGCCTCGACCCGGACCAGGACGACCTGGCCCTCGACGGCTGGAACCGCGTGCCCGAGGGCTCGGCCTGCTCAGGACTGTGGTGCCCGCCGTCCGCCTCGGCCGACGGCCACGGCAGGGTGGGCCGCAACTACGACTTCTTCGTCTCGACCGCCAGTGAGATCAGGGGCAGGCAGCCCCGCCCGGACGAGCTGCCGATGGGCGCCCGCCCCTACGTGATCACCACCGTCCCCGACGACGGGCTCGCCTCGACCGTGATCACCATGGACGACCTCGACGGCTGCATGGACGGCATGAACGAGGCCGGCCTGACCGTCATGCTGCTGCTCGCCGACGTCGAGAACGCCGCGCCGCCGGCGCACACCGCCCCGCAGGTCGGGCTGGGCAGCACCCAGTTGCCCAGGTTCCTCCTGGACACCTGCGAGACCGCGGCCCAGGCCAAGCAGGCGCTGCTGGCCGCCAAGCAGTACGACCACGGCCTGCTCCTGCACTACCTGGTCGCCGACGCGCACGGCCAGGCGTTCGTCTGGGAACGCGGCAGGGACGGCAGCGAGCACGCCGTCGAGTTCGGCGACGGGCCGCTGTGCGTCACCAACCACCTGCTGCACCGCCACCCGGACCCGACGGACCTGCCCGCCGACACCACGCCGAGCCTGGGCACCTACGGCCGGCTGCGCACTCTGTACGAGCGCAGCAAGGGCGTCACCCTGTCCGGCCCGGACCTGCGCGACCTGCTGCGCGCGGTCCGGCCGGACGAGGACCCGGGCACGCCGTTCCGGACGTTGTGGACCACGGTCTTCGACACCGCCGACCGCACCCTCGCCACCCGCTTCTACCTCGGCGACGGCCGCGACTACAGCGAGGAGCTGGTGTTCCCCGCCTCGGCCAGGTAGCCCTCGCGCACCTTCGAGCGCGACAGCTTGCCCGTGGGGGTGCGCGGGAGCCGCTCGCGGTACTCGACGACCTTCGGGTGCTTGAACCGGGCCAGCCTGGGCCCGCAGTGTTCGAGCAGCTCGGCGGTGAGCGCCGGGCCCGGCTCGACGCCCTCGGCGAGCTGCACGAGGGCGACCACGTTGTGGCCCCACTCCTCGTCCGGCACGCCGATGACGGCGACGTCGGCCACCGCGGGATGCTCCAGCAGCGCGGCCTCGATCTCGGCGGGGTAGATGTTCACCCCGCCGGAGACGATCAGGTCGGTGCGCCGGTCGCACAGGAACAGGAAGCCGTCCTCGTCGAGGTAGCCGATGTCGCCGGGGGCGTACCACTCCCCCAGCATGCTGGCGGCGGTCTTGGCCGGGTCCTTGCGGTACTCGAAGGAGCCCATCGACGACTTGACGTAGATCATGCCGGGTTCGCCGGGCGGCAGCTCCTCGCCGTTCTCGTCGCAGATCCTGGCCTCGAACGTCGGCGCCGGGCGGCCGACCGTGCCCGGCCTGGCCAGCCAGTCGTGCGGCTTGACGGAGAAGGCGATCGTGGACTCGGTCGAGCCGTAGTACTCGTACAGCACCGGGCCCCACCAGTCCATGATCGCCTGCTTGACGGCGACCGGGCAGGCCGCGGCCGTGTGGATGACCTGCCGCAGGCTCGACACGTCGTACTTGGCCCTGACGTCCTCGGGCAGTTGCAGCATGCGGTGGAACATGGTCGGCACCATCATGGCGTTGGAGACGCGGTGGCGCTGGATCAGCTCCAGGATGTCGACCGGGTCGAACCTGGGCGTGATCACCACCGTGTGCCCGAGGTGCAGCGCGAACTGGGTGTGCGCGCAGGGCGCCGAGTGGTACATCGGCGAGGTCACCAGGTGCACGGCGTCGCCCGGCGTGAGGTCGACGACCTCGCCGAGGAACCACGTGTACAGCGGCACGATGGCCTCCGGCTCGGCGTCGGGCAGCGCGCGCTGCACGCCCTTGGGGAAGCCGGTGGTGCCGGAGGTGTACCACATGACCGCCCCCGCGGTCCGCCCGGCGGGCGCGTCCGCGGGCTGCCCCTCGGCCAGCCCGGACGTGCCGACCTCCCCGCCCGGGACGGTGTGCGCCGCGTCGGTGACCACGACCTTGGCGTCGCAGTCGGACAGGATGTAGGCCACCTCGGAGTCGGTGAGGTGCCAGTTGACCGGCACGTAGTAGAGCCCGATCTGGCCGGTCGCCATGAGCATGACGACGGCGTCGAGGCCGTTGGTCAGCACGCCCGCGACCACGTCGCCCTTGACCAGCCCGCGCGCCCGCAGGCCGTGGGAGACCTGGTTGACCCTGGCGAGCAGGTCGCCGTACGTGGTCTCGGCGCCGTCGGTGTCGATCACGGCCAGGCGGCCTGGGTCGGCCGCTGCGATGGCGTAGAAGCCGGGAAGGCCGCTGATGTCCATCTACAACTCCAGGAGTTCCGCTAGCCGGGCCCGGTGGATGCGGGGCGGGCCGAGCAGCACCTCGTCGGCCTTGGCCCGCTTGTAGAACAGGTGCGCGTCGTGCTCCCAGGTGAAGCCTATGCCGCCGTGCAGGAGCAGGTGGTCGCGGGCGACCTCGAAGCAGGCGCGGCCCACGTACGCCTGGGCCAGGGCGGCGGCGCCGGGCAGCTCGCCGGGGGACTCGTCGGCGGCCCAGGCGGCGTACCTGACGATCGACTCGGCCTGTTCGAGCTTGCCGTGCATGTCGGCGAGCTTGTGCTTGACGCCCTGGTAGGAGCCGATGTAGCGGCCGAACGCGACGCGGATCTTGGCGTAGGCGACGATGGCGTCCAGTGAGGCGCGCAGCACGCCCAGCTGCTCGGCGGCGAGCGCGACGCACAGCCGGTCGCCGATGCCGCTGCCGGCGGGCGGCCGGCCGAGCACGCGGGCGGGGGCCTGCTCCAGGGTCACCCGGGCCTGGCCGCGCGTGAGGTCGAGGGTCTCCAGCGGCGTCCGCGTGACACCGGGTCCGGCCAGGTCGACGGCCGCCAGCAGCACGCCGCCGTCGGGGGCGGGGACGGGCGCGAGCAGCACGTCCGCCTCCATGCCGGACAGCACGCGGGGCAGGGCGCCGGTGACGGCCGCGCCGTCGAAGGCGAGGTCCTGCTCGGGCTGGACGAGCGTGGCGGCGACGCGGCCCTCGGCGATGCCGCCCAGCAACTCCTTGTCGGGCACCTGGGTGAGCGCGAGCGCGGCGAACTGGGTGGCGAGGAAGGGGCCGGGCAGCAGCGCGGCGCCGGTCTCCTCCAGGGCCACCGCGAGGTCGGCGAGCCCGGCCCCCGCGCCGCCGTGCTCCTCGGGGACGACCAGGCCGGACAGGCCCAGCTCGCCGTTGAGCCGGGCGTACACCTGGGGGTCGTAGCCCTCGCGGGCCTTGCGCAGCGGCGAGGCGGCGCGCAGGAAGTCGCGCACGGCCTCGCGGAGCTGCCGCTGTTCCTCGCTGAGTACGAGCTTCACCCCTGCGTCCCCACCTTCAGGTCCTTGAACGGCACGGTCTTGTCCATCCTCGGCTCCGGCGGCAGGCCGAGCACCCGGTCGCCGACGATGTTGCGCATGATCTCGTTGGTGCCGCCGCCCAGCGCCATGCCGGGGGCCAGCGAGATCGACCGGGACAGCGGATGGTCGCCGACCACCGACTCGGGGCCGGCGAGCTGGGTGGCGAGGTCGGCCTGGAACAGGGTCAGCTCGGCCAGCAGCAGCTTGGCGGCGCTGCCGCGGGCGCCGGGGAAGATCCCGGCCCTGGTCTCCTGGGCGAGCCGCTGGTTGAACAGCGCCAGGGCGCGGCTGCGGATGTGCAGCTCGACGAGCTGGTCGCGGACCAGCGGGTCGCTGGTGTCGAGCGTCTCGCGCAGCGCCTCGAACGTGGCCGGGTTGTCCTTCTGCCCGCCCATGCCGACGCCGGCGGAGATCGACAGCCGCTCGTGCAGCAGGGTGGTGACGGCCACGCTCCAGCCGTCGTCGACCTCGCCGATCCGGTGCTCGTCGGGGATCGTCACGTTGTCGAAGAAGATCTCGTTGAAGTTGGCCCTGCCGGACATGTCCTTGAGCGGCCTGACGGTCACGCCGGGGTGGTGCATGTCCACCACGAACATGGTCAGGCCGCGGTGCTTGGGCACCTCGACGTCGGTGCGGGCCAGCAGCAGGCCCCAGTCGGCGTGGTGGGCGACCGACGTCCAGACCTTCTGGCCGTTGACGACCCAGGTGTCGCCGTCGCGTACGGCGCGGGTCTGGAGGCTGGCCACGTCGCTGCCGGCGCCCGGCTCGGAGAACAGCTGGCACCAGATCTCCTCGCCGCGCAGCAGCGGCCGGACGAAGCGCTCGCGCTGCGCGTCGGTGCCCCGGTCCACCAGCGTCGGCCCGGTCATGCCCAGGCCGATGGAGAAGACGTACGTGGGGAGGGTGTGGTCGCGGGCCTCGGCGGCGAAGGCGCGTTCCTCGGCCTGCGTCAGCCCCTGGCCGCCCCACTGCCGCGGCCAGGTGATGCCGGAGTAGCCGGCGTCGTAGAGCCTGGCCATGAACTCCTTGGCGTGGGCGAGGGCGTCGGCCCCCGGCTGATCGCCGGCCGGGACGTTGTCGCGCAGCCACTCCGCGGCGGCACGCCGATACTCTGCAAGGTCCACATCGACTCCTTGGCATCAGTGTTCACTTACTCTAGTCAGGTCGCGGCGGCACGCATAGAGCAATGCTCTGGAGGGCCTTTCGACCGTATTTGCGGCCGAATCTCCGCTAATTAGGACCATCACCGCCCCCTGTGATCACCTGGTCACCGGAGGGATGCGTGATCGTGTTCAGGCGCTGGTCCGTGCAACGGCGGCTGACGCTGGCCGCCCTGCTGTGCGCGCTGGCGGGCTACGGCGCCATCGCGCTGCTCGTCACGCCGATCATGCACACGGTGGCGACCGGTTTCCTCACCGAGCAGGCCGCCGGCGCCGCGCGCCGCATCGCCTTCGTCGTCGAGCGCGACGCCCCCGCCCGCCTGCGGCCCGTGGCCGTCACCGAGGGCACCGACCTCATCCAGGTCGTCGACGAGAGGGGCCGGATCCGGCAGGCCAGCCCCCGCCTGACGGGACAGCCGCCGCTCAGCACCGCCACCGCCACCGGCACCGGCACCGACGCCCGCCTCACCACCACGTCCTGCACGAACCGGGTGCCGGGCGTCCACTGCCTGATCACCGTCGGCTTCCGGGCGAACGTCGGCGGCAGGCCCTGGATGGCCTACGCCTACATGCCCGCGCCGCCCTGGTACGTCAGCCCCCTGTACCCGCCGGCGGCCACGCTGTGCGTGCTGCTGCTGGCCGGCGTCACGGCCTGCGTGGCCTGGCTGACCGCGCGCAAGGCGCTGACCCCGGTCTCGGCGATCAGGAACGAGCTGGCCGAGATCACCGCCACCGACCTCGGCCGCCGGGTGCCCAGGGGCCGGTACCGGGACGAGCTCGACGAGCTGGCCCGTACCGTGAACGAGACCCTCGACCGGCTCGAACGCGCGGTGGAGCAGCAGCGCAGGTTCGCCTCCGACGCCTCCCACGACCTGCGCAGCCCCATCACGGCCATGCGCATGGAGGTCGAGGAGGCGATGCTCGCCCCCGAGGAGGCCGACTGGCGCGAGACCGGCCGGCGCATGATGGAGGGCCTCGACCGCCTCCAGAACATCGTCGCCGACCTGCTGACCCTGGCCAGACTGGAGGCCGGCGCGCCCGGCCGCCGCGAGCCGGTCGACCTGGCCAGGCTGGTGAGCGAAGAGCTGGGCCGCCGTACGGACGGCAAGCCGGTGGAGACCCGGCTGCGCACCGGCGTGGTCGTCGAGGGGGACGCGCTGCGCCTGTCCCGCCTGCTGGCGAACCTGCTCGACAACGCCGAGCGGCACGCGGATACCATGATCACTGTGACTGTGGGTGAACGGAAGGGGCAGGCGGTGCTGGAGGTGCTCGACGACGGCGGCGGCATCGCCCCCGACGAGCGCGAGGCCGTGTTCCGGCGGTTCATCCGGCTGGCCGACTCCCGCCGCCGCGACGCCGGCGGCACCGGGCTCGGCCTGCCCATCGCCCGCGAGATCGCCGAGGCCCACGCGGGGACGCTCACCATCGAGCCCTCCGAACGCGGTGCCCGGTTTGTCCTACAAATACCGTTGATCAGTAGTTAGAGTTACTCGCTGTGACACCCAGTTTCAGCCGATTAAGGCGCGAAGACCTCCTCAAGACGGCCTGCGAGGTGATCGCCGAGCAGGGGTTCGGCCACACCCGGACCCTCGACATCGCCCGGGCGGCGGGCGTCAGCCAGGCGTTGCTCTTCTACCACTTCGACACCAAGGACCGGCTGTTCGCGCAGGCGTTCGGCTATGCGGCCAGGCTGCACCTGGAGGCGCTGTCCGACATCGAGGAGTGCCCCGCCGGCCCGCTCGAACGGCTGCGCGCCCTGCTCAGGCGCTGCTCGCCGGCGATCCCCTCGGACGAGCGGCGGCTGTGGATCGACGCGTGGGCCGAGGCGATGCGCAGCTCGGAACTGGAGGAGATCTCCCGCGGGATCGACGCGCGCAACCGCTCGCTGCTGCGGTCGATCATCGAGGACGGCGTGCGCTCGGGCGCGTTCTCCTGCGCCGATCCGGAGGAGGCGGTCTGGCGCGTCTTCGCGCTCATCGACGGCCTGGCGGTCCAGACGCACGTGCATCCCAGGGTGCTCTCGCGCCGCCGGGCCGCCGTCCTGCTGCGTACGGCGGTCGCCGGGGAACTGGGGCTGCCCGTCGAGAACCTGTGACCCGGGCCGCTCTTCCCCGTCTATTGGATGCTTCGTACAATTGATGGCGGGAGGAGAGGAGCACCCGCGATGACAAGCGCACCGAGCTCTGCCGCCGCCAGGGAGAACGACGAGAGGACCGCCGGCGCCTACGAAGCGGTCGTCGAACGCCTCTCGAAGGCGTCGGTCGACAAGCACTGGGAGCCCTACCGCGACATCCCGTGGGACGACCCGGAGTTCCTCGTGGACCAGGACGACCCGCGCTGGGAACTGCCCGAGACCGACAGGCTGGGCGGCCACCCCTGGTACCGCGCCCGCTCTCCCGAGGTCCGCGCCAGGATCGGCCTGTGGCGGGTCGCCACCGCCATGAAGATCGGCCTGCAGTTCGAGAACCTGCTCAAACGCGGCCTGCTCAACTACGCCTACCGCCTGCCGAACGGCTCCCCCGAGTTCCGCTACGTCTACCACGAGACCATCGAAGAGGGACATCACGGGATGATGTTCCAGGAGTTCGTGAACCGTACGAAGCTCCCCATCCGCGGCATGCCTCGGCCGCTGTCGCTGATCGCCCAGGCCGTGCCGTGGATCCCGCTGGTCTCCACCGAGCTGTTCTTCGTCTTCGTCCTGGGCGGCGAGGACCCGATCGACCACGTGCAGCGTAAGGTGCTCAAGGACGGCCAGGTCCACCATCCGCTGGAAGAGACGATCATGCGCATCCACATCGCGGAGGAGGCCAGGCACATCTCCTTCGCCCGCCACTACCTCCGCGACCGGGTGCCGCGCATGCCCCGTCACCGGCGCACGATGCTCAGCGTGATCTCGCCGGTCGTGCTCGGCGTGATGGCCCGGATCATGCTCGCGCCGCCCGGCTCGATGGTCCGGCACTTCCGCATCCCGCCCGACGTCGTGGCCGGGATCCACCGTGCCGACCCGGCCGCCCGGCAGGCGGTCCGCGACTCGGTCGCCAGGACGCGCGAGCTGTGCGCCGAGATCGGGCTCGTCAACGTCGTCAGCAGGAAGGTGTGGCAGGCCATGGGGATCTGGGCGGAGCCGCGCCGGTGAAGGTCGCACTGGTTACCGGGGGCGCCTCCGGGATCGGCCGCGCGGTGGCGCGGGAGCTGCGGCGCAGGGGCGTGGCGGTGGTGATCGCCGACGTCGACGAGAAGGCCGGCGAGCGGGCCGCCGCCGACCTCGGCCTGGAGTTCGCCCGCCTCGACGTCACCGACGCCGAGGCCGTGACCGCGCTGGTGACGCGGGTGAGGGCCGAGCGCGGGCGGCTCGACTTCATGTTCAACAACGCCGGCATCGCGGTCGGCGGCGTCACCCGCGAGCTGACGCTCGACCACTGGAACCGGACGATCGACGTCAATCTGCGCGGCGTCGTGCACGGCGTGCGCGCCGCCTATCCGGTCATGGCGGACCAGGGGTTCGGGCACATCGTCAACACCGCCTCGCTGGCCGGGCTGGTGCCGGCGCCGCTGATGCTGCCGTACACGGCGAGCAAGCACGCCGTGGTCGGGCTCTCGCTGGCGCTGCGGGCCGAGGCGGCCGCGTACGGGGTGCGGGTGAACGTGGTGTGCCCGGGGTTCGTCGACACGCCGCTGCTCGACCACGCCAACCCGGGGCTGCCGCAGAACGAGGTGGCGGCCCACGCCCGGAGCGCGGCGGTGCGGGCGCAGGGGCGGCTCTATCCCGTGGACGCGCTGGCCGCCGACGTCCTGCGCGGGGTGGCCAGGAACAAGGCGCTGATCGTGGCGCCGGCCTCGGCGCGGGTCGCCTGGCGGGCGGCCCGGCTGTGGCCGTCGGCCGCCGTACGGGTGGCGGGCCTGGCGGTCGGACGCCTCACCAAGCAATGAGACGGACGAACCGCACCGGTCAGCCGGGGCGGCGGGGTCGAGCGGTTGGGTCGGGCGGTCAGGCGGGGCGGCGGGCGATGAGGACCTCGGTCGTCGTCGTCAGCTCCCAGCGGCCCGACGGCTCGGCGGCCAGCAGGGCGGCCCTGGCCGCCTCGACGAACGCGCGCAGGCGGTCGCCGAGCCTGGCCGGGGCCGTGTAGGAGTAGGACAGCTGCAGGCCGAGCAGGGCGTCGAGGTCGTAGGCGAGGCGGTGCTCGTACCGGTCGGACTCCAGGGCGGAGAAGGGCGATCCGGCCAGCACGTCGTGGTGGTGCTCGCCGGTCTTCTGGAAGGAGCCGGCGGCCGTCCAGGTGTTCACGCCGAACCGCTCGCGCACCCGGCGCATGACCGGCTCCCACGGTTCCTCGACGGGGTCGCGGGTGGGGCCGACGAGCGCGACGACGCCGCCGGGCGGCAGCAGCTCGTCCAGGTCGGCCAGCACCGCGCGGCGGTCCATCCAGTGGAACGACCGGCCCATCACGACGTGACCGAACGGCGGCAGCTCCCGCAGCGTCGTCGAGTCGCCGCGCAGCCAGCGGATGCCGGCCACGTCCGCCGACAGCCGCCGGCCCTCGGCCAGCATCTCCTCGTCGGGGTCCACGGCCAGCACCTCGCGTACCCGCCGGGCCAGCGGGATCGCGATCGTCCCAGGGCCGCAGCCGAGGTCGAGCACGACGCCGTCCGGGCCGAACGCGCGAGCCAGCCGATCGATGGCGGGATCGCCGTGGCCGGGCCGGTACTTGGCGTAGTAGGGCGCCGCGCCGCCGAAGAGGTCCGTCATGGGTGGGACCATATACGGGTTCGAGACTCGTTCGATGGAAGGTTTTGATCGGTGAGGCGGCTACTCACGGTCCTGTTGCTCGCGTGCGCCGCGGTCGGGTTCGCCCTGCCGGCGCAGGCGCACAACGTGCTGGTCAGCAGCGATCCCAAGGACGGCGCCACGCTGTCCGCCTCGCCCGCGCGGGTGACGCTGGTGTTCGACCAGGCGGTGCGCCAGGGCTACGCGCAGGTCGGCGTGACGGGGGCGGACGGCTCGTCGTGGGCCGACGGCGCGGCGGAGGTGTCGGCCGAACAGGTCTCCGTCAAGGTCAAACCGCTGCCCGCGGGCGGCTCGTACGTGGTGGGCTACCGGATCCTGTCCTCCGACGGGCATCCGGTGACCGGGAAGATCGGCTTCAGCGTGGCCGCGTCCGCCGCGGGCGCCCCCGCCGGGCAGCCCCAGCAGGGCGACGGCGCGACGGCTGCCGGCCAGGACCAGCGGGCCGACAGCGCGAAGGCGGCCGAGGCCGCGGCCAACGGCGGGGCCGGCATGGCGGTCGTGTGGATCGTGGCCGCGCTGCTGCTCCTGGCCGCCGGCACCGCCGTCGCCCTCCGCCGCGCCCCCGCCGCTTCCACCGCCGCCGCCTCCACGGCTGAAGCAGAGGCCGAGGCGCGGCCGTCGGAGGGGACCCGGGCGTGACCGCGACCCTCACGTCCCGTTCCGGGCAGCGCGTCGCGGGCGGGCGGCTCGTCGCCGGGGCGTTCGTCGTGTGCGGGATCGTCGCCGCGGTGGCGGCCTCCACGCTCACCGCCCAGGAGTCCGTGCCGGGCATCCCCATGCCCGGGCCGATCGTGGCCTACGGCCTGCCCGTCGTCCGGGTTCTGCTCGACCTGGCCGCGGTCGCCGTGGTCGGCCTGAGTCTCGTGCCCAAGCTGCTCGGCTTCGACGACCCCGACGCCACCGAGCCGGTCCTGCGCCGGGTGCGTCCGCTCGCCGTGCTGGCTGCCTGGACGTGGGCGATCTGCGCGCTGCTCACCATCGTGTTCCAGACGGCCGAGCTCAACCCGGGGCGGGTGCCCACGTTCGGCCTGATCGCCTCCTACGTCGAGGAGGTGGGCACCGGGCAGGGCCTGCTGTTCAGCGCGGCGTGCGCGCTGGCGGCGGCGGGCATCGGGCTGATGGCGGTGCGGTTCGGCGAGAAGGTGCCCGCGGAGCTGCGGATCATCGTCGCGCTGTTCGGGCTGCTGCCCATCCCGGTCACCGGGCACGCGGTCAACTCCGTCTGGCACGACCCCATCATGATCTCGATGGAGATCCACGTGATGGGCGCGGCGGCCTGGGCGGGCGGCCTGGCCGCCACGGCCGTGTTCGTCGCGCCCCACCGGGGTCTGCTGGCCGTGGCGCTGCCGAAGTTCTCCAGGATGGCCACCGTCTGCCTGCTCCTGGTCTCACTGTCGGGGCTGGTCACCGGGCTCGGCACGATGGCGCTCACGCCCGGCGTCGAGCTGCCGGGCGCGATCGTGACCAGCCACTACGGTGTGCTCGTCGTGATCAAGACGGTGCTGGTGGCGCTGCTGGTGCCGCTGGCCGCCCACATCCGCTTCCGCCTGCTGCCGGTGATCCGCCGCGGCGGGGCCACCGCCCTGGTGAGCTGGACGGCGGCCGAGGTGGGCGTGATGGGGCTGGCCTACGGGGTGGCGGTCGCGATCACGCGGGCCTCGATCGGCTGAGGCCGCCGGTCACGCCGCCCGGCCAGCCACTCGGCGGCCAGCCAGGCGGCCAGCAGCCCGAGCCCGGCCCAGACGGCCGACGACGTGGCCAGGGGCGGGGCTCCGTACAGGCCGGTCTGGCCCTTGATCGCGCCGTAGACCGGGCCCATGACCGCGTTCTGCGCGGCCAGCGCGCCGTAGGCGCCGGCGGTCACCGCGGCCGCCCCCACGACCGCGCGCACGGCCGGGACGCGCACCAGGAACGCCAGGTCCACCAGCAGCCCCGCCACCACGAGGAAGACCGGCAGCGCCGACGGCGGGAAGCCGCCGAAGGTGAGCAGCGGCCAGATCAGCGTGCGGAACCCGACGTACGCGCCGGCCACCAGCGTCGCCGCGCCGAACCTGCCGATCAGCAGCCTGGCCGCGACCAGCACCGACAGCCCTCCGACCACCGCGTAGACCGGGTAGAGGTAGTCGGGCACGGGCAGGGTGAACCCGCTCATCATGATCCGGTCGACCGGACGGCCCATCTGGTCGGCGGCGAAGCGCAGCAAAATCTGCTCGGCGTAGGTCGCGTGGTTGTCCCAGGCGCCGAGGGAGAGGATGCCGTACTCCTGGTGCTGCTCGGGGAAGTGCACGTTCTCCAGGAAGAACGCGAGGAAGGCGCCGAGCACGACCGTGCGCTCGCGTCCGGGGGGCGCGCCCATGAACCAACCCCTGATCACGCCCATGATCATGAAGAACGTTCCAACATAGAGCATGATGTGCGACGGGCTCCACGAGGTGATGTCGAGCCCGTTGACGCGGTGGTTGATCAGGTCGAGCGGCACCGCGACGAGGAAGATCCCGGTTCCCCACTGGATGAGCCGCAGCGCCGCCTTGTCCACGCCGTAGCCGGTGTAACCGTGGATGACGGTCAGGACGACGACGAGGGCGGTGCCGGCGGAGTTGAGCAGGTGGGGCGGGGCGAGGTCGTCGCGCAGCCACTTGAAGTGCCACGACACGTCCCAGGCCGAACCGAGCAGCTTGAGCGTGAGCGCCACCAGCCATCCGAGGTAGAGCACCCGGAACAGGTCTTGCGGCGTCTCGCGCCCCGCCTGGCCTCTGGTCCAGTACGGCAAGGCCCACGCTGCGGCCTTCTTGAACGATGCTGGTGACTTCACGGCGCAAATCTTACGGTCATCCGGCGCGTCGGTCTCAGATGTCTCCTTTGTGTGACTATGGATGCCTTCGGGGTGGCTTCACGTCAGGCGGCGGGTCAGGCGTACCGGGAGGTGTTTGAGCCCGTTCTGGAAGTTGGAGGTGAGCCGCACCGGGGGGCCTGCGGGTTCGACGTCCCAGGCGAGCAGCTCGGCGAAGACCGCGCGGAGCTGGACGCGGGCGAGGTGGGCGCCGAGGCAGAAGTGCGGGCCGAACCCGAAGCTGACGTGGTCGTTGGGCGTACGGGCGACGTCGAAGCGGTCGGGGTCGGCGAAGACCGCCGGGTCGCGGTTGGCCGAGGCGTGGTAGACGACCACCTTCTCGCCCGCCTGGATGCGCCGGCCGCCGAGCGTGAGGTCGCGGGTGGCCGTACGGCGGAAGTCCATCACCGGGGGCCAGTGGCGCAGCATCTCCTCGACCGCCGGCTCCAGCAGCGACGGGTCGGCGCGCAGCCGGGCCAGCTCGGCGGGATGGCTCAGCAGGGTGAGCAGGCCGCCGGGGATGCCGTTGCGCAGGGTCTCGTTCCCGGCCACGGCGAACAGGAAGAACATGTTCTCGAACTCGGCCTCGGTCAGGCCGCCCTTCCTCATGGCGGACATGACGGACTCGTGCGGGGTGTCGGCCAGCGCGTGGGCGTAGGCGAACATGTCGGCCAGCGCGGCCCTGGACCTGGGGTTCATGCCCGGCTTGAGCTCAGGACGGGCGGCGACCGCCAGGCGGCCCACGGGGGTCAGGGACTCGACCTCGGCCGTGGACAGGCCGGCATAGTCGTCGTCCTGGTAGCCGATGACGCGGGAGGCCCAGTCGTACAGCAGCCGCCGGTCCTGCTCGGGGACGCCCATCACGTGGGCCAGCGTCCAGACCGGCAGGTCGGCGGCCACCTCGACGAAGTCGCACTCGCCCGGTGCGAGCAGCGCCGCCACCCGGTCCTTGATCGTGCGTTCCAGGGCGCGGACGGCGCGCGGCGTGAAGGCGGCCGCCACGATCCGGCGCAGCCTGGAGTGGTCCGGCGGGTCCATGTTGAGCATCATCGACCGGACGAACTCCAGGTCGGCCGGGGTGTCGGGGTCGCGGATCTGGGTGGCGCCGAGGTGGGAGGAGAAGTCGTCGGGGCTGCGCAGCACCCGCTTGACGTCGGCGTGCCGGAACACCCCCCAGTAGCCCGGCCCCTCGCGCCAGGGGCCCACGGCGGGCTCGGGGATCCAGCAGACGGGGCTCTCGCGGCGCAGCCGGGCGTACAGGTCATAGGGGACGCCCGCTGCATAGGTGGACGGCAAGAACACCTCAGCCAGGTCACCCGCCGAAGGCGGCTCCTTGACCGGCTCACCCGCCGAAGGCGGCTCCTTGACCGGCTCACCCGCCGAAGGCGGCTCCTTGGGCTGCTCGGACGCCGAAGGCGGCTTCTTGGCCGGGGCGGGTGCCGGGGGCCCGGGCCGGGGGCTCGCCGGGTTATCCACAGGACGCTCGCTCCGCTCCTCCGCCATGCCCTACAGCGTGCATGATGAGCGCGTGACTCCAGAAGACGCAGAGGCGATTCTCCGGCAATACTTCGCTCCCTGGATCCAGGAGCTCGGGCTGCGGGTGGAGGAGGTGGGCGAGCGCCACGCCCTCGTCCGGCTCCCCTGGTCCGACTCGCTGGCCAGGGAGGGCGGCGGGCTGTGCGGCCAGGCGATGATGGCCGCCGCCGACACCGCCACCGTCATCGCGATCTCCTCCGCCAGGGGCGGGTTCGTGCCGATGACGACCGTGCAGCAGTCGACCACGTTCCAGCGACCGGTGATCGGGCGCGACGTGCTGCTCGACGTACGCGTCACCAAGCTGGGGCGTTCGCTGGCCTTCTCGGAGGTCACGCTGACGCCCGACGGCGACGGCGACCCGGCCGCGCACGCCTCGACCGTCTACGCGATCCTCGGCTGACGGCTGCTGGTCGACGACTGTTGGTCGACGGCTGCCGCCTTCCCCGGGCGGCGGTCCGTCTCAGGGATCTCTCAGGTGCGGAAAGTAGGCTCACCGCCATGAAACGTGTGGCCGCGCTGGTCGCGGTGCTCGCCGTCCTCGGGGTGACGACGTGGCTGGTGTGGCCGTCCGCCGGGGAGGCGCGCGGTCAGGACCAGCGGATCACGGTCGTCGACGGGCCCGCCGACGATCAGCGGGTGGAGCTCGACACCACGTTCTTCCCGCCCGCCGGGGGTGGCAAGGCGCCCGCCGTGCTGGTCGCCCACGGGTTCGGCGGCAGCAAGCAGAGCGTCCGCCAGCAGGCGGCCCGCCTGGCCCAGGACGGCTACGCCGTACTGACCTGGTCGGCGCGCGGTTTCGGCCGCTCCACGGGCGAGATCGCGCTCAACTCCCCCGACTACGAGGTCAAGGACGTCAAGCAGCTCGTCGACTGGCTGGCCAAGCGGCCCGAGGTCCAGCTCGACGCCGCCGGCGACCCTCGCGTGGGCATCACGGGCGGCTCGTACGGCGGCGCCATCGCCCTGATGACCGCCGCCTTCGACCAGCGCATCGACGCCATCGTCCCGCAGATCACCTGGGCCGACCTGGCCGACGCCCTCTTCCCCGACGCGGCAGCCGGCGGGTCCGCCACGGGGTCGGGCGCCCAGGCCACCATCGGTCAGGGCGCGGCCGACGGCGTCTTCAAGCGCATGTGGGCGGGCATCTTCTTCGGCCAGGGCGTCTCCCTCGACACCTTCGCCGCCCAGTCCCGCCGCGAGGCCGCCGCCCCGCTGACCGTCGAGCAGGCCAGGTGCGGCCGCTTCCTGCCGGCGATCTGCGACGTCTACCAGCAGGTCGCCGAAGACGGCCGGGCGACGCCCGAGGCGGTCGCGCTGCTGCGCAGATCCAGCCCGGTCACCGTGGCCGGCCGGATCAAGGCGCCCACCCTGCTCCTCCAGGGCCAGCGCGACTCCCTGTTCCCGCTCTCCCACGCCGACGCCAACGCCAAGGCCATCGCCGCCGCCGGCACGCCGGTGAGCCTGGCCTGGTTCGACGGCGGGCACGACGGCGGCAACGGCGAGGCCGACTGGCTCTACGACCAGTCCTCGGCCTGGTTCGCCCGCCACCTCAAGGGCGAGGCCGGGCCCGCGGTCAGCGCGTTCACCGTCACCCGTGACGGAGGCCGCGACCCCGGCACCCGCCAGCGCATCAGGCTGCACCCCGAGGCCGGCTCCTACCCCGGCCTGGCCGGCACCGACACCACCACGGTGCAGCTCGCCGGCCCCGAGCAGAACGTCATCAACCCGCCCGGCGGCGCGCCCGCCTCGATCTCGACCGTCCCCGGCGTCGGGGGGCTGCTGAGCGGCCAGGGCGGCGCGGGCGTGTCCATCGACATGCCCGGCCAGAGCGCGGCGTTCGAGTCGGCGCCGCTGACGGCTCCGCTCCAGCTCACCGGCAGCCCCACGGTCAAGATCAAGGTGTCGGGCAAGGGCCGGGCCACGCTGTTCGCCAAGCTCTACGACGTCGCCGACGCCGCGCAGCCGCCCACGCTGCCGGCGGGGCTGGTGGCGCCCTTCCGGGTCACGATCCCCGAGGGGGCCGGCTCCGCCGAGGCCACGGTCACCCTGCCGGCCGTCGATCACCAGTTCGCCGTGGGCCACCGGCTGCGGCTGGTGGTGACCACGACGGACATGGGGTTCGCGACCCCGGCCGAGCCCGCCGCGTTCGGGGTCTCCCTGGCCTCGCCCGCGCTGGCCGTCCCCACGGTCCGCGCGCTGGCCGCGCCGCCGACCGGGGTGGCCTGGTGGGTGTGGGCGATGCCGCTGGCCGCCGTCCTCCTCGCCGCCCTCCTGCTGGCCACCGGCCGCACCTCGGGCCGCGGCGGCTCCTTGCGCCGCACCCCCGCACCCTCGGCTCCCCCGCACCCCGCAACGGAACCGCCCCAAACCCCCACCAAGGCACCGTCCCCGGCCGCCGTCCTCACGGCGGCATCAGCAGCCGAACCCGGCGCGGTCAGGAACGGCGAACGGGCGGCGAAGGCCGCGGCGAGCGACAACGGCGAGCGGGCGGCCGAGGCGGCGGCACCGTCGGTGCCGGGCGTCGACGGCGAGCGGGTGGCTGATGGGCGGGAGGTGCCGTTGGAGATCGTCGGGCTGACGAAGGCGTACCGCAACGGCGAGCGGGCCGTCGACGGCCTGTCGTTCCGGGTCGAGCAGGGCCAGGTCCTCGGCCTCCTCGGGCCCAACGGCGCCGGCAAGACCACCACCATGCGCATGATGATGGGCCTCATCCGCCCCGACGACGGCGAGATCCGGATCTTCGGCGCCCCCGTCACCCCGGGCGCGCCCGTGTTGTCCAGGCTCGGCTCGTTCGTGGAGGGCCCCGGCTTCCTGCCGCACCTGTCCGGCCGCGACAACATCGAGCTCTACTGGGCCGCCACCGGCCGCCCGGCCGCCGACGCGCACTTCGAGGAGGCGCTGGAGATCGCGGGCCTGGGCAAGGCGCTCGAACGTGCCGTGCGCACCTACTCCCAGGGCATGCGCCAGCGCCTGGCCATCGCCCAGGCGATGCTCGGCCTGCCCGACCTGCTGGTGCTCGACGAGCCCACCAACGGCCTCGACCCACCCCAGATCAGGGAGATGCGCGAGGTGCTCAAGCGCTACGCGCGCGACGGCCGTACCGTGATCGTCTCCAGCCACATGCTGGCCGAGGTGGAGCAGACCTGCAGCCACGTGGTGGTCATGCACCGCGGGCGGCTGGTCTCCACCGGGCCGGTGTCGCGGCTGCTGAGCTCGGCGGCCGGCAACGGGCACGGCGGTCCGCGCCTGGAAGACGTGTTCCTCGACCTCATCGGAGACAGATCATGACCGCCGCGCCGGGCTACGCGCCGCGCCGCACGCTGCCGCTGCGCGTGGAGATCGTCAGGCAGTTCAAGCGGCGGCGGACGCTGGTCATGTTCGGGCTGCTGCTGGCGTTGCCGTGGGTGCTGGTGATCGCGTTCCAGTTCGGGCCGCAGTCCGGCAACCAGGGGCAGTCCTCGGTGCGGATCAGCGACCTGGCCACCGCCGGCGGCCTGAACTTCGCCGCGTTCGCCCTGTCGGTGTCGGCGAGCTTCCTGCTGGTGGTGGCGGTCGCGCTGTTCTGCGGCGACACGGTGGCCGCCGAGGCCAACTGGTCGTCGTTGCGTTACCTGCTGGCCGCGCCGGTCCCCCGCGACCGCCTGCTGCGGCAGAAGCTGATCGTGGCGCTCGGCTTCTCGGCGGCGGCGGTGATCTGCCTGCCGCTGATGGCGCTGCTGGCCGGCACGGTCGCGTTCGGCTGGAACGACATCCAGGTGCCCGGCACCGGCGAGACGATCCCGGCGCTCGACGTGCTGCCCCGGTTCGGCATCGTGATCGGTTACGCCCTGGTCAGCCAGCTCGTCGTGGCGGCCCTGGCGTTCCTCGTCTCCACGGTGACCGACTCGCCGCTCGGCGCGGTGGGCGGGGCGGTGGGCCTGTGGATCGTGTGCACCATCCTGCAGGCGGTCGAGGCGCTGGGGACGCTGCGCGAGTTCCTGCCGACGTTCTGGAACAACGCGTGGCTGGACGCCCTGGCCCCCGAGCTCGACTGGAGCGGGATGGCCAAGGGCGCCTCGGTGTCGATCACCTACGCCGCGATCCTGATCGCCGTCGCCTTCCGCAGGTTCCGGCGCAAGGACGTGGTCAGCTGACGCCCTTGGCGGCGTCCTCCAGGCCCTTGATGTCGATCTTCCGCATGCCCAGCATGGCCTGCACGACCCGCTGGGCGGCGGCCGGGTCCGGCACGCTCATCAGCTCCTGCATGGCCCTGGGGACGATCTGCCACGACAGGCCGTACCGGTCCTTCAGCCAGCCGCACTGCGACTCCTCGCCGCCGTCGGTGAGCTTGTCCCACAGCTCGTCGACCTCCTCCTGGGAGCCGCAGTCGACGTAGAGGGAGGTCGCCTCGTTGAAGGTGTACTGGGGGCCGCCGTTCAGGGCGTGGAAGCGCTGTCCGGCCAGCTCGAAGGTGACCAGCATGGCCTGCCCGGCGGACCCGCGGCCGCCCTCGGTGTAGCGCTGGACCTCCACGATGCGGGAGTCGGCGAAGAGCGAGGTGTAGAACTCGGCCGCCTCTTCGGCCTGGTTGTCGAACCACAGGTAGGTCGTGATCTTCTGCATGTCGCCGGTCGTCCTTCCGAGACGTGTCGCGGGGGGCGGGTCCGTGCCCGTCCCCCTCTTTTCATCGACGCGTCGAACGGGATCGGGCCGGATCGACACACGTCCCGAGAAATTTTTGAGAAGGTCTGAGGCGGGCGGAGAAGCCCGGCCATGCGCGGGGCGCGCCGGAGCGGGTCAGGCTCCGGGTGGCCTGGTCAGCCCCGGTTCAGCCCCAGTGCGGAGGCTTGTTGTCGAGGTAGAAGGCGTCGGCGTCGGCTTCGCGCCAATCGCCCCAGCCGAGGTCGGTGTCGTCCGAAGTCTGCTCCGGGAGAAATTCGTCCACGGGAAACATGCTACCGAGATGTACAAACCAACACCGGTCGTCTTCCCGGCTCCACGGACAGCCATCGCGCCCGGCGGTACGATGCCAGGGCAGGTGTCGCCGATCCCCCGTGAGGCTGCGCATGGCCACCCCTTCAGGCTGGCGGAGAGAAGGCAATCTACCGGCGGAGCTCACCAGCTTCGTGGGGCGGACCCGGTTACTCGCCAACCTCAAGCGGCATCTCGCCGAATCCCGGCTGGTGACCGTCACGGGCATCGGCGGTGTGGGCAAGTCGCGTACGGTGCTGCGGCTGGCGCACCAGGTCCGCACCCAGTACCCCGACGGCGTGTGGTTCGCCGACCTGGCCCGGTTGCAGGACGCGGGCATGGTCAGGCACACGATCGCCTCGGCGCTCGGCATCGCCGACCAGTCCTCGCGGGCGGAGTTGGAGTCGCTGTCGGAGTGGGTCGGCGAACGCGACATGCTGCTCATCATCGACACCTGCGAACACCTGGTGCAGGGCTGCGCCGAGCTGGTCCACGAGCTGCTGGAGGCCGCGCCCAACCTGAAGGTGCTGGCCACGAGCAGGCAGTCGCTCCACCTGCCGTACGAGCAGGTGGTGCCGGTGCCGCCGCTGCTGGTGCCCGGCGAGGACCCGGCGGAGAACCTGTTCACCAACGAGTCGGTCCAGCTGTTCGCGCTGCGGGCGGGGGCGGTCGTGCCCGACTTCCAGCTCGACGAGGAGAACATCGGCGCGGTGGCCGAGCTGTGCCGCAGGCTCGACGGCATCCCGCTGGCGATCGAGCTGGCGGCGGTGCGGCTGCGCGCCCTGTCGGTGGAGCAGATCCTCGGGCTGCTGACCGACCGGTTCAGCCTGCTGGCCGGCGCGAGCCGCACAGCGCTGCCGCGCCACGCGACGCTGCGGGCGGCGATCGGCTGGAGCCACGAGCTGTGCGAGCCCGCCGAGCGGTTGTTGTGGGCGCGGCTGTCGGTGTTCGCCGGCGACTTCGAGCTCGACGCGGCCAGGTTCGTCTGCTCCGACGGGCGCCTGCCGTCGGAGGACATCACCGACCTGGTCACCGGGCTGGTGGAGAAGTCGATCCTGCTGATCAGGAGCCACCACTCCGGCGTCCGCTACAAGCTGATCGACACGCTGGCCGAGTACGGCGAGGAGTGGCTGGACAAGCTCGGCCAGTCCGAGCAGATGCGGCAGCGCCACCTGGAGTACTACCTGAGCCTGGCCCAGCGCAGCGAGGACGCGTGGTCGGGCCCTCGGCAGATCTACTGGTTCGTGCGCATGCGTCAGGAGCACGACAACGTGCGGGTCGCGCTGGAGCACGCGCTGTCCTCGCCCCTGCGCAGCGCCTCGGCTCTCACGCTGCTGGCGTCGTTGTGGTTCATGTGGGTGTGCTGTGGTTTCGTCCGGGAAGGGCGGCTCTACCTCGAACGCGCGCTGGAGGCCAACCCGGCGCCGAGCAAGGAGCGCTGCAAGGCGTTGTGGGTGCTGTCCTACGTGCGCAGCGCCCAGGGTGACAGCGTCGGCGCGCTGGCGGCGGCCGAGCAGTGCAGCACGGAGGCCGTCCGGGTGGGCGACTCCAGAGCGGTGATCCTGGCCTCGAAGATGCAGGGCACGGCCGCGCTGCTGCAGGGCGACCTGCAGAAGGCCAGCGCGCTGCTGGGCGTGGCGATCGAGTTCAACACCGACAACAAGGAGCTCAACCCGGGTCTGCTGCCCGCGATCGTCGAGCTGTCGCTGGTGCTGTCGTCGCAGGGTGAGCTGTTCGAGGCCGAGTCGCTGCTCCAGGACTGCCTCCAGGTGTGCCGCGAGCGCGGTGAGTTGTGGGTCAGCTCGTACGCCCAGTGGGCGATGTCGCGCACGCGGCTCGCCACCGCCAGGCCGGCGGAGGCGCTGCACAACGCCCGCGAGGGCCTGCGGATCAAGCGGCACTTCCATGACACGCTGGGCACGCTGCTGGTCCTGGAGACGACCGCGCGCATCCTCATCGCGCTCAAGCAGGCGCCGACGGCGGCCAAGCTGCTGGGCGCGTTGCAGCAGAACTGGCGCTCGGCGGGTCTGCCGCAGCTGGGCGCGCCGTTCCTGACCGACGATCACGACGCGTGCGTCGAGGACTGCAAGTCGATGATGGGCGAGCTGGCCTACAAGAACGCCTTCGAGAACGGCGCCCGCCTCGACCTCGACGAGGCGTCCGCGCTCGCGCTCGGCGACCTAGACGCCCCGGCCGAGGACTGACCTCGGGGCCTCAGACGGCCTGTGGCCAGCGAGTGCCCTCCGGCCACGCGTGCACGTAACGCGCGCTGCCGAGCGAGAACTCGATGTGTCCGCGCACCCAGTGCTCAAGGCCGCGGACGTATTTCAGGACCGGCGGCGAGGCCCACTCCTCCAGCGCCTTGCGCCGGTCGAGGAAGGCCGCGATCGCCTGGTTGTGCATGTCGGAGACCTCCAGGAGGGCTTCCTGGAGGGTGAGGTCCTTGTGGGTGGCCAGCACGGTGACGAGGTTGTGCCTGGCCTTGTCGTTGCCCCGCTCCTTGGCGTAGGAGAGGAGGTCGTTGTCCCAGCCGATGAGGTCGCAGGCCAGGTCGGACAGCATGCGCACGTCGGGGTGGTGCCATTCCTCGGCTTCGAGGCGGTAGCCGCCGCCCGCGTCGACGAGGGCGAAGCAGGTGTAGGTGGCCCCGGTGATGCGGCGCATCAGGACGTAGTCCTGGGGGGTGGGGATCAGGTCGACCTCGCGGTTGGCCGCCTCCCAGATCTGGGCGAACAGGTACTCCTTGACGGTGATGCGCCACCGGTCCACCTGCGCCGGGGTGGAGGTGGCGACGATGCGGTGGAGGAGTTCGTTGAGGGCGAGCCCGAAGGCGTCCTTGTCGTCGGGCTCTCTGCGGTCGTCCAGGATCTCCAGGAGCGGCGGCAGGGCGCGGGCGAGCGCGGAGGCCCGGTGGCCCATCAGCTCGCCCTCGCAGAACGCGTCGTCGAACGCGAAGAGCCAGTTGTACCAGTCGTTGATCAGCCGGAGGCTGTCTCGCGGGACCTCGGGGTTGGTACGGGCCGCGAGCAGGCCGATCTTGGAGCGCCGGAAGTGCTCGATGGTGTCGGCGCCCTTGAGCATGTTGGAGGCGGCCAGCCACGCGTGACTTTCCGCGTCGACCTCCGTCGCATGCACGTTGATCTCGTTGGGGAACGGGCACGGGAGCGGAGGGACGTGCAGTGGTCGGCTACCGAAGGAATGCGCAGAAGTTGCCACGTCCTTCAGCATGACCATCTGTTGTTCAAAAGGCCACACTCGGCAACTTGGAGCCCTTTAATGCCTTTTTCACACTATGGAACCCTCCAAGGGAACCGGTGGATAAACTAGGCATTCGCCATCATTCAGGCTGGGCTCGATGCCGACGGGGTGCCGTCCCGCCGATCGGCCTCCGTCTCCGGCAGCGCTCTGACCACGACCGACTTCTGTTCGAACACGGCCCCGGCGAGCGACGCCGTCCGCGCGGCCGCAGCCGGATCCGTACGCGAGAAGCCTTCATCCGGCCGCACGCGCCCGAGCCGGTCCGCGATCATCAGCAAAGTGTCACCTTCGATGATGGCGAAGTTGACCGGAACGCCAGCCCCCGGCCGGCGCGCGGCGTCCTGGAGCCGCCGGCCCGGACCGCCCGGTCCCCGTCCAGGCGATGGATTGCCCCTCGATAGGGTGCCTTGCGCGGAATCGATCCGACTCGCCGTAGGTTCTGGGGAAGAGTACCTAGGGAAAGGCTGTCCAACCGTGTTCGACCCGAAGGATCTCTACAGGCTCGCAGACGACGCGCCCGAGCTGACCGATCCGGTGTTGCTGTACCACTTCGACGGTTTCGTCGACGCGGGCGGCGCCGGACGCCTCGCGCTGGGCCACCTGCTGGCCGAGCTGGAGCACCGGGTCGTGGCGACGTTCGACGTGGACCGGTTGCTCGACTACCGGTCCCGGCGGCCCATCATGACCTTCGACACCGACCGCTGGGTCGAGTGTGAGACCCCCGAACTGGCCGTCCATGTCACCCATGACGCCACGGGCACGCCGTTCCTGTTGATGAGCGGCCCGGAGCCGGATCGGGAGTGGGAGCTGTTCACCCGCGCGGTGGGGGAGTTGCTGGAACGGCTGAAGGTGAGCAAGATCGTCACGCTGCACGGCATCCCGATGGCGGTGCCGCACACGCGTCCGCTGGGCATCACCATGCACGCCAGCCGTCCTGAGCTGATCAACTCGCAGACCAGCGCCTTCGGCCGGGTCCAGGTGCCGGGGAGCGCGGCCGCGCTGCTGGAGCTGCGGCTGGGCGCGCAGGGGCACGACGCGGTCGGGTACGCGGTGCACGTGCCGCACTACCTGTCGCAGGCGGAGTACCCGACGGCGGCGGTGACCGGCCTGGAGGCGGTGACGCGGGGCACCGGCCTGGTGTTCCCGATGGAGGCGCTGCGCGACGCGGCCGACCGTACGACGACGGAGATCGAGGAGCAGATCCAGGCCTCCTCGGAGCTGTCGACCGCCATCGGCGGGCTGGAGCAGCAGTACGACGCGTTCGCGGGCGGCGCGGAGCGGGAGAACCTGATGGCCGAGACGACCCCGATGCCCACGGGCGACGAGCTGGCCGCCCAGTTCGAGCGTTTCCTCGCCGAACGCGACGACGAGTGACGGAAGGCTCCGGGGCCGTACCGTCGTTTCCTCGCCGAACGACGACGAGTGACGGAAGGCTCCGGGGCGGTACCGGTTAACCTGGGCTGATGAGCGAGTTCCGGGTCGGCCTGATCGGATACGGCACCGCGGGCGCGTACTTCCACGCCCCGCTCGTCCATGCCACGCCGGGCCTGCGGCTGTCCGCGGTCGTGACGCGCAATCCGGAGCGGCAGGCCGAGGTGGCCCACCGGTACGGCGCGGCCGGCGTGGCGGACGTGCGGGAGCTGTGGGAGCACAGCGATCTCGTGGTGGTCGCCTCGCCCAACCGGACGCACGTGAGCATGGCCGCCGCCGCGCTCGCCGAGGGCCTGCCCGTCGTGGTGGACAAGCCGGTGGCCCGCACCGCCGAGGAGGCCCGCGAGCTGGTCCGGCTGGCCGAGGAGGCCGGCGTCATGCTGACCGTGTTCCAGAACCGGCGCTGGGACGGCGACTTCCTCACCGTCCGGCGGCTGGTCGCCGAGGGCCGGCTCGGCGACGTGCTGCGCTACGAGTCGAGGTTCGAGCGCTGGCGGCCGGTGCCCAAGGGCGGCTGGCGGGAGACCGGCGGCGCGGAGGAGATCGGCGGCCTGCTCTACGACCTGGGCACCCACCTGGTCGACCAGGCGCTGCAACTGTTCGGCCCGGCGCACGAGGTCTACTGCGAGAGCGACGTCCGGCGGGAGGGTGTGGCCTCCGACGACGACACGTTCATCGCGCTGAGGCACGCGGGCGGCGTGCGTTCCCACCTGTGGGCCAGCTCGGTGGCGGCGCGGCTCGGCCCACGGATGCGGGTGCTGGGCTCGGCGGGCGCGTACGTGAAGCACGGCATGGACGTGCAGGAGGAGCGCCTGCGGGCGGGCCTGGCGCCCGGCTCGCCCGGGTTCGGCGCCGACGAGGAGAGCCGCTGGGGCCTGCTCGGCACCGACGACGACGCCCGGCCGGTGCCCACCGAGCCGGGCGCGTACCTGGACTTCTACCGCGGGGTGGAACGCGCCCTGCGCGAAGGCGCGCCGCCCCCGGTCGACCCGCGCGGCGCGATCGACACGCTGGCCGTCATCGAGGCCGCCCGCCTGTCGGCCGACCAGCGCGTGGTCGTCCGCCTGGGCTGATCGCCGCGATCAGTCGCGCAGGCGGGCGCGCAGGGCGGCGTTGTCGGCCTCGGTCCAGCCGTGGCCGCGCAGCCAGCCCAGCGGGCCGTCGAAGCGGTCGTCCAGCACCTTGAGGAACTGCTCGATGTAACGGGCCCGGGGCATGTGGTCGTCCGTCGGGCGGGAGTCGAGGTCGTCCCGGTAGGTGTCGCTGGCGCGCAGGCGCTTGAGGATCAGCTCCAGGCGCTCGCCCGTGGCGACGTAGTCGTTCACGATGGCCTCGCGGGTGGCGCCGGCGACCTCCAGCGCCAGGGCCGACAGCACCCCGGTGCGGTCCTTGCCCGCCGCGCAGTGCACGAGCGCGGCGCCGTCGTCGAGGGTCATGGCGCGCAGGGCCGCCACGACGGCGTCCGGGCGGTCGCGCAGGTAGCCGAAGTAGAAGCCGGTGACGCGGAGCTCCTCGTCGACGACGCGCTCCTGCCAGGGCAGCACGCGGTCGCCGTCGATGGAGTCGGCCTCGACGTCGGTGTGCCTGCCCCCCTCGGCGAAGAGCGTCAGATGGTGGTGGGTCACCTCCGGCGCCCGGGTCAGCGGGCCGGGGCCTTCCAGGGAGACCTCGGCGGTCGAGCGCAGGTCCACGACGTGGCGCAGGTTCAGCTCGCTCACCAGGAGCGACACGTCCGCCGGTGTGAGGCCCTGCAGGTTGTCGGCCCGGAGGATCCGGCCGCGGCGGGTGACCCCGCCGTCACGGGTGGGAAGCTCGCCCAGGTCACGTACGTTGACGGCGCCTTCCAGATCGATCCATCTTGTCATCTCATTCATCATCTCGACCTTATATGTCGGCCAATCATGAGCGAATTCCTAGTTCATAACGCAGCATGAACGTATGGATCCACGCGCACTGCCTCCCCGGCTGGTGATCGATCCATCGCTGCCCCCGGAGATCTCGGTCGAGTTGCGGTCGAGCCCGCACATCCTTCATATGGCCCGTTCCGGCAGGCGGATGGATCCCAGCTTCAGCCCCGTCCTGCTTTTCGCGCTTCCGGCCCTGCTGGCGATGATCTTGATCGTGACCGGCAGCCCTTCGGCCGCCTTCGTGGCCGGGCTCGGCATGGGGCTGATCGCCCTGATCCGGTGGATGGCGTTGGACAGTTCCCACCGGATCGTCAAACGAAGACTGCGTCTCGCCACCACGTACGCCGACCGCTACGTGCTCCCCGAGGACCTCGACCGTCCCTGCCAGGTGCTGCTGCGCCGCGCCCAGGACGCGGCCTCGGCCGTGCTGAACTCCAAGGTGCACAAGGCCGGGCTGATCGACTCGGTGGAGAACCAGGTGTCGCTGCCCGAGGAGGTCTGGCAGATCGCGCACCGGCTGCGGCGGCTGTCGTCGATGCACGCCGAGCACGGCCGGATCATCCCCCACGAGCTGCCGCCGGGCATGGAGGACGCGTTCAAGCCGTACACCAGCGCCCTCGACGCCGCCTGGACGTCGCTCTCGCACCGCGTACGCCACCTGGAGAAGTACGCCAAGCAGGTGCTCAAGGCGGACAAGGTCTACCACGCCCACAGGCGCTTGGAGACGCTGGCCGCCAAGACCCCCGAGTACCAGCAGCTCCTGGCCGACACCGTCCGGGACGAGCTGGCGCACGAGCGCATCAGGGAGCTGTCCGACCAGGCGGCCCACGTGCGCAAGTTGTTCGAGGAGAGCGTCATGCAGGCCAGGCAGGCGGCGGGCGAGCTGCTGAGAAGCCCCTTCAGCGACGCGTACGGCACCGGCGCGATCGGCCCCCGCACCGACGGACCCGACCGGCGCGCGCACCGCGGCACCCGCCACGGCGACACGCAGCCCCACGGGACGCCCCGCCACACCGACACGAACGCCCACCGCCCGAGCGGCCCGCAGCGGCACCCCTCGCGCGACTCCTGACCCCCCGGGTCCCCCCGGCGGGCGGTCAGGGCCGGGCCTGGCGCAGGAGTTCCAGGGTGCGGCGCATGCCCGCCTCGTTGCCCAGGCTGCGGTAGATCTCCCTGGCCTGCTCCAGCGGCCCGACCGCCGCGCCGGACCCGCCCGCGTCCAGATGCGCCTCGCCGAGGTAGCGCAGGCTCCTGGCCATCCACCAGCGGTCCTCCAGCTCCTGGAACCCGCGGACGGCGCGGCGCAGTTCGTGCTCGGACTCCTCGATCCGTTGCAGGCGGGCCAGCGCCCGCCCGGCCGACACGGCGGTGCGGGCCACCCCCCAGGAGTCGCCGAGCGCCACCAGGATCTCATCGGCCCGCCGGACGTACTCCAGCTCCCGCAGCCCGCTCGCCGGATCGCCCACCTCGCCCGCGGCGCGCAGGCAGCGGGCCTCCTCCCACAGCTCGCCGCGCTGCCGGAACATCTCGGCCGCCCGGTCGAGGCTGAACCCGGCCCTGACGAACAGGGCGTCGGAGGCCCGGTGGTCGCCGGCCAGGCGCTCGCCGCGCGCCTGGGCGGCCAGCACCTCGCCGTAGACGCGCAGGGTCTGGGCCTCGGAGTAGCGGTTGCCCGCCCGCTGGAAGATCTCCAGGGCGTCTTCGAGCAGGTCGCGGGCCTCCTCGGGGCGGCGTTCCGCCATGCGCATCTCGGCCAGGTTGCGCTGGGTGCGGGCCGTCCACCACAGGTCGTCCTCGGCCTTGAACGCGGTGATCGCCCTGACCAGGTAGTCCTGGGCGCGGTCGAGGTGCCCGCCGCTGAACAGGGTCATGCCGACCGTGCGTGTGGCGCGGGCCGCCCACCAGGTCTCGCCGAGGCCGTCGAAGATCTCCAGCGCCTGCTCGGCCTCGCGCAGGCCGCGCTCGCGCAGGCCCATGCCGCCGCGCACCGCCGCGCTGTCCAGCAGCGCGATGGCCAGCGCGCGCCGGTCGCCGGTACGCCGCGCCGCCTCGCAGCCGATGTCGGCGACGGCCGCCCAGTCGGCCCAGTAGGCCCGCAGCGAGTGACACAGCGAGCAGAACGCCCTGGCCAGCCCCCAGGTCAGCTCCCAGAGCCCGAGCTGCTCGGCCAGGTTGATCATGGCGAGCAGTGACAGCCGCTCGGCGTTGAGCCAGTCGCCCGCCCCGAACCGGCCCTCGGGCCCGGCGCGGCGGCCGCCCTTGCTCCAGTTCTGCGGCCAGCGGTTCTGGGCCGCCTCCTCGGCCCGGCGGCGGTAGCCGTGCAGGACGCGCTCGACGGCGGCCCTGCGGCGTTCGTCCTCGTCCTGGCCGGACAGCTCGGCGGCGAACACCCGGACCAGGTCGTGCAGGCGGTAGCGCATCGCGCCGGCCTGGTCGGTGCCGGAGCACTCGGCGAGCTGGGCGTCGATCAGGGCTTCGAGCTGGTCGGCGCCGTCGAGGCCGGAGATGTCGAGCAGTTCCCCGGCCACCCAGCCGGGCACGTCCGGCGCGGGCAGCGCGCTGAGCAGGCGCAGCAGGCGGCGCTGGATCCCGGTGCAGTCGTCGTAGCTGAGCTGCACCGAGGCCCGTACGCTCTTGTCCACGCCTTGGGCCACCTGGAGCTGGTCGAGGCGGCGGCGCTCGTCGGCCAGCCGCCCGGCCATCTCGCGCAGGGTCCACTGCTCGCGGGTGGCCAGCCGGCCGCCGCAGATGTTGATCGCCAGCGGCAGGTGGTCGCAGAGCCGGACGATCTCCTTGGCCGACTCCAGGTCGTCGACGACCCGCGCGCCGCCGGCCAGCCGGGCCAGCAGTTCCACGGCGTGCGCCTCGCTGAACACGCCGAGCCGGGTGTCCTGCGTGCCGTCCAGGAACAGCGGGGAGCGCGAGGTGACCAGCACCGCGCAGCCGGGCTCGGCCGGGATCAGCGGTTTGACCTGGGCGGCGTCGTGGGCGTTGTCCAGGCCGATGAGGATCTTGCGGCCCTTGGTCCAGGTCAGCCAGAGGGTGCGCAGTTCGTCGAGGCCGCCGGGGTCGGTGGCCAGGCGCACGCCGAGGCCGCGCAGGAAGCCGATCAGCACCTCTTCGGGGCGTACGGGGGCGTCGACGCCGCCGCGCAGGTCGGCGTGGAGCCGGCCGTCGGGGAACCAGCCGGCGACCTCCTGTCCGAACCTGGTCATCAGCGCCGACTTGCCGACGCCGCCGCGGCCGTACACGGAGACGACCAGGGGCGGGGACAGGTCGGAGGACTTCCGCCGGGCGGCGAAGACGGCGCGCAGGTCGGCGAGGGAGTCGGCGCGCCCGGTGAAGTGCTCGGGCACGGGCGGCCACTGGTCGGGCGGCAGGACGCCGGGCTCGGGCGCGGCCTGCCGCCGGGGCTTGGACTCGGTGGTGGCCCAGGTGGTCACGCCGACGAGCAGCGCCGCCGTGAGCGTCACCCCGATCTTGGCGAGCGGCGGGATGTCCCATTCCAGGGAGGCGGCCAGCACGCTGGCGGCTCCCGCCGCGAGCCCCGCCGAGACGGGCGCCGCCCACTTTGCCCGCCTACGTTGTGGTTTGTCCGGTAAGTTTCCCGGCACCGAACACCCCCTTCCGAGGGTGATTCAAGCCGATGGGGCACGGCGAGCGCCAGCCGTGCCCCATCGTTCCGCTACAGGCCGATCACGTGACAGGTGGCCGTGGCGGTCTTGCTCGGGTCGCTCTCCGAGGTGGCGGTGAGCTTGACGCGGGCCAGCCGGTCGCCGCCGGGCGCACGCACCGCGTTGACCGTCACCGGCGCCTGCTTGCCGAAGGCGACGGAGGCCAGGGCGTTGGGCACCTGGGCGGTCCAGCCCTTGCCCTGCACCTCGGCCTTGACCCGATAGACGTCGGAGTTGAGGTAGGAGCTGACGTCCTCGGGGTGCTGCCCCTGGGCGGGGGCCGCCTTCCCGGTGTTGAACACCGGGAACGTGCAGGTGGAGACGTTCTTGCCGGTGGGGACGCCGGCCCCGGGCAGCACCCGGACGCCGCGCTTCTGCGGGCCCGAGCCGTCCAGCGAGCGGATGGCGACGGTGTAGGACAGCTCGCCGTTCCGGTTGCGCTTGAGGTCGGTGACGTAGAAGTGCAGGCGGTTGGCCTGGTCGACGTACTCGTACTGGCTGCCGGAGTCGGTGCCGGCGTGGAAGAGGGCGTCGGAGAGCTGGCGGTAGTCGCCTACGGTGATCGGCACCTTGGTCCCGTCGGGCATCACGTAGTCGGTCATGCCGATGTCCTGCGGGTTGGCGTCGATCACCCACTCGAACGGCGCCCGGTCCTCGTTCTTGGTCTTGGCCAGCAGCACGCCGGAGTCGGGGGTGAAGGAGTCGGAGCCCATCCGGTCCACGACCTCGACCGTGTAGTTCTGGTAACCGCCGCGGTCGCACAGCGGGTCGGTCGCCGAGCAGCTGCTCTTGTCGCCGGGGGCGTCGAAGGTGATGTTGACGCCCGACAGGTCGTCCTGTCCAGGCCGTACGGCGCGGGCCAGGATCTTGGCCGTGACCAGGCCGGACTCGTCGAGCGCCTCACGCGACAGGCGCAGGACGTTCTGCTCGTCCACCATGCCGAGCTTGAGCTTGTTGCGCAGCATGTGCTGGGCGCCCATGGACGCGCCGGCCGTGGGCGGGATCAGCCAGCGGGAGTGCGGTCCTCCGGGGCCGTTGAAGCTGCCGCGGCTGAGCATCTCCCACACGCCGGTGTACGCCCGGACCGGCGGCACCCCGTACGGGTTGTTGTAGTTGTCCAGCACGCCGAGGATGTGGCTGAACTCGTGGGCGTAGACCGCCATGCCGGAGCTCTCGGCCTGGACGGAGTCGACGCCGATGTTGGCGTTGGGCCAGAAGTTGGAGGCCGCCTGCCAGGAGGACCAGTCGACGTAACGGGTCTTCAGCCAGTTGGGCAGGGCGGGGTCCGGCGGGCCCCACTCGTCGGGCACGTCCTCCTTGGTCGGGAACTTCATCATCCCGAACTCCTGCCAGGTGGACGACTCGTCCTGGCCGGCGCTGAGGTAGAAGACGAAGTCGTACTGCTTGGCGACGTCCTCGCCGACGGCGTTGATCCAGGCGTTGTGGCCGTCGATGCGCAGGTTCTTGTTGCAGGTGTCGCCCGCCGGGCAGCCGGAGGTGCCGTTGAAGCCGGGCTCCAGCGCGTACTCGTGGTCCTTGCCCGGCATCGTGTACGGGCCGAATCCGGTCAGGTCGACGCCGTACCGGCCGCCGGAGTCCTCCATCCAGTACTCGTGGATGGTGTGCCCCTTGTTGAGGGCGTTCGGGGTGTTGAGGAAGTCCTGGTAGAACTTGGCCACCTGGTCACGCGGGACGTCGTGGGCCTCGGCGCTCGGGTTCGCGTAGATCGTCGAGCCCTTGGGCTGGGTGACGACGAACGCCTGGTTGGGGTAGTCGAGCAGCACCAGCGCGCCCTTGAAGGTGCGCTTGGAGCCCTTGACGGCCGGGTCGCTCCAGTTCGTGCCGGGAGGCTTCTTGTAGTCCGCCCACGTCATGTGGTCGGGGTTCTCCCAGTTCTGCGGGTCAAGGGGCGTGAGGCCACCGGGAGGACGGGCGCGCAACGTCTGGGCGTCGGCCGACTCGTCCTGCTGCCAGGGCTGGGTCTGCGGCCAGTGGTTCTGCCGCCAGGGGTACTCGGGGTCAGCGGTGGGGGGTGCTGCGGAAGCAGGGGTCGCCATCAGGCTCACCGGGATCAGCACGATGGCCGCCAGCAAACCCTTCAGCAGCTTCTTCGGGGCATTCACGGATTGACGGTATAGACGTTATTGACGGAGATCACCGATCAGCTGTAGGGAAGACGTGTATCAACCCTTCCGACATTTGTCGAAATGTCCAGCGTGACCTAGGTGGAGCTTTGGCGGATCTCCAGCGGATCGTGGACGACCTCGCCGTCCGTCTCGGACGTCCCCTGCTGCTGGAGGACCGCGTGCAGCGCGTGATCGCCTACAGCGAGCAGAACGGCGCCATGGACGACATCCGCCGCGACTCCATCCTGCGCCGGCACACCACCCCCGAGGTGCGCGAGTGGCTGCGGGCGGCGGGCGTGCACGAGGCACAGGCCCCCCTGCGCACGGCCGGCGCGCCGCACCTGGGCCTGCTGCCACGCGTGTGCGTCCCGCTGCGGCACTCCGACGGCCTGCTCGGCTTCCTGTGGTTCATCGACGCCGGGCCGTCGATGTCCGCCGAGCAGGTGGCCGAGGCCGTGGCGGCCGTCCCCGGGCTGGCGCTCGCGCTGTTCCACGAGAGCCTGGCCACCGGGCTGGCCTCGCACCGGGAGCTGGAGGCGGTCACCGGGCTGCTGCGCGGCGAACGGGACGCGGCCAGGCAGCTCATCGAGGCCGGGGCGTTCCCGCAGGGCCAGCCGGTGACCGTGCTGGTGGCGCGGCCCCGCTCGGCCGAGCCCGACGAGGGGCTGCGCCTGGCGCTCGAACAGGGGCTGCTGGCGCTGCGGCGGCGGCTGAGCGGCCACCATCCGCTGCACCTGGTGCGCTACGACCACGCGGTGCTGCTCACCGCCGGGCCGCCGGTCCCGCCCGACGAGCTGCACGCGGCCATGCCGGTGCCCGTGGTGGTGGGGGTGGGGCGTACCCGGGACGAGCTGGCGCAGGCGGCGGGGTCGTACGCGGAGGCCCGGCACGCGGCCGAGGTGACCGCGCGGGTGCCGGGGCTCGGCCGGTCGGCCGAGTGGGCCCGGCTCGGCGTCTACCGGATGCTCACCCAGCTTCCCGACCAGGAGGTGCATCCCGGGCTCGACGGGCTGCTGGCCGACGAGCAGTACCTGCCGCTGCTGGAGACGCTGGAGACGTACCTGGACCTGGCGGGCAGCGCGGTGGCGACGTCCCGGGCGCTGCGGCTGCACCGCACCTCGCTGTACTACCGGCTGCAACGGGTGGAGGAGCTGGCGCGTACGGACCTGAAGGACGGCGGCGAACGGCTGGCCCTGCACCTCGGCCTGAAACTGGCCCGCCTGTCCGGGCGCTACCAGCCCCGAGGCACCCGCGGCGACTGATTGCCTTCCCCGGCATCGCTCGCGTTTAATGCCAAAAGGGAAAATCCGACGGGAGCGCCTATGGCGGGTGCGAAGCGTGCTGTCCGGGCTTCCGGGCCGGTTCTGGGCAGACGCGCGCCCGCGCCCGTCGTGGCCCACTCCGCTCCCCTCGTGCTGCCGGTCTGCGCCGAGCCCGTGCGCGACGGCACGGTGGTGATCAGGGGCGAGCGGGTGCTCCAGGTGGGCTCGCGGGCCGAACTGCTGTCCTGCTTCCCCGTCGCGGAGGAGATCCGCTGGCCGGGGGCGATCGTGCCCGGGCTGGTGGACGCCTGCTGCGGCCCGGCGCCGCCGGGACCGGGCGTGACCACGCGGGCCTCCGTGGTGGCCGACCCCGCCGAGCCCGCCGACCTCACGGGCGTGCCGGGCGTGCCGGGCGTGCCGGACATCGCGTACGTCGCCGCCTCCAGCGCCTCGGAGCAGGAGTGGGAGGACCACGACCGGGACGCGCTGATCACGGCGCTGCGCGAGGTGGACCGGCCGTGCCCGGTCGGGATCGCGGCCCGCACCCGCGACCCCCACGTGCTGGAGGACGTCGCCGTGCTGGCCAGGACGTTCGGCCTGCGGCTGCTGGCGGGGCTGGACCGGCACTCGCCCATGGCCCTGGACGAGGCGGGCGTGCTCGGCCCCCACTGTCACGTGACCTGCGCCCGGCCGCTCGACCCCGGCGAGCGCAAGCTGCTGCGGTTGCGGCGGAGCGTGGTCGCCGTCTGCCCGCCGGACCCCGCGCGGGCCGCCGACGTGCTGGCCCTCCTGGAGGAGGGCAACCGCCTCGCCCTGGGCAGCCACGCCCCGGACTGCCGGAACCCGGGCGGCCAGGACCCCGACCGTGGCTGCACCGGCGACCTGCTGGGGCTCGCGGCGGGCGTCCGGCGGCGGGCCCGGGAGCTCGGCCTGCGGTTACGCGGGCTGGACCGCCGCCTGGTCGAGGCCGCTACGCTGGGCGGGGCGCGGGCGCTGGGCCTGGACGCCGGTCCCGGCCGGGTCGGCTCGCTCGGGCCGGGCAGCCGGGCCGACTTCGCCGTCTTCGACGCCCGGGGGCGTTACCCGTACTCGGCGCTGATGGCCCGCCCGCCCTGCCTGGGCACGGTCATCGGCGGCACCCCGGTCTGAACCGGCGGCTTCACCCGGACACGGCGGTCATCCGGACCGGCCACCTCTCCTCGGCACGGCGCTCATCCGAACTGGCCGTCCACCACGGCCAGGAGGTCCCTGAGCTGGTCCCGCTGCTCCTGCGACAACACCGCGAACAGGCCCTCGCCGGCCGCCCTGCGGGCGTCCCTCGCCCGTTCGGCCATGGCCCGGCCCGCGTCGGTGATCACGACGAGCGTCGAGCGGCGGTTGGCCGGATCGACCTCCCTGCGCACCAGCCCGGCCTCCTCCAGCGCGTCCACGACGGGGGTCAGCGAGCGCGGCACGATCCGCAGCTCGTCGGCCAGTTGCACCATGCGCAGCGGCCGGTCGGCGTCGCCGAGCACCCGCAACGCCCGCGCCTGCCCCGGATTGAGCCCGAGCGGCACCAGCCCATGCACGTATCCGTGCCGTAGACGCCTGCCGACCAGGTGCAAGAGCTCCGCCAGCTCCTTCTCTCCCATACCGATGAGTTTAGCCGGAACAATTATGAGTTAGCCTCTGTTTGAGTGGACATCCGAAAGGAGGCCTCATTTGGCCGACGAACCACGCGCGCCACTGCGGCGCATCATCGGGCTCTTCACCCCCTACCGCGGCCGGCTGGCCCTGGTGGGCGCGTTCATCCTGCTGTCGTCCCTGGTCGGACTGGCCTCGCCGTTCCTGCTGCGCGAGGTGCTGGACGTGGCGATCCCGTCCCGCGACGCGCTGCTGCTCACGCTGCTGGCGCTCGGCATGATCGCCGTCGCGGTCACCACGAGCGTGTTCGACGTGCTGCAGACGCTGATCTCCACCACGGTGGGCCAGCGGGTGATGCACGACCTGCGCATCTCGGTCTACTCCCACCTGCAGCGCATGTCGCTGGCCTTCTTCACCCGCACCAGGACGGGCGAGGTGCAGTCGCGCATCGCCAACGACATCGGCGGCATGCAGTCGGTGGTCACCTCGACCGCCACCTCGATCATCTCCAACCTCACCACCGTGTTCGCCACGATCGTGGCCATGCTCGCCCTCGACTGGCGGCTGACGGTGATCTCGCTCCTGCTGCTGCCGGTGTTCGTGTGGATCAGCAGGAAGGTCGGCAGCGAGCGCAAGCGCATCACCGGCGAACGGCAGCGCAAGCTCGCCGTGATCTCCTCGATGGTCCAGGAGTCGTTGTCGATCAGCGGCGTCCTGCTGGGCCGGACCATGGGCCGCTCCGCCGAGCTGACCGAACGGTTCGGCCGCGCCTCCGACGAGCTGGCCGAGCTGGGCGTGCGGACGAGCATGGCCGGACGCTGGCGGCAGTCGTCGATCCAGATCATCATGGCCGCGATGCCCGCCCTGATCTACTGGGCCGTCGGCCACACCGGCGTCATCTCCGTCGGCACCCTCGTGGCCTTCACCACGCTGCAGTCGAGCCTGTTCCGGCCGACGGTGTCGCTGCTGCGGCTGGGCGTCGAGGTGCAGAGCTCGCTGGCGCTGTTCGGCCGCATCTTCGAGTACCTGGACCTGTCGGTGGACATCCACCCCGGAACCCGCACCCTGGACCGCGTACACGGCGAGGTGCGCTTCGAGCGGGTCGACTTCGCCTACGAGGACGAGCGCACGCTCGACGCCGTCGACGTCACCGTCCCCGCGGGCACGACGCTGGCCGTCGTGGGCGAGACCGGCTCGGGCAAGACCACCCTGAGCTACCTTCTCCCCCGCCTGTACGACGTGACCGGCGGCCGGGTCACCATCGACGGCGTGGACGTGCGCGACCTGACGTTCGAGACGCTGAGCGAGGTGGTCGGGGTGGTCTCGCAGGAGACGTACCTGTTCCACGCCTCGATCGCGGACAACCTGCGCTTCGCCCGCCCGGCGGCCACCGACGAGGAGCTGGAGGAGGCGGCGCGGGCCGCGCGCATCCACGACCACATCGCCTCGCTGCCCGACGGCTACGACACGATGGTGGGCGAGCGCGGCTACCGGTTCTCCGGCGGCGAGAAGCAGCGCCTGGCCATCGCCCGCACGCTGCTGCGCAACCCGCCGGTGCTGATCCTCGACGAGGCCACCAGCGCCCTCGACACCCAGACCGAGCGAGCCGTGCAGGAGGCCCTGGACACGCTCGCGCGGGGCCGTACGACGATCACGATCGCCCACCGCCTGTCGACCGTCCGCGACGCGGACCAGATCGTCGTGCTCGACCGCGGGAAGGTCGTCGAGCGCGGCACCCACGACGAGCTGATGGCCCTCGGCGGCCACTACGCGGCCCTGGTGGACCGGGACCGCCCGCTCGAATTGGTCTGAAATTTCGCCCTAAACCAGTTTTAAACGTGTCTTACCTCACATTTCGGGCAAATCGGTATCGTCGCGATCGAGCCGCGCGTTGACTCCCCCGTTTGCCCCTTCCGAGGCTAGGACCAGTCTTGCCACCGCGCTCCTCCACCTTCCGCGCCCTGCGCCACCACAACTACCGGCTCTGGGCCGGAGCCGACATCGTCTCCGTCACCGGGACCTGGATGCAGGTGCTGGGCGTGAACTGGCTCATCCTCACCATGACGGGGTCGGCCACCAGCGTGGGGCTGAGCCTGGTCATGCAGGCGCTGCCGACGCTGCTGCTGGGCATGTGGGGCGGCGCGCTGGCCGACCGGCTGCCGACCCGGCCCGTCGTCGTCGCCGCGCAGCTCGCGCAGGCCGCGCTGGCCGCCGTGCTGGCGCTGATCGCCTTCTCCGGCGTCGACTCCGTCGTGCCGATCTACGCGGTGGCGCTGGCGGGCGGCGTGGTCTCCGCGCTCGGCGGCCCGGCGCTGGGACGGTTCGGGGCCGAGGTGGTGCCCCCGGACGACCTGCCCAACGCCATGGCGCTCGGCTCGGTCCTGAACTCGGCCGGGCGCATCCTCGGCATGAGCCTGGCCGGCGTGCTGCTGCCGTTGACCGGGAACGGCGGGCTCTTCCTGCTCAACGCGGCCACCTTCTTCGTCGTGATCGGGGCCGTCGCGGCCATGCGGCGCGCGGAGTTCCACCGGCTCGCCGCCTCCGAGCGGCAGCCCGGCGCGGTCGCCGCCGGCCTGCGGTACGTCCTGCGCACCCCCTGGCTGCTGGTGGTGCTGGCGCTCTCGCTCGTGCTGGGCAGCCTCGGCCGCAACTACCAGGTCACCATGGCCGCCATGAGCGCGGGCCCGCTGGCCGCCGGAGCCGGCGGGTACGGCCTGCTGTCCACCGTGTTCGCCGTCGGCACCGTCGTGGGCGGCTTCCTGGCCGCCGCCCGGCCGCACCTGACGATCCGGCTGCTGCTGGTCACCGCGTTCCTGACCGGGGTCGCGCAGGCGCTGAGCGGCCTGATGCCCGCCCTGGGGACGTTCGCCACGATGATGCTGCCGATCGCGGCGGGCGCGGTGATCATCGACACCACGGTCTCGGCGCGGGCGCAGCTCGACAGCCCCGAGGAGATGCGCGGGCGGGTCCTCGCCGCGCTCGGCATGGTGAGCGCGGGCGCGGGCGCGATCGGCGGCCCGCTGCTCGGCTGGCTGAGCGACGCGTTCGGGCCGCGCCTGTCGCTGGGCGTCGGCGGCGTGTCGTGCGTGGCCGCGACGCTGCTCGCGGCGCTCGTGCTGGCCCGCCTGTCCGGCCGGACCGTCCGTCAGGCGGCCTTCCGTCCACGGCTGGAGAACGCCTGACTCCGGGACGGGCTTAGTCTCTTCACGTGCACAACACCAGATACGCCCCGAACGGCATGGTGTCCAGCGTCGACCACCTGGCCTCGGCCGCCGGGGTGGGCGCGCTGGACCGCGGCGGTTCGGCGGCCGACGCGGCGATCGCGGCCAACGCCGTGCTCGCCGTGGTCGCACCCCACATGTGCGGCCTCGGCGGCGACCTGTTCGCGCTCGTCCACGACGGCACGGTCACCGCGCTCAACGCCTCCGGCCGGGCCGGGTCCGGTGCCGACCCCGCCCGGCTGCGCGCCGAGGGGCACACCCGCATGCCGCACCTGCACGACATCCGGTCGACGCCGGTGCCCGGCTGCGTCGACGGGTGGTTCGCCCTGCATGCCAGGCACGGCCGCCTGCCCATGGCCGAACTGCTGCGGCCCGCGATCGCGCTGGCCCGCGACGGCTTCCCCGCCTCCCCGCTGCTGGTCCCCGGCGCCCGTACGGCGGCCGGGCGGCCCGGCGGCGGCGACTTCGCCCACGTACGTCAGGCCGGCGACCGGATCACCCGCCCCGGCGTGGCCCGCGCCCTTCAGGCCGTGGCCGACGGCGGCCGCGACGGCTTCTACCTCGGCGAGTTCGGGCAGGGCCTGATCGAGCTCGGCGCGGGCGAGTTCACCGAATCCGACCTGGCCGCCCCCGGCGCCGACTGGGTCGAGCCGCTGCGGGTGCGCGCCTTCGGCCACGACGTCTGGTCGATGCCGCCCAACTCCCAGGGCTACCTGCTGCTGATGTCCCTGGCCGTCCTCGACGGGCTCGACCTGCCCGGCTCGCCCCGCCATCCGGCCTGGGCGCACCTGCTGGCCGAGGCCGCCAGGGCCGCCGGGCACGACCGGCTCGCCCTGCTGCACGAAGACGCCAAGGACCTGCTCGACCCCGGCGAGATCGCCCGCCGCCGGGCGCTGGTCGACCCGGTCAGGCGCAACCGGCTGCGGGCGCCGTCCGCCGACGGCGACACGACGTACCTGTGCGCGGTCGACGGCGACGGCATGGGCGTGTCGCTGATCCAGTCGAACGCGTCCGGGTTCGGCGGCATGCTCTTCGAGCCGCGTACCGGGATCAACCTCCACAATCGCGGCATCGGCTTCTCGCTGCGTCCCGGCCACCCGGCCGAGTACGGCCCCGGCCGCCGTCCGCCGCACACCCTGGCCCCCGCGCTGATCACCCGTCCCGGCGGCGGGCTGCGCACGGTCGTGGGCACGATGGGCGGCGACGCGCAGCCGCAGATCCTGGCCCAGGTCATCACCCGCCTGCTGCGCCACGGCGAGGAGCCCGGCCAGGCGCTGGCCGCCCCGCGCTGGCGGCTGGGCGGCGGCAACGGCTTCGACACCTGGGACGCCCCCGACGACGCCGTGCTCGACCTGGAGGAGGGCACCACCTGGGCCGACGGCCTGACCGCGCTCGGCCACCCGGTGCGCACGCTGCCGTACGGGGGCGCCTTCGGCCACGCCCACCTCATCGACGTGCGTCCCGACGGCATGCTGGCGGGCGCCGCCGACCCCCGCTCCCTCGTCGGCGCCGCGATCGGCCGCTGAATGGACAAGGATGCGCTACCGGACGCCCTAAACCGGGCCAAGTCATAGGATTTCGGTCCGCATGGTGGGTAGGGGCGCAGTATGAGCGAACTACCTCCGGACCGATTCGGCATGGCCGACGAGCAGGACATCGAGGTCAGGGAGTGGACCGACGACCTCGGCCTGCACCACGAGGTCAAAGAGGACGACCCCCAGCGCGAGGCCACGCTCGACGAGCGGCTGCGCCAGGAGCTGCCCGACCGCCCGCGGCGCGCCCCGCGGGCGGAACACCGCCTGACCGAGCCCGACGAGGGCGCCCACCCCGACACCGAGGACGAGGCCATCGGCGTGGACTGGGACGCCGACCGGGAGGACCTGTCGGCCGAGGAACGCGCCCTGCGCATCGACCCCGACGAGGACCTCACCTGAGGGGGGTGCCGGAAACCCTCACGTGAGCCGCCGCAGCGCCGGCAGCAGGTCGTGCAGGTCGTCGACGATCACGTCGGCGGTCTTGGCCTGCGGCCGCTCGGCGTGCAGGAAGCCCCACGGACCGCGGCGCAGCAACGCGGTGCGCATGCCCGCGCGGGCGGCGGGCAGCACGTCGTTGTCGAGCCGGTCGCCGACGTAGAGGATCTCGGCCGGCTCGCGCCCGGCCACCGAGGCCACCTTGGCGAAGAACTCCGGAGCGGGCTTGGACAACCCCCAGCCCTCGGAGGTGTGCACGGAGTCCACCGGCAGGTCCATCGCCACCAGGGCGTCGAAGGCCCGGCGGGGCTGGTTGCCGGCGATGATCACCTGGAGCCCGGCCGCGCGCAGCGCCGCCAGGGCCACCCGCACGTCGGGGTAGAGGTCGTCGGCGTCGAAGTGGTTGCGCAGGCCGTCGGGGTCGTCGCGCTCCCAGGCGGCGATCTCGGCCTTCACGTCGAGCCCCGGCCGGACCAGCTCGAACGCCTCCCGGTGGGAACGGTCGAGCGCCGCCATGCCGCCGAGCGCGCCCATGAGCACGAACCTGCTCACCCCCAGCCGGTCGGCCCAGCGCGACCAGATGCGCGTCTCGTCGATCAGCGTCTCGCCGACGTCGAGCACGACGGCCTTGACGGCCTTGACCATCATTCCCCCTGTTCGTCCGTGTGCCGCCCCGAGCTCAGGGCCGCAGCTTCTCCATCGCCTTGGTGATGCGCTTCTCCGACACCGGCGTGGGGGTGCCGAGGGTCTGGGCGAAGAAGCTGACCCGCAGCTCCTCGATCATCCAGCGGATCTCCGTCACGTCGGGGTCGCCCCGGCGGGCCGGGTGGAGGCTCGCCAGCAGGTCCTGGTAGTCGTCCTCGATCTTGTGCACGCGGTCCATCCACTCCTCGTCCCGCCAGGGCTCCTCGGGGAGCTTGGTGAGACGGCGCTCGATGGCCCGCAGGTAACGCAGGACGTCGGGCAGGCGGCGGGTGCCGGTGGCGGTGACGAAGCCCTTGAAGACGAGCTTGCCGAGCTGGTCGCGCACGTCGTCGGTCGAGGCGCTCGCGCGCAGGCCGTCGAGGCGGGTGCCCACGGCGTGCCAGACGCTCAGGATCTGCTCGACCTTGGCCAGCACGTCGGCCGCCGTGTCGTGCAGCTCGGCCCGGACGTGCTGGTAGAGGCGGTCGAACCCGGCCGGGTCCCAGGCCGGGCCGCCGAGGTCGAGCATCAGCTTGTCGACGGCCGCGTTGACCACGTCGTCGAACAGCGCCACGGCGCCGCCGTGGGGGCTGCGGGACAGGGCCAGCTTGGCCTGGTTGGACAGGCCGCCGAGCAGGGACCTGGCCGGGTTGGTGACGTTGAGCAGGAGCAGCCGGCGGGTGCCGGGCCAGTGGGCGCGGCGCTGCTCGGCGGCCGTCTCGAAGATCTTGACGGAGACCGAGTCGCCCGCGTCGACGAGCGCCGGGTAGCCCTTCATCCGGCCCTGCTCGAACACCTTGGGCAGGGTGCCGAAGCTCCAGGTCCGCAGGCCCGTGCGCTCCAGGTCGTCGCCGGCCTCCGACAGGGTCTTGCGCAGGCGCGGCGCGAGCCGGCGTTTGAGCGCGTCGAGGTCCTTGTCCTCGGCGACCGTGCGCTTGCGCTCGTCGATCACCCGGTAGGTGATGCGCAGGTGGTCGGGCACCTGGTCGAGCTGCCAGGCGTCGTGCGGCACCCGGACGCCGGTGAGCCGCAGCAGCTCGCGCTCGACGGCCTCCAGCAGCGGCTCGCCGCCCTGCCTGACCCCGGCCAGCACCTGCTTGGCGTAGTTGGGGGCGGGCACGAAGTTGCGGCGCACGTGTTTGGGCAGCGACCGGATCAACGCGGTGATCAGATCTTCGCGCAGGCCCGGGATCTGCCAGTCGAACCCGTCGGCGTTGACCTGGTTGAGCACCTGCAACGGCACGTGGACGGTGACGCCGTCGGCGTTGGCGCCCGGCTCGAACTGGTAGGTCAGCTTCATCCGCTGACCGAGCTGCTTCCAGGTGTCGGGATAGTCGCGGGCGCTGATGTCGGCGCCCTCGTTGACCAGCATCTCCGGCGAGAACGTGAGCAGCTCGGGCTGCTCCCGCCCGGCCTTCTTCCACCAGGAGTCGAAGTGCCTGGCCGAGACGACATCGGCGGGGACGCGCTGGTCGTAGAAGTCGTACAGGACCTCCTCGTCGACCATGATGTCGCGGCGGCGGGCCCGGTTCTCCAGCTCCTCGACCTCTTCGAGCAGCCGGCGGTTGTCCTTCAGGAAGCGGTGGTGGGTGTCCCAGTCGCCCTCGACCAGGGCGTGCCGGATGAACAGCTCGCGCGACAGGTCGGGGTCGACGCGACCGTAGTTGACCTTGCGGCCGACGACGAGCGGCACGCCGTAGAGGGTGACCTTCTCCAGGGCGATCACCGCGCCCTGGTTCTTCTCCCAGTGGGGCTCGGAGTAGGTGCGCTTGACCAGGTGCTGGGCCAGCGGCTCGACCCAGTCGGGCTCGATCTTGGCGTTGACCCGGGCCCACAGCCGCGAGGTCTCGACCAGCTCGGCCGACATCACCCACTGCGGCTGCTTCTTGGCCAGCGCCGAGCCCGGGAAGATGGCGAAGCGGGCGTTGCGCGCGCCGATGTACTCCTGCATGGGCCGCCGCCCGTCGGCGGCGCGCTGCTTGTCCATGACGTCCTTGACGCCGATGTGCGACAGCAGGCCGACCAGCAGCGACACGTGCACCTGGTAGGGGTCGGCGGCCACGCTGCCGGGCTGTGCGCCGAGCGCCTGGCGGACCTGGCTGTAGATGTCCTGCCACTCGCGGACCCGCAGGTAGTTGAGGAACTCGGCCTTGCACAGCCGCCGGAACGCGCTGGAGGACAGCTCCTTCTGCTTGTCGCGCAGGTAGTTCCACAGGTTGAGGTAGGTCAGGAAGTCGGACTCGGGGTCGGCGAAGCGCCGGTGCTTCTCGTCGGCCTGCTGCTGCTTGTCGGACGGCCGCTCGCGCGGGTCCTGGATGGACAGCGCGGAGGCGATCACCATCACCTCGCGCAGGCAGCCGTTCTTCTCGGCCTCCAGCACCATGCGGCCAAGGCGCGGGTCGACCGGCAGGGTCGCCAGCTTGCGGCCGACGCCGGTGAGCTTGCCCTGGGCGTCGAACGCGCCCAGCTCGTGGAGCAGGTTGACGCCGTCCTTGACCTGGCGGCGGTCGGGCGGCTCGACGAACGGGAACGCCTCGATGTCGCCCAGCCCGATCGAGGTCATCTGCAGGATGACCGAGGCCAGGTTGGTGCGCAGGATCTCCGGGTCGGTGAACTCCGGCCTGCCGAGGAAGTCCTCCTCCTCGTAGAGCCGGATGCAGATGCCGTCGGAGGTGCGGCCCGAGCGGCCCTTGCGCTGGTTGGCACTGGCCTGCGAGATGGGCTCGATGGGCAGGCGCTGCACCTTGGTGCGGTGGCTGTAGCGGGAGATGCGCGCGAAGCCCGGGTCGACCACGTACTTGATGCCGGGGACGGTCAGCGAGGTCTCGGCCACGTTGGTCGCCAGGACGATCCGGCGGCCGGTGTGGCGCTGGAAGACGCGGTGCTGCTCGGCGGCGCTCAGCCGGGCGTAGAGCGGCAGGATCTCGGTGTTGCGGAAGTCGGCCTTGGTCAGGGCGTCGGCGGCGTCGCGGATCTCCCGCTCGCCGGACAGGAAGACCAGGATGTCGCCGGGCCCCTCGGTGACCAGCTCGCGGCAGGCGTCGACGATGCCGCCGGTCTGGTCGTCGTCCTCCGCCAGCGGGCGGTAGCGGACCTCGACCGGGTAGGTGCGGCCGGAGACCTCGATGATCGGCGCGTCGCCGAAGTGGCGGGAGAAGCGCTCGGGGTCGATGGTGGCGCTGGTGATGATGACCTTGAGGTCGGGGCGCTGCGGGAGGAGCTGCTTGAGGTAGCCGAGGATGAAGTCGATGTTGAGGCTGCGCTCGTGGGCCTCGTCGATGATCAGGGTGTCGTACTGGTCGAGCATGCGGTCGTTCTGCAGCTCGGCCAGCAGGATGCCGTCGGTCATCAGCTTGACCAGGGTGCGGTCGCTCGCCTGGTCGGTGAAGCGGACCTTGTAGCCGACGACCTCGCCGAGCTCGGTGCCGAGCTCCTCGGCGACGCGCTCGGCGACGGTGCGGGCGGCGATGCGGCGCGGCTGGGTGTGGCCGATCAGGCCGCGCACGCCGCGCCCGAGCTCAAGGCAGATCTTGGGGATCTGGGTGGTCTTGCCGGACCCGGTCTCGCCCGCGACGATCACGACCTGGTGGTCGCGGATGGCGGCCAGGATGTCGTCCTTGCGCTGGGAGACCGGCAGGTTCTCCGGATACCGGACCTGCGGCACGGCCTCGCGGCGGCGCGCCAGCCGCTGCTCGGCCCGCTCGACGTCGGCGAGGATCTCGGTGGCGATCTTGTCCCGGGCGTCACGGGAGCGGACCCGGCGCATGCCGTCGAGCCTGCGCCGCAGCCGCCGCTGGTCGCGCGGCATGAGCTCGGGCAGGCGGGACTGGAGGTCGGCGAGCGGAGAGGACAACGGAGGCGTTCCCATACTGCTTTCAGGATATTTGAGCCCCGTGGCCCCGGAGCCAACGGCCCATGGTGCCCGACACGGGCCGCCTCCCGCATCCCAATATCGCCGCGCCGCCCGTCCCCCTATCCGGCCGTCCGGCTGGCGGCGTGGCGGGCGGCCCCGATGATGCCGGCCTCGTTCTGCAGGGCGGCGGGGACCACGGGCGTGTCGAGGGTGACGTGCGGCAGGAACTTGTCGGCCTTCTTGCTCACGCCGCCGCCGATCACGATCAGGCCCGGCGAGAACAGCATCTCCACGTGCCTGAGGTACTCCTCGACCCGATCGGCCCACTTCTCCCAGCTCAGGTCGTGCTCCTCGCGGGCCCGCGCCGACGCGCGCTCCTCGGCGTCCTTGCCGCGCAGTTCCAGGTGGCCGAGCTCGGTGTTGCAGACGAGTGTGCCGTCGGCGAACAGGGCGCTGCCGATGCCCGTGCCGAAGGTCAGGATCAGCACGGTCCCCTTCTGGTCGCGGCCCCTGCCGAAGGTCATCTCGGCGATGCCGGCGGCGTCGGCGTCGTTCAGCACCGTCGCGCCGCCGAACAGCCGGGCGGCGTCGACGCCGATCCACGAGTGGTGGACGTTGGCCGCCGTGTGCACGACCCCGTCGACGACGACGCCGGGGAAGGTCACGCCGACCGGGCCGTCCCAGTCGAAGTGCTCGACGATCTGACGCACCACCTCGGCCACCCCTTCGGGCTTGGCCGGCTGGGGCGTGGCGATGCGCAACCGCTCCTTGACGAGCTCTCCGGCCTCGGTGTCGACCGGGGCGCCCTTGATTCCCGAGCCGCCGATGTCGATGCCCAACACGTTCATGACTCTCCTTCTCCCCCGCCCTGGACGGGAAAACTCGCCTACCGATATTTCCGGCCCGGCTGAACCCGCTCCACGCCCTCCGCGTATCTCGCGTCACAAGCGCTAACTAGGAGGCACGGATGCGACTCCGCATCATCACACTCTGCGCTGTCGCGGCCGTCGCGGGAGCGACTCTCACCGCCCCCGCACACGCGACCACCAGGACCCGTTTCGACGTCATCAACCTGGTGTCGGACGTCAAGGGCAAGGCCCCGGTCACCGACCCCAAGGTCGTCAACCCGTGGGGCCTGGCCATGGGCAAGACGTTGTGGGTCTCCAACGCGGGCACCGGCACCGCCACCGTCTACTCCGGCACGGGCAAGAAGGAGAAGACCGAGGTGTGGATCCCGGGCGGCTCCCCGACCGGCCAGGTGTTCAACCCGGGTGACGGCTTCACCGTGAAGGGGCGGCCCGCCACGTTCATCTTCTGCAGCCCGAGCGGCGCGATCACCGGCTGGAACGCCGAGGCGGACCCGGCCAACGCCGTCATCGCCGCGTTCACCCGCGGCGCCGACTACAAGGGCCTGGAACTCGTCCGGACCGGCGACGGCGACTTCCTGCTGGCCGCCGACTTCGCCCACGGGCGCGTGCACGCCTTCGACGAGAACTTCCGGCGCATCCGCCTGGCCGGCTGGCAGTTCCAGGACTCGCAGGTCCCGCGCGGCTACAACGCCTACAACGTGGCCGTGGTCAACGGCAGCGTCTGGGTGTCGTACGCGCTGCGCGACCGTGCCACCGGCAAGCCCGTCTTCGGCGCCGGCAAGGGCTTCGTGAGCCGTTTCAACGCCGACGGCCGCCTGACCGGCCGCATCTCCAAGGTCGGGCTCAACGCCCCCTGGGCCATGACCGCCGCGCCGCGCGGCTGGGGCCAGTACGCGGGCGCCCTGCTGGTCGGCAACTTCGGCGACGGCACGGTGCACGCCTACAAGAACAACCGCCACCTGGGCGCGATCACCACGTCCAACGGCCGTCCCGTCACGCTCCCCGGCCTGTGGGACCTCGAACCCGGCACCGCGGCCACCGGCGGCGTCAACACGCTGTGGTTCTCGGCCGGCATCGACGGCGCCAAGCACGGCCTGATCGGGATGATCGCCCCCGCCGGCACCAAGCCCACCTCCTCGGCCGCCCCCGCGAGCACGCCGGCGCCCACGCCGCGCTCCGCCCCCAAGACGAAGTCGCCCTACGGCGGCGGCGGTTACTGACCCCCGGGGGCCCTCGACGTTTCCGGCGCGGCCGGCGCGAGCCGCGCCGGAAACACCTCCCACCTGGCGGGATCTCCGGAAAACCTGAGAATCACGTATGGACACGGAATGCGACGGAGCAGATACTCAACGTGTCAGCACCCTCGTCCCTGCCCTCACGTCTCCCCCCACAGCACCGCACAAGCCGGCGTGCCGCGTGCTGCCCGGAAACCGTGACCGTCAGGGAACAGGCCAAGGAGAGACCATGCCATCGAAGAAGTCTCTGTTCCTTTCCGTCGCCGCCCTCGCCACCGCGGCCTGCGTGACGGCCACCGTCGTGGCGCTCCAGGCGTCCAGCCCCGTCTCGGCGGCCACCCGGCAGGCGGCGCTGCCGCCCGGCTACCAGCTCGTCACCCTGCCCAACGCGAACGTCCCCAACTTCCAGCGCCGCACGGTCTACTGCCCGGGGAGCAAGCACGTCCTCGGCGGCGGCGGCGAGGCCCGCGGCAACGGCGCGATCCTGGTGGGGTCGTTCCCCACCGATGACGCCCGCGGCTGGATCGCCCTCGGCCGCCAGATCGGCTACAACGACGTCGGCATCAGCGTGTTCGCCATCTGCGCCGACTGACCTCGCCGACGGCCCCGCCCGCTTCCCCGCGGGCGGGGCCGTCGCACGTCCTCGCTCAGAGGTGACCGAGGACGGCCGCCAGGTCGGCGACGCTCCGGTAGTGCACGCCCGTCATGCCGAGCGCCCTGGCGGCCTCCACGTTCGGCAGCCGGTCGTCGACGAACAGGCAGCGCGCGGGGTCGGCCCCGGCGCGTTCGGCGGCGATCTCGTAGATGCGCGGATCGGGCTTGGCCACCCCGACCCTGGCGCTGCTGACCAGGTCGTCGGCGAAGTAGGTGAGGCCCAGCCGGTCGAGGTGCTCCTCCACGGTGTCCATGGCATTGGTCACGATGATCACCGGCACGTGCTGCTGTGCCTGGGCCAGCAGCGCCCTGACCTCCTCGTCCACCCGGAACGGCACCGCCCCGAACTCGGCCACCGCCTGCCTGGCGCGTTCGTCGCCGCCGAGGGCGACCGCGACCGCGTCCAGCCACTCGCGCTCGGTCATCCGGCCCAGCGTGGCGGGCTCGATCAGCTCCGGGGCGAAGGCCGTGGCCATGAGCGGCAGGGCGTACCTGGCCTCGATCTCGGCCTGGACGGTGTGGTCGAAGAGGCGGAGCACGCCATCAAGATCGGTGAGAACCGCGTCGAAGGGGATCACAGCCATCATTGTGCCGTGAAGCACCGCATCCGCTGGTCCGAGAAGGTTTCGCGTGCCACCAAAGACCCGGGGCGACCCGCGGCACTACCATCTCCGAGACGGGATTCGGTATCGGAACGGTAGGGCATGGACGATCACCAGCTGCCACCTGAGTTGTGCCAGCTGTTCGCCGACGGCGGCAAGGGGCGCAGACTGCCCCCGGGCCTGCCCGAAGGCGACGTGGTCTGGCCCGACCCGGCCTACACCCGGCAGGTCGCGGCGGCCCGGCCGGCGTTCTGGATGAGCGACGAGCGCGCCGCGGGCGAGGACTGGTCGTTCATGCGGGTCTGGCATCCGCACAGCGGCCTGTGGCCGGTCCTGCTCGACGAGTCGGCCCAGCCGTGGGCGATCGGGCAGATCGTGCCCGACGACCCGCTGCTGATCGGCCACTTCACCGCCGAGGGGTTCATGACCGAGGTGTGGCAGGAGTGGGTGTCGCAGATGCCGCGCGACGCGCTGGCGGAGTTAGAGCCGTACGGGGCGCTCTGCCCGGGGCTGGCGCCGCCGGGGGTGCCCCGCGCCGACCCCGGCGACGTGGCCGACTGGCTGGCCCGCGAGCTGGCGCCCAAGGGCATGCCGCTCGGGCTGGTGGCGGCCGGGCGGGGGGCCGACGCGCTGGCGGTCATGGGCTGGCAGGGCGCGCTGCACCACAACGAGTGGATGGTGCCGCTGGCGGCCGTGGTGCGGAGCTGGGAGGACCGGTTCGGGGCCCGCGTGGTGAGCGTCGGGTTCAACACGCTCGACCTGAGCGTGGCCGCGCCGCCCGCCGACCCCGAGCACGCCCTGCACGTCGCCGCCGAGCACTGGGCGTTCTGCCCCGACAACGTCGTGCAGGGGCCGGGCGACCTCCAGGGGTACGCCGACCAGATCATCGGGCAACACGCCTGGTCGTTCTGGTGGGACTGAATGCCCGGCTTTTACGCTAGCTTTAACCGCGACAGGGAGGGCTCGGTCACAGAATGTCACGGGGAGATCTGACTCCGGAGCTACTGCATTCCTCGTCCTGGACGGACCGGCTGGTGCAGGCGGCCGGCATCCCCGTCCATGACGTGCCGCTGGTGTCGGTGGGCGGCGGGCTGGGCTCGTTCACCCTGGTCGACGTGTTGCGCGTCCGGGGCGTGCCGATCCCCGCGATGCGGGTGCTGTCCACCAGCGACACCCCGTGGCAGACGTGGGAGTACCTGACCCGCGTCTCCCAGTTGCCCGCGCACGAGCGCATCCGCTCCGACGCCGGCGCGCGTCCCGACAACATCTGGGGCTTCCCCTCGTACGCGGTGCAGGAGGCGTGGCAGGACGGCTCGCTCAAGCCGATCCTCCAGGTGCTCGCCGAGCCGCTGTTCACCGACTTCTACAGCCCGCGCGCCGGGCTGGTCACGCAGACCGTGCGGCGCGAGGCCGACCGCATCGGCTACTGGCACATGCTGGCCAAGGGCCAGGTGCGCATGGTCAGGAAACGGCTGGGCGGCGGGTACTTCACCGTGCTCACGCCGCCGTCGGGCACCTCGCCGACCAAGCGGGTGGTGCTGCGCTCCCAGTACGTGCACCTGGCCGTCGGCTACCCGGGGCTGAAGTTCCTCGACGACCTCCAGGAGTTCCGGCAGGCCAAGGGCGAGCGGTACCGGGTGGTCAACGCGTACGAGCCGCACGAGCACGTCTACGACCAGTTGCGCAAGCGTCCCGGGGTGGTGGTCGTGCGCGGCGCCGGGATCGTGGCCTCGCGGGTGCTCCAGCGCCTGATGGACGACCGTGAGCGGTACGGCCTGCACACCCAGATCGTCCACCTGTTCCGCACGTACGTGGCCGGCCCGCACGGCCCCAGCGTCTTCATGCGGCGCCAGGGCGGCGACGGCTGGGCCTACCAGGCGTTCACGATGCCCAAGTCGGCCTTCGGCGGCCAGCTCAAGGCCCGTTTCAGGAAGGCCACGCCCGAGCAGCGCGCCGCGATCTCCAAGACGGTGGCCGGCACCACCACCCCGAAGCTGGCCCGCTGGCAGGAGCAGATGCGCAGGGGCCGCCAGGGCAACTGGTACCACCCCACCCAGGCCGTGGTCGACCGCATCGAGCAGGCCCCCGACGGCCGCCTGGTCACCCACACCAGCAGCGTGCACGCCGCCGCCATGCAGTACGTGTCCGACTTCATCATCGACTGCACCGGGCTGGAGGCCGACATGCCGGAGCACCGCGTGCTCGACGACCTGCTGCGGCACGGCGGCGCCCAGCCCAACAAGGCCGGCCGGCTGCGCGTCGGCCCGCATTTCGAGGTGCTCGGCGCCGAGAGCGAGGGCGGCGTCCTGTACGCCTCGGGCGCCGCCACGGCCGGCAACCACTTCCTGGCCGTGGACAGCTTCCTGGGCATGCAGACCGCCGCGCTCGACATCGCCGCCGACCTGACCAGGCGCGGGTTCTGCAAGGGGCTCGGGCCGATGAGGTCCGCCGCCCAGTGGCTGCGGTGGGCGGCGAACAGGAGGCCCGCTTGATCCCGACGCTGGCCGGGCGGTTGCAGACCCGGCTGTTCACGCTGGCCACCGTGGGCGCGGCGCTGACCGCGCTGATCACCCTGGTGCTGCCGATGTCCTTCAAGGACGCCTATCTCGTGCTGCTGGCCGTCGCCGTCGCGGGCGTCGGCTGGGAGCTGCTGTACCACCTGCTCATGCAGTTCCGCTGGGACAAGGACTGGCCGACGCTGTTCGGGCTGGTCACGGCCGTGCCCGAGGGGCTGCTGACGTGGCTGCTGCTGGACGGCGGGCTCGTTCCCGGGGTCACCGGCCCGGTCGGCGTGGGGGCGTTCGCGGTGATGTTCGCCTTCGTCTGGCTCGGCCAGTGGTTGTTCGTGAACGGGCCGATGCGGGTGTTGTTCGTCGAATGGCGGCTGCGCGGCGGCCGCCTGCTCTGATCACGGATCTGCTCACTGATCTGCTCACGGAGGGGCAATGGGGGGCGTCGAGCTGGCTCGACCGCTGTACTTCTGGCTCGGTTTCCTGGCCACGGTGGCCGGGGTCGTGCTGCATCTGCCGATGTACCTGCACGGCGCCGACATGCACTACCGCCTGGCGGGCATGCCGATGGACCCGCCGATGGCGATCGGCATGGCGCTGATCGTGGCGGGGCTGGCGGTCACCGCGTACGGGCTGATCCCGCCCGGCGCGCTCACCGCCCGGCCCGCCGCCGAGGTACGCGTCCGGGCGCTGGACGACGCGCGCATGCGGCCGGCGCACATCGGGCTGATCGTGGTCATGTCCGTCGCGGTGATCATCGATGCCATGAAGCCGATCACGCTCGGCTTCGTCGCGCCCGGCATGGCCAAGGAGTACGGCCTGAAGTCCGCGCTCAACCCGGCCGGCGAGCTGCCCGTGGCGCTGCTGCCGCTGGCCGGGCTCACCGGGACGGTGCTCGGCTCGCTGCTGTGGGGCTGGATGGGCGACAAGATCGGGCGCAAGCCGTCGATCCTGTTCGCCGGGGTGCTGTTCATCGGCACCGCGATCTGCGGCGTCATGCCGGACTTCGAATGGAACCTGGCCATGTGCGTGGCCATGGGGCTGGGCGCGGGCGGCATGCTGCCGATCACGTTCTCGCTGCTGGCCGAGACGATCCCGCCCCGGCACAAGGGCTGGGTGATGGTGCTCATCGGCGGCAACCTGGCCGTCGCCTACCTGGCGGCGAGCTGGCTGTCGGCGTCGCTGGCGCCGACGTTCTCCTGGCGGGTCCTGTGGCTGGTCGGGCTGCCGACCGGGGCGTTCCTCATCCTGCTCAACCGGTTCATCCCCGAGTCGCCGCGCTTCCTGCTCGCGCACGGCCGCGACGCCGAGGCCCGCGCGGTCCTGGCCCGGTACGGCGCGGCCGCCACCAGCGAGGAGGCCGCGCAGGAGGTCACCGCCGACGTCGAGCGCGTCGAGGACGAGCACGCGGGCGGCTACTCGCGGCTGTTCCGCCGCCCGTTCACCGGGCTGACGGTGGCGGTCGTGGTCCTCGGGCTGAGCATCGGCCTGGTCACGTACGGCTTCCAGCTCTGGATCCCGTCGAACCTGCAGAAACTGGGCCTCGACCAGCAGACGGCCGACCGGGCGCTGCGCGACTCGACGCTGCTGGGCCTGCCGCTGATCTTCATCTCGGCCGCCATGTACGGCCTGTGGAGCGCGAAGAAGACGATCGTCACGCTGTCGGCGCTGGTGGGGGCGGCGCTGGCGGTGCTGGCCTTCTCCGGCGAGACGCTGGCGCACGACCGTACCTGGCTGTACCTGCTGCTGGCCGGGCCGATCGTGGGGACGGCGACGATCGCCGCGGTGCTGGCGGCCTACAGCTCGGAGATCTACCCGACCCGCGTGCGCTCGCGCGGCTCGGGGTTGTCGGCGGGGATGGGCAAGGCGGGCGGCGTGGCCGTGACCGCCGTGCTGGTGGCCGGGGCCGCGGCGCCGTCGATCGGCACGACCGCGCTGCTCGGGGCGGTCCCGCTGGTCCTGGCCGTGGTGGCGGTGCTGGCGTTCGGGGTCGAGCCGTCCAAGGGCGCGGCCGGCGAACCGGCCACGCCCGCCACCGCCTCCACCGGCGCCTGACCCCCGGAGACGCCGCGCCGCGGCCCCGCCCCTGCTTCAGGGGACGCGGGCCACGGCGCCGTACGTGCCCGACGAGCTCGGCCGGTCGGAGCAGGCGGTGCCGGAGCCGTCGGGCCGCCACTCCGGGACCCACACCAGCCCCGGATCGACCAGCACCAGACCGTCGAGCAGCGCCGCCACCTCCTGCCTGCCGCGGATCGCGTGGCCGGGCAACGTCATGGCCAGCAGGTCGCGGATCGCCGGCAGCAGCTCGCCGGGCACGCCGTCGAACGTCGTCTGCAGCAGCGACAGGTAACTGCCGTCCGGCGCCGCCCGGCGGACCCGTTCGAGCACGTAGTGGACGTACGCGTCGTCGGCCAGGCTGTGGGTGGACAGCAGCAGCACGGCCAAGGGCCGGTCCCAGTCGAGGAAGCGCCGCACCACCCCGTCGTCGAGGATGGCGTCGATCTCCCGCACGTCGCCCTCGACCACGCGGACCAGGTCGGTGATCGGCTCGATGGTGGCCCGCGCGAGGGCCAGCACCATGGGATCGTTCTCCACGTAGACCACCCGGGCGGGCGCGCCGCCTGGGCCTCCCATGGCCACGTCGTGCAATTGCCGGCCCGCGGGAAGACCGCTGGGCACGCCGCTTCCCACAATGATGAACTGGTCCACGCCTTCCGCCGCCAAATGACGGACCACGCGCACCAGGAATTGCAGGACGGCCCGTGCGGCGGTGGTCGTCACGGACGCGGCCTGGTCATATCGGCGCACCAGATCGCGGTCGGCCGAGAAGTTGTTCTTCCCGCCCGCGGCCGCGTCGAGCACCCGGGTTGTCGTCGCTCGGGTCATCTCCAGCTTTGCCAAGTTTCGGATGGCACGCTGACGCATTGAGTGTTGCCCCTTTCCCCTCGCCCACTATCTCGGGAAAAGATGTCCTTTCGGACCCCACTCGATGACCCAGACCATATGATCCTCGATACGCGCCGGAAGACAACAGGAAAAGCATTAATTCTACGGAAATATGCCTTACCTGAATGGCCCGCCCGTCAGGAGATCATTTTCCGATCGAGCGCGAGAGGCGTTCGCGGTGGGCCTCCAGCACCTCGTACGTCTCCTCGCGGGTGGTGGTCGTCACCGACAACTTCGTGAACGCCTGGTGGTAGGTCTCGACCGCGGCGACGTCGGTGATCAGCTCGTCGGACTCGATGCCGTGGGCGCAGGCGACGTCGGGCTCGAACGCCTCGGCGAAGCGCCACAGCGTGAACGGGCCGGTGCGCGGCATGTACGCGGGGTCGTCGACCGGCACGACGTGCAGCGAGACGTTGGGCCGCTTGGCGTGGTCGAGCAGCAGGTCGAGCTGGCGGAGCTGGGCGTGCGGGCCGACGATCGAGCGCAGCAGCACGGCCTCGTCGATCACCGCCCACAACACCGTGTCACCGGCCGCGGACAGCACCTCCTGGCGGGCCATGACCAGCGCCAGGGCCTCCTCCACCGACGGCTGCCCGAGCGTGGCGGGCCCGGCCACGGTGAGCGCGGCCCGCGCGTAGTCCTCGGTCTGCAACATCGGCGGGACGAACTGCGGATGGTACGTGCGGATCACCGTGGCCCGCTGCTCCAGCGCGTACGCGGTGGCCAGCCAGACGGGCACCGACTGGGCGTCGTACCAGGCGGCCTCGCGCTCGCCCCTGGCCAGGGAGAGCACGTACTCACGAACGGGCGTGGCGGTGACGCCGTAGAGGCCGAGCAGGCGCTCGACGGTGATCGGCGTGGGCGCGAGGCGGCCCTCCTCGATGGCGGGGATCGCGGCGGCGCCCCTGCCGAGCGCGATCTCGACCTGCTCGACCGAGAGCTGCACGCCCATGCGCAGGCCGTGGAGCCGCTTGCCGAGCGCGCGGCGCTGGGAGTCGTTGAGCGGCGTGGCGGCGTCGGGGATCTCGGGGGCCGGCTCCGGCTCGCCGGGCAGCCCCTCGGCCCGGCGCGCGAGCTCGACCACGCCGCGCAGGACGGCCAGCGACCCCTCGGACAGCCCGGAGGCCGACAGGCCGATCGCGGCCGCCCGGAGTTGCAGGTCCTCGACCGCGCCGGACTCGTAGTGCTCGTCGCCGACCAGCCAGCCGACGCTCACCTGGAGGCAGGCGGCCAGCGCCCGGAGCACCTGGAGCGTCGGGTTGGTCTGCTTGCCGGTGCGGAGCTGGCTGACGTAGGCGCGCGTGATGGGTATGCCCGCCTCGGTGAGGGCGGAGGCGACCTGCGCGCCTGTGAAGCCGCGCTTGGTCAGCGCGAGATCGAGCCGTTCGGCGAAGTTCGCCACGGCGCACCTCCTACCGCCCGTGAACTTTTCCCAGCCTAAGGTACGAGACCCCCACTGTCCCCTGCCACGCGGGCCAGCTCTGCCCGGCGGGTAGGTACCAACTTATTCGCAAAGTGTGAGTTGACATAGCCCCTCTTTCCAGCACAGTATCGGAGCGCGTGGTAACTGTGGCTTAACAGCCCGGACGATTCGCGAGAGTCTCCGGGGAGGAGGTGGCCGGACGTGACCATGGACTCCCTCGGCGGCTCGCGCTTCCTGGAAGATCCGGTCTCCCGGGGGCAGGAGCAGGTGGTCCGGCGCATCTGCGCGCGGGTCGCCGGCCCGCTGACGAGCCGTGACGTCCATGTCGCCGAGCTGCCGCTCGGCGGGGTCGAGGTCTGGCTGGACAGCCCGCGCCACCGCTGGCGGCTCCACCACCGCATGGCCCGCGAGCTGCGGCTGGCCGGCTGGCACACCGAGCCCGGGGCCGACCGGCTGCTGCTGCTCGGCTGGAGCGCGGTCTGCCTGGGCCACCGCGCCAGGATGCTGGGCGCGGCCCTGTCCGGCCGGCTGGCCCACTTCGACCGCACGTCGTTCGCGGCCGTCATGATCGCCACCCGGCTGCGGCACGAGGGGCTGCCCGCCGCCGAACTGCCCGCCGCGGTGGTCGACCGCTGCCGCGACGCGCTGCGCTGGCCCGCCCGGCTGGCCGACCTCGACGGCCTCGAACGCAGGTCGTCGCTGGAACCCATCAGGCTCAGGCTGGCCCAGGTGGCCGGGCTGGAGTCGAAGGTGGGCCGGCGCTGCGCCGAGCACCTCGCGCTGGCCTCCAGGGTCGCGCGCACGGTGGCCGGCGACGCACCGCCCGTCCGCTCGCGCGCCTCCGGGCCGCGTGCGGGGCTGACCGAGCGCATGGTCTGCGTCAGCGTGCCCAACAGGACCGCCGCCGCGCTCGATCCGGAGACGGCGCGATGACGCCGATCTTCCTCGCCCGACGCCGGGCCTCGCCGCCCACCGACCCGCCGACCCGGCACGCGGCCACGCCGGCTGCCGCTGCGACGGCCAAGGTGGCGGCCCTCAAGCGGCCGGCTCCGGCTCTACCCCATCCCTCCGGCACCGTGTGTCACGTGCTCGACAAAGTCGGCACGGTGCTGACGGCCGGCGCGGTAGCGGCTGGCGTGCCGGCCAACTCAAGGGGTAGTGCCTGGGGCCGGCTTTCCTCGCGGTCGTCCGCCCGTGATCGGGCGGCGGCCTCCGCGATCGGGGAGGCGGGCCCGCCCGGCCCCCCGATCGACCCCACCGGCACGGCGGCGACGCCGGGCGCGACGATCGGCGTGACGGGCGCCACGACTCTGATCGACCGCCCCCTCCGGGGGCCGGCATCCGTGCGGGCCCCCGTGCCGGTGGCCATGACCTCCGCGGGCCGCGCCCGGCCCGCTTCACCCGGATCCGCGACTGACAGGAGTGATCATGCTCACCGACGAGGTGTCCAGGCGGCAGCCGCACGAAGTGCACGCCCGGGGCGCGCGGCCCCAGCCCGCGGAGCCCAGGGGCGAGGGCCGGGACGAGCCGGCACGGGCCGAGGCCCCGGCGCGCACCGTCCACCGGCTGCGCCGGATCCGGCAGGTGTCCGTCCAGGCGATCGGCGAGATCGACCAGGCGCTGGCCTGACCGTCATGCGCACGGTCCACGACCCGGAAGGTGTGAGATGAGCCGCGGCAGGGTGGGCGTGATCGTCGCCCCCGCCAATCCCTCGGCGGAGCCCGAGCTGACCCGCCTGCTCGGCTCCCGCGCCGACATGCACGTCACCCGCTTCCCCGTGCACCGGGGAGTGGCGCTCGCCGAACGACTGGAGAGCTACAACGAGGCGCTGCCCGGCATGGTCTGCGCGTTCGACGGCCTGCCGCTCGACGCCCTGGTCATGGCCTGCAGCGAGGCGCGCTACCTGCTGGGGCCCGACGAGGACGGCGACCAGTGCGCCCGGCTGTCGGCCTCGACCGGCGTGCCGTTCGCGTCCTCCACACAGGCCACCAGGGAGGCGGTCGAGCACGTCGGCGCGAGCGACATCGTGCTGGTCTCGCCGTACCAGCCGTGGCTGACCGAGCTGGCCGAGCGCTTCTGGAAGACGGCGGGGCTCAACGTCACGCAGGTCGTCCAGGTGCGGGCCGCCAAGGGCGGCTACTCCTCCTACGCGGTCACCCCGGCCGAGCTGATCACCCAGGTCGAGCGGGCCGAGGTGCCCGGCGACGCGGTGCTGCTGTTCACCGGCACCGGCATGGCCACGCTGCCCGTGCTCGGGCCGCTCAGCGCCGGCAACGACCGCACGCTGCTCACGTCCAACCTCTGCACCGCCTGGTGGGCCCTGTCGCGGGCCATCGGCGAGCACGTCACGCTCAGCCGGGTGCCCTACCGCCGCCACATGGCGGAACAGGGGAGGCGCCCCGCATGAACGGCGTCATCGTGGTCGGGGCCGGCCCGGCGGGGCTGACCGCGGCGCTCTCGCTGGCCAGGGCCGGGATCCCGGTCACCGTGCTGGAACGGGAGAACGAGCTCGCCGTGCAGGCGCGGGCCTGCACCTTCCACCCGGCCACGCTCGACCTGCTCGACGAGCTGGGCGTGGCCTCGCAACTGGTCGCCAAGGGCCGCGTGGTCGACCGGGTGCAGTGGCGCGACCGGTCGGGGATCGTGCTGGCCGAGATGGGCATGAACCGGCTCAACGGCCTGACCAAGCACCCGTTCAAGCTCCACGCCGACCAGGCCGCGCTCACCCCGCTGCTGCTCGCGGCCCTGAACGCCTACCCCGACGTCGACGTGCGCTTCGGCACGCGCGTCGACGGGGTCTCCGAGGGGGGCACCGGCATCCGGGTCCGCGTCGGCCACACCTGGACGCGGGCCCGGTACATGATCGCCGCCGACGGCGGCCACAGCACGGTACGCGGCTCGCTCGGGCTGCCCTTCCCCCGGTCGGCCTACCCGACGCAGGCGCTGCGGGTGTTCACCGACTCGCCGCTCGACCGGCTGCTGCCGAGCCTGGCGCCGCTCACCCACGTCCGCGACGTGCAGCAGTCGTGCACGCTGCTCGCGCTGCCCGACCACTGGCGGATCATCTTCAGGATCCCCTGCGACGCCACCGAGCCGCTGTCCTCGCCCAACGTCTCGATGCTGGTCCGCCGCGCCCTGCCGGGGGCGAGCGGGCCCATCCACGTGACCGGGGCCGACCGGTTCGGGCTGTCCAGGGGCGTGCTGACCTCCTACCGCTGCGGACGAGTGCTGTTCGTCGGCGACGCCGCCCACCTGACCTCCACGGTCGGCGGCCTCAACATGAACGCCGGCATCCACGACGCCGCCGAGGTCGGCCAGGTGATCGCGGCCGTGCTCGGCGGCTTCGCGCCGCCCACCGCGCTGGAGGCGTGGGCGTGGCGGCGGCGGTCCGTGCTGCTGCAGCGGGTGATGCCGCGCGGCGGGACGCGGCCGGCCGGCGTGCGCGAGCGCGACAGCGCCCGGCTGGCCGCGGCGATGGCCGGGCTGCGGGCCATCGCCGGCGACCCGGAGGCCACGCGGGCCTATCTCGCGCAGGCCTCGCTGCTCGACACCGTTCCCGGCTCCACCGGCGGAGCCCGGCCCGTCTGAGACACCGCTGAGGAGGTGTGACACCGCATGTGGCGAACGCTCTCGGACGAAGCGCGCCAGTCCATCCGCGAGCTGTGCGACACGCACGGCTCCGGCCTCTACGACTACTGCCGCACCGAGCTGGCCGCGGGCGACGCCGAGCAGGCGGTCGCGGGCGCGCTGGTGTCCGCCCACCTCTACGCGGGCCGGCTGCCCGACCCCGCCCTGCACCGGCCCTGGCTCTACGCCCTGGCCCGCGCCCATCGCGCGTTCGTGGCCAAGCCGGCCAGCATCGGCTCGTGGTCGCGTCCCGGGCGGATGTCGGAGCTGCTGCCCGAGGCGCTGCTCTCCCTCGACCGGCCGCTGCGCGAGCTGCTCGACCTGTCCCTGCGCCACGGCCTGTCCGACGCCGAGCTGGCCACCGTCTTCAGCCTGAGCCAGGACGAGGTCCGGGCCGTCGTGACGCGGGCGTCCGACGGGCTGGAGGGCTGGTTCGCCGCGATCATCGCCGCGCGCGGCCATACGGGATGTCCTGATCTGACCACGCGGGTGGCGGCCTGGGTCACCTCGCCGGGGCGGCGGGCCCGCGCCCGGATCAGCCGTCACATCCAGGGCTGCGCCGCCTGCCGGGCCGCGCCCCGCACCATGTCGGCCGCCACGCTGCTGCGCCGGCTGCCGATCGCGGCGCTGCCCGGCACACTGCCCACCCGGCTCGCCTCGGCGCAGCCGCTGCCCGCCGACGCACCTTTCTGGCGGGCTGACGGCTTCCCCGTGCAGGCACGCACCCTGGTGGAGCCCCTCGGGGCCCCGCCGGGCGTGGAGGCAACGCCGAGGCCCCCGGTCGCCGACCCCACGACGGCGACACCGGGAAAGCCCTGGTCGGGGGGGGGGGGGGCCGCCGCCCCCCCGATCGGGAGAGGGGGGGGGGGGGGAAGAGTGTGGGGGGGCAAG